>JBOGJG010000140.1:0-14173 GCA_050747825.1 Acidobacteriota bacterium | reverse complement strand
GGGGAGGGTCCACGGGTGACTAAACAACCACCATGTTGTTCCTGTGAACCACGGCGGGCCCGTAGTGGTATCCCAGGATGCGGGCTATTTCATTGGAGTGATGGCCGAGGATCGATTTCAGGTCAGTCGCGTCATAGTTTGTGATTCCGCGCGCTACTTCGTCCTTGAGAGGCGAAAGGAGCCTGACCGTCTGGCCGCGCTCGAACTCTCCCTGCAGTCCCGTAACCCCAACCGGTAGAAGGCTCTTGCCGTCTCCCAGCAGAGCTTTGACCGCTCCCTCATCCAGGTAAACATCGCCCCGAGCCGGCTCGGCCAGGATCCATCTTTTCCGACTTTCGATTTTACTGACCGCTGTGGAAAAGCGCGTGCCCACACTCTCACCGGCCACAATTCGAAGCAATACGTCGGCTTCCGCGCCCGAGGCGATCCGCACTTCCGTCCCCGAACGGATGGCCAGCTCGGCCGCCTGTATCTTCGTCACCATCCCTCCGGTGGCAAGTCTCGATCCCCTCTTTCCGGCCAGATTTCTGACCCGCTCATCGATAACTGTCACTTCGGGAATGAGTTTCGCTTCCGCATCGACCCGCGGGTCCGCCGTAAACAGCCCGGCCTGATCGGTGAGGATGATCAGCAGGTCGGCGTCGATGAGGTTGGCCACCAGGGCGGAAAGGTTGTCGTTGTCTCCAATCTTGATCTCTTCAATCGCCACTACATCGTTTTCATTAATGATAGGGACGACTCCGAGTTGCAGCAGGGAGAGCAGCGTGTTGCGGGCGTTCAGATATCGCTCGCGGTCGGCCAGATCGCTGCGCGTCAACAGGGCCTGGGCAACCGGCACTTGGTGGAGACTGAAGAATTCTTCATAAAGACCCATCAGCCGCACCTGGCCTGCGGCAGCCAGTACCTGCTTGAAGGAAATGTCCTTGCGGATTGAAGGCGGACCCAGAATCTCGCGTCCCGCAAATACAGCGCCGGAAGAAACCACCAGCATCTCATGCCCCCCATTGCGCAGACGAGCTACCTGCCTGACCAGCTCGACCATCCGGGAATGGCTGAGTCGCTCTCCTCCGGCGCTTAGGGTATAGGTCCCCAGCTTGACAACAATCCGCATGGCTTATTTTAGCCCACCATTTTCGGATTCCTGCAAGCGCTTTCCCCGGGGATCAAAGATAGGAAATCGCGCCAGGCCGAGTTTCTGCAGCCGAAATTTTACGGCCGTCTGAAGCACTCCCAGGCCGTATCGCGCACCGGCCTGAAAGTTTATGCTGGAAGCTTCCGGGAAATACTTGGTCGGACAACTGATTTCGCCAATACGGAATCCGAAATACAGTGCCTGCAGGAGAATCTGATTATCAAACAGGAAATCGTCCGAATTCTCTTCCAAGGGCAGGCTTTCCAGGACTTCTCGAGTAAACGCCCGGTAACCGGAATGGTACTCGGAAAGCTTGGCCATGCTGAGAAGGTTCTCAAAACAGGTAAGGAACCGATTGGACACATACTTGTAAAGGGGCATGCCTCCCTGCAACGCCCTTCCTCCCAGAATGCGCGAGCCGAGGACCAGATCATAATGCCCACTGACCAGCATTGAGACCATCGCAGGAATCAACCTGGGCGTGTACTGGTAATCGGCATGCAGCATCACCAGAACATCCGCGCCCAGCTTCAGCCCCTCGCGGTAACAGGTCTTCTGGTTGGCCCCGTATCCCCTATTGGATTCATGAACGAAGAAGTTCAGATTGAGCCGGCGGGCAACCTGGACCGTCTCATCCTGGCTGGCATCGTCCACCAGCAGGACGAAATCCACGACATCGAGCGGGATCTCTTGATAAGTCTTTCCCAGGGTCGCCGCCGCATTATAAGCCGGCAGGACAACCCCGATTGTTTTCCCCTGCAGGGCCACCTACGGTTCTCCCAGAATCTGCCGGATGTAGTTGAGGACGATCCCGAGCAGTGTGATATAGCCAAGGACACCGACCACGTTGCTAAAGGTCGAGTTGGCGGCTTTGCCCATCAGCTTTCGGTCGCCGGCGATCGATAGGAGGAGGAAACCGAGCAGGGGGAAGGCCACTACGGCAAGTGCCTGAGCCACGCGCAGCAGCTCGATGGGGGATCCCCCAAACACGAGAACAACCAGCAGGCCTGCCGCCATAGCCACGCCCGTCCAGAGCTTGACCATAAAGCTGTTCATGGAGGGATCTCCTCCAAAAGCATCCACCAGCAGCGTCGCGCCGATCAGAGGATTCACCACCAGAGATGAGAGGCTTGCAAAGAAAAACCCGGCCGTGAACAGAAAAAATGCGCCGGACCCCACCAGCGGCTCCAGTTGCAGCGCCATAGCCTGAGCGGAAAACACCGGCTCGGCGGATCCGTGGATGACTTGCGCACTGGTCATCAGGATCACGGTCGAAATCGCACCCAGAATGGCAATGCCCAGAAAGGTGTCAAGCCCCTGCGTGGAGAGGTGCTCGGGCCCCCAGTCTTTTTCCCTCATCAGATAACTCTGATAAGCCGCCGCCACGATGGAGAACGTGGTGGCAACCATGCCCAGGGCTAAAAAGAAAGCGCTCTGATCCGGAAGCTTCGGCAACAAGCCGGCCGCTGATTCGCCGGCATCCACTCCCACGATCAAGAGAGTGCTGAAGAAAGCAATGATCATCAAGCCAACCACGAGCTTGACCAGCAGCTCGAGCTTCTCATATAGCCGGGGCAGCAAGATCAATCCAAAGGCGGGGAGGAAAAACAGCCCGGCCCAAAGGCGGACATCCTGTCCGAGCAGAGCGTTCATGGAAAATCCAATTCCCGCATTATTACCCGCCTGAAAAGCCAGAGTAGTCAGGAAGGCGAAGAGGCCGCCAACTTGAGCCACGCGGGATCCATATTTGAGTCGAGCAGCCTGGAACAGCGTTTGCCGCCTCAGGAGCCCCACGCGGGCCGACATTGAGCTGTAGACAATCATGAAGGCCGTGGCCACTATGGGCACCCACAGGAGCTGGTACCCATAGAGACTGCCGGCGATAGTGTTCAGCGTAATGCTGCCCGGCCCCAGCACGACGGCCGCCAGCACCAATGCAGGGCCGACTTGCGTGATCCGCGCTTTCAGCTTGTTCATTGAACGCCGATTATAGCCAAAACGGCTGCGTTCCACCCGGCCGGACCCGGAGCGGGGGCAGTACGCAAGCGGGGAATCTCACTGCTCAGAGCAGCGGCGCTGTGAGGATTGGGAATTCGAATTGGCAAATCAACCACCCTGAGAAGGCTCAAATCATTCTGGCTGTCACCCAGTCCAATAGATTGTCCGGGTTCGATCTCCTGGGCTGACAGGAGATCAACCAGCAGCCGGGCGGCCGTCCCTTTATCGTGATCTCCCGTGAGGTGAAAGAAACGCCCGCCCCGGAACAGGCGCAGCCCTCTTTGCCGGACCGCTTCCTCCAGCGCCTTCAGGTCTGTGGCTGTCCCTTCAATCGTAAATGGCAAATCAAAGTCGCGGACCTGGGCCCGGCGGGCTTCCTGGACGGAAAGGCCCATTCGTGCTGAAATCTCCTCGGGTGAGAACTCCTTAAAATGCTGGAACTCGAAATCCAGCTCCTCTCCAATTTCGTTCAGGGTCGCCAGGAGCTCAGCATAGGGCCTCCCGAGAGGCATAACCTGGAAACCGTCTTTGCGATAACCGGAATTCGGGTGTTTACGAGGCGGGAAGTAGCCTTCAGGAATGTACGCTCCCCCTCCATTTTCCACGATGAAAGGGTCCCCTATTTCCATTTCGCGCCGAAGTGGAATGATCTCAGCCGCTGTTTTGCTGCTGCAGAAAACCACAGGCACGCCCTGCCGCTTCAATTCATGCAATGCCGGAAGCGCGGGGGCGTAATCGTAGGTCAAATGATCCAGCAGCGTCCCGTCCAGATCGGTAATGACGATGAAGGACATTACGAGATTATATACACATCGTCTCAGCAGGCGGCTCAAATGGCCGCTCCCTGGGGCCATGGCCGTTTGCCCTCAAAACTTCAAACACTTAACATTAAGATATGAGCCAAGTAGTCATGTCCAGAAAAAAGCTGTTAGGCGAATCTGTCCTTTCCGAGGAGACCTTTCTTAAGGTCGAAGAGCTGACCAAGGCCGACATTGTCGTGGGGATTCCGAGTTACAACAACCGAAACACGATCAAGCACGTGGTACGAGCCGTCCAGTATGGACTGGCCAAGTATTTCCCCCGCCACAAGGCGGTCCTGGTCAATTCCGACGGCGGCTCCCGCGACGGCACTCGCGAGATCGTGGAAGAGACCGGCGTTTACACGGACATGGAAACGATTCTGATCAAGCACCAGGTGAAACCGGCTCAAAAGCTGGTCACTCCCTATTGTGGTCTGCCCGGCAAGGGAAGCGCCTTTCACACTATCTTCGAAATCGCCGTGAGGCTGGACGCCAAGGCCTGCATCGTTGTGGACTCCGATCTGAGAAGCATCACTCCGGAATGGGTCGAGCTGCTGGCCGGGCCTATACTGATGAAGGATTATGACTTTGTAGCTCCACTGTACTCCCGTTACAAGTACGACGGCACCATCACCAACAGCATTATTTACCCGGCCTCGCGGGCTCTTTATGGCCGCCGCATTCGCCAGCCCATTGGCGGAGACTTTGGCTTTTCCAGGCGGCTGGCCAAACATTACCTTTCGCGCGACATCTGGGGGACCGATATCGCCAAATTTGGTATCGATATCTGGATGAGTACCAAGGCCATCTGCGAGGGATTCAAGATCTGCCAGGCTTTCCTGGGAGCCAAGATCCATGACGCCAAGGACCCCGCTCAGTCTCTGGGACCCATGTTCCAGCAGGTGATCGGGACCATGTTCACTCTAATGGAACGATACGAACCGCTCTGGAAGGACGTGCGGAAGAGTAAGCCGACGGCGCTTTACGGATTTTGCTCTGAAGTGTACCCGGAGGCCATTGTCGTGGATGCGGATCGCATGATCGAGAAGTTCGTCGCCGGTTATGCGGAAAACAAGGACTTCCTGAAGGAGTTCCTCCCGGAAGAGCGGATGGAGGAGCTCGAGGGCATGGCCTCCCGTTCTGACCATCAGTTTGTCTTTCCCATGCAGGTCTGGGTGCGCCTCGTCTGGGACTACGCGGTGGCTTATCACCGCTCTCCCAAGGACGACAAAGCCATCAACCGCCTGATGCTCTCCATGGTCCCTCTCTACTTCGGGCGCACCGCCTCCTTTGTCAAAGAGACCTGGAACATGCCGACTTACGAGGCAGAAGACGTCGTCGAAAGGCTCTGCGACATCTACGAGCAGGAGAAGGGCTATATTGTGCGGCGCTGGTTTGATGAAGCCGGCGGCTAGTTTACCCGTCTGGGTTTCTTCTCGTTGCGGTGGACGGCCGCCTAGCGGCTGACGGCTGACTCCTGCCGCACCATGGCATTATCCTCTTCGACCACCTCGAAAAGGCGGTCCAGAACGTCGGGGACAGCCGCCGTCACCCTGTTCCAGTTGGGAATCAGAAGGGCTCCGTGGGGATCTTTAAGGAAGCGCTTGGTGGCAATCTCCAGAGCTCTGCGGAAAGTCTCCACCGCTCTTGTTTCGCTGTGCCGGTCAAAGGCCAATCCGTTGATGGCAGCGTCATCATTGTAACGTTTGATGATGTCCTCCGCGGAGCGCTGGTAGGCCGTGGTCAGGGTGCGAAAGAAAGCGTCGCTCATGATCGCGCCCTCCGTCGCCAGAGTGCGCAGGAGGGAATCGGCAATATCCACGGCCATCTTCATGAGTCCCTGAGATGGGTCGCGAGGCGACAGTTTCTGGTGCTTATGTTCGTAGTTATCCACCAGATCCACCTGGCAGACCCGCTTGAGGGAGCAATTCCGATACACTTCACACAGTATCCCAATCTCCAACCCCCAGTCGCCGGGGATGCGGTTGACGCGGGCCAGGTCCGCTGTCATGGCAAACTCCCCGGCCAACGGGAAGCGGAAGCTATCGAGATATTCCAAGAGCGGAGTGTGGCCCACCAGCTTCATCAAGGCCTGAATCAGAGGCGTCACGAACAGGCGCGTCACCCGTCCATACAGGCGGTCGCCATAACGTGCATAGTAACCTTTGCAAAACTCGTAGCCCAGACTCTGATTGGCAATCGGATAGCAAAGGCGGGCGAGCAGCTCGCGGCTATAGGAGACGATGTCGCAATCATGCAGCACGATCGACTTGGCCCGCCTGCACGCCAGAACATAGCCAAAGGAAAACCAGCTTCCGCGGCCCTTTCCCTGATCCCCTATGGTCAGCTCGTTTTGCTTGAGGTCCTGCATCAAGCTGTGCATTCGTGGACCATCGTGCCAGATGATGTTCACGTTCTGAGGCAGAACCGAGAAAAACTCCGCCGCATGGCGAAACTGACCCTCATCCATCTGGTCCATGCTTAGGACGATCTGATCAAGGTATTGGACCTTCTTCAGCTCGCCCACAATTTTATGGATAGCCTTGCCCTGCAACTCCGAATAAAGACAGGGAAGAACCAGGGCGATGGGGCCGTTCTTAATGTGGTTGAGCAGCTCCCTCTCCAGTTGCTCCAGATCCGTTTCGCCGAGCCGATGAAGGGTACCGATACTACCGGTCTGATGAAAATCTGCCACGGGTGGGTCAGTCTAACATCCATGCTCTATCCCGGCAACCGGTTCAAGTGAGCTGACTTCCAAGTGCGATTTTGCTAGACTAAGTCTTTTTTCAAGAGGTCCATAACCAATTTCAGGGAGTTGCATCTTAAATCTTGGGGTAACCCGCGAGAGGATTTTTTTATGAAAGCTGAAATTCATCCAACATACGAAATCGTCAAGGTTCACTGTGCTTGTGGCAACGAATTCGAGACGCGCTCCACCAAAGGTGAAGAGATTCGCCTTGAGATCTGTTCTGCTTGCCATCCTTTCTTTACTGGAAAGCAGAAATTGATCGATACGGCGGGACGCGTCGAGCGCTTCCAGCGCAAATACAGTCAAGGAAAGAAGAAAGGTCGATAAGAACTGAGTCCCGGCCATGTTTGAAAAACTGCAGGCGATTGAACAAAAATACGACGAACTCTCTCAGAAACTCGGCGACTCGGCCCTGATCTCCGTCCCTGAAAAATATCAACGAGCAGCCAGGGCCCATGCGGAGCTGCAGGAGATTGTGGACAAGTACCGCCAGTACAAATCGGTTTCCGAGGAGTTGGCGGGCGCAAGGAGGATTCTCGAAGAAGAGCCTGATGAGGAACTGCAAGCTCTGGCCCGGGAAGAAGTGCACCAACTGGAAGAAAGGCGTGAGCGATACGAAGAAGAGTTGAAGCTGCTTCTGCTCCCGCGAGATCCCAACGATCAGAAGAACATTATTCTTGAGATCCGAGCTGGGACGGGCGGCGATGAAGCCACTCTCTTTGCCCAGGAGATGTTCCGGATGTACTCACGCTATGCGGAGCAGCGCAGGTGGAAGGTGGAAATCGTGTCCATTCACCACTCTTCCGTAGGCGGGATCAAAGAAGTGATCGCGATGATCGATGGGGATCGCGTGTACAGCCGTCTCAAGTTTGAGCGGGGCGTTCATCGCGTGCAGAGGGTCCCCGAAACCGAGGCGCAGGGCCGGGTCCACACTTCGGCTGTGACGGTCGCCGTACTGCCTGAGGCGGACGAGGTGGAGATCCAGGTCGATCCGAAGGATCTGCGCATTGACACTTACTGCTCTTCCGGCCCGGGGGGGCAGTCGGTCAATACCACTTACTCGGCGGTTCGAATCACCCATATCCCCACGGGAGAGGTCGTCACTTGCCAGGATGAGAAGTCGCAGATCAAAAATAAGGCTAAGGCCTTGAAAGTGCTGCGCTCCCGCCTCTACGAGAAGGCGCTCGAGGAACAGCAGAGTCAGATTGCCCAAGACCGCCGCGCCATGGTGGGAACGGGTGATCGCAGTGAAAAGATTCGCACCTATAACTTCCCCCAGAACCGGGTGACCGACCACCGGATCGGTCTCACACTGCACCGCTTGGAGACCGTCATGGAAGGTGCCCTGGACGAGATCGTCGATGCTCTGATCACATCGAGCCAGGCGGAAGCTCTAAAGAATCAGCAAATCCAGTAAGACCTGCTTGCCCATGACCGTCAAAGGCGCGGTTCAGCACGGAACCCGTTACCTGCAAGCCCGCGGCCTCGAAAACCCTCGCCACGATGCCGAGTTGATCATCGCTTCGATTCTGGATCGCGACCGAGCCTTTCTGTTCGCCCATCCCGAATTCCAACTCTCCTCTTCTCAGGAGAAGCTTCTTAACGAATGGCTCCTCAAGCGCGGCGAGAATTACCCGCTCCAGTACTTGCGCGGCGTGCAGGAATTCTACAGCCGCAATTTCTTCGTGAGCCCGGCCGTGCTGATCCCCCGCCCTGAAACCGAGATGCTGGTTGAAATGACTCTGGAGTTGCTAAAAGAAATGTCAGAGGATCCCTTGTTTGTGCTGGACGTGGGAACAGGCTCCGGCTGTGTCGCCGTGACGCTGGCCTGCGAGGAGTCGCGGTCGATACTCACCGCCACAGACGTTTCCATGGACGCACTGCAGATCGCCTTCCTGAATGCGCGCAAACAGGAGTGCCTCGACCGTATTGAACTGCTGATTGGGGATGCCCTCGACCCCCTTGCGGGACGTGGGCCTTACTACCATCTAATCGTCTCAAATCCACCTTACATCAAGGCGGCTTCCCGGGACGTTCAACCCTCCGTCGCCAAATATGAGCCTGCAGCGGCTCTCTTCGCCGGCGCCTCAGGACTGGACGTTTACGACAAGATCTTTCAGGCTGCCGGCCAACTGCTCCGGAGCGAAGGCAAATTAGTCCTGGAACTAGGCTTCGACATGTCCGGTCCAGTTCGAGAACTGGGCCGCGGGCACGGCTGGGGGCCTCTCAAAATCAGGAAGGATTTGGCCGGAATCGACCGTTGCGCCGTCTTCCAACTGGTTTGATCTGGTCCCCTCCAACAAAGTATAGTGAAAGTTTAAACCCCTGACCGGAACCCGCGAGCAGGCTGGAGTTATGCAGGACTGTATCAAAAAACTTCTGGAGGAAATTGGCGAGGACCCCGAGCGCGAAGGCCTCCTCAATACTCCCGGTCGAGTCCAGGAAGCCTTCCGCTTTTTGACCAAGGGATATCGCGAGAGCGTCGATGAAATTCTCAACGATGCGCTTTTCGCTGTCTCCTATGACGAGATGGTGATTGTAAGGGACATCGAAGTCTACAGCCTGTGCGAGCATCATCTCCTGCCCTTTATCGGCAAATGCCATGTCGGCTATCTGCCTTCGGACAAGGTCATCGGCCTGAGCAAGATTCCCAGAATAGTCGAGGTTTTCGCCAGGCGCCTGCAGGTCCAGGAGCGGCTGACTCAACAGATCGCCGAAACCATCAACAAGCAGATTACTCCTAAAGGCGTAGGGGTCATTGTGGAGGCGCAGCACCTCTGTATGATGATGCGTGGAATACAAAAGCAGAACT
The DNA here is from genome assembly GCA_050747825.1 of Acidobacteriota bacterium. Classification (GTDB taxonomy): domain Bacteria; phylum Acidobacteriota; class UBA6911; order RPQK01; family JBOGJG01; genus JBOGJG01. The sequence goes on along the minus strand of JBOGJG010000140.1, from coordinate 4,682 downwards.
CCAGAATGGTGACTTCGGCGATGTTGGGTAAATTCCGTGAGGATCAGCGCTCACGGATGGAGTTCCTGGACCTTGTCAGGGTAAGTGTTTGATGAAGTGGTTACTGGCCTTTTCCGTTCTTTTTTCCTCTCTGGCCTGGGCCCAGAACCCAGGCGACGGCGCGCCTGAAAGACCTGATGAAGAGCTGCAAACCAGCGAAGAGCCGATTCGCGTAGACGTCAACCTGGTGACGGTTCGCTTCACGGTCAGGGATTCAGCCGGACAATTAGTGAATACGCTCGGCCAGGACCAGTTTCAAGTGAGCGAGGCCGGCGAAGCTCGCGAGGTTGTCTTCTTTGAGTCACCGCGCAATGAAGCCGGGACCAAGCGGCGCCTGTGGCTGGCCTTTCTCCTGGATGTCAGCGGCAGCACCTTCGCCACGCGTTCCGAAGAAATTATTGCTGCCCAAACTTTTCTGGATAACGTTCACGACTTTACGCAAGTCGGCATCTTCGGGTTCACGGATGAGCTGCTGACTTTTCAAGATTTTACATCGAATCGAAGTGTGGCTTTGAGAGCTTTTAGTTCGGCGCGAAGACATCTCGGGCAGACAGCCATTTACGACTCGGCCAACGCGCTGATTGACCACATGAACTCCGAAGCCGCGCCTGAGGACCGTAAAGCCATCATCGTCATCTCAGACGGCATGGACAATAATTATCGGAAATCGGCGAGCAGCGTGTTCCAGGCTCGCCGGCACGATATCACCCTCTACACAATCGTTGTCCCTTCTGCCGCTCAACTCTACATCGGCCCCGCCCGTTGGCCCGATGCGGATCTGCCCCCTGATCCGGGGCTGGAAGAACAGGAAGCCAAAGAAGCGGCCTTTTCCCGCCTGTCTGTACAGACCGGAGGCAGGCACTTCAGTGGCATCGAAGCCATCCTGGATTTCGACCAGACCCTGGCCCAGATTAACGATGACATCTTTGGAAACCTCTACTCGCTGGGCTATCACACTGAAGATCCCTATCAGGAGAAGACGGCTCGCCGCATTCAGGTAGGAGTCCGCCGGCCTGATCTGGTGGTCTCCTCCCTTTTCAAGAATGTGCCGGAGCGGCTGCACGTCAAGAAGCGATTTATCGCAGCTCTTTTTGGCGAGCATATTGTCGGGGAGTTCCCCGACAATTTCCGTTCGGCCATTCGCGAGATTGGAGCGGAAGTGGACGTCCTTCCCGGCAAACGCGAAGGCGGGCAGTTCGGTATTCCCTTTCGCGTCAAGATCAGTCCTTTTACTCTGCGGGGGTCCCGCGATGAAGGTGTTCGGACTCAGCTTGGGATTTTAGGTGTCCTGGTGGACAGCCAGGGAAAAGAGGTCGTCCGCTTGCGGGAGTTCTTCCGGGTATCTCTGGCGGCCAAAGATATCGAGAACGGCCGCGGAATTATCTACACCAACAAGCTTCTGGCTCCTCCCGGCGACTACCAGTTGAAAATCGCCCTTCTCGAAATCGCCACCTGGAAAATGGCAGCGTTTGAGGAACATGTGACCGTCCGGTAGGCGGTGGTCCCGGTTGCCTCTCAGCGCTTCCAATAAACCTCGCAGTACTTTCTAATCCGGTCCATCTCCGCCTGGTAGGGTTCCATCCATTGTTCGTGATCGTCGTCTGCCGGCACCGTTATTGGGCGGCCGATCTTGACCAGGACCGGCGAGAAGGGTTTGGGGATGCGAAAACGATCCCAACTCCGGAGCCTCCAGAATCTCTGAGCCTCAACGTGGAAAGGGACAATCGGCGCTCCGGTCTTCTGGGAGAGCCAGAGTGGACCCGGTTTAACTTCATAAATCGGCCCCCTGGGTCCATCGATGGTAAAGGCCACATCTCCCCCGGCAGACAAGTGCTTTTTAAGCTGCAGGAGGGCGCGCATAGCTCCCCGGCTGCTGGACCCTCGCGCGGCGCCGTAGCCAAACTTTTCAATGATGCGCCCGATGTACTCCCCATCAAAATTCTGGCTGGTGATGACGACAATGTTCCGGAAGCGCCAGAAATGCGTTGCCGAGAATATCTGGTTGTGCCAGAAGGAATAAATGACCGGCTGCTCTCGCTCTTTGAGCTGTTGGAAGTTGTCCCAGTCTTCAAGCTTGTAACGAAGCGTGCACCCAATGATCCATACCAGCAGCCAACCGATCCGGCTAATCAGGGAAATCAGGGCTCTTTGTCCCCGGGTGAAGGGCATCATTCTTGGGCAGGTGTCAGCTCGCGATCCAGTTCGAGAAGTTGGCGAATGAACTCCTGGCGATACTGGGCGGCATAGGGATTCTCCCGCTCCATATCCAGGAAAAGCTGCTCGGTGTCATGCTGCACCATCCTCACAAGCCGAAAGAAGTTTTCCGGTCCGGGAGTTGAAATGGCCTGGCCGTCCCAACCCAGGCGCTTCATAGCCTGCGCCAACAGGTGGAAAATGGCCTGGCTTTTGGCGATCTGCCGGTCGTGCTCCTCGGGGTCGGTTTCGATAATAACCAGGTGCAGCGATTCGAGATAGCGCCTGATCATCTGATACGACTCGTCGCTGATGCGAATTCGGCAGACCCCAATCTTGAGCCCGGCGATCCCTTCCTGCCCGCTGTCGGGACCAAAGAGTGGGTGCGTGCCCAGTATTTCCACGAACGGGGGGAGGTGCGCCAGCATTAAGGAAACCGGGTATTGCTTCACACTGCAGGTGTCCACGACGATTTGCCCCTCGCGCAGCAAAGGCGCCATCTTTTTACAGGTGTCCTCGATAGCCGAGATCGGAACGCACAGAAGGACCAGCCCGGAACGGACGGTACCTTCAAAGGAGGCTGCCTCCGGAATATCTGCCAGCTTTCGGCTGTCCGTATCATATACCCGCAACTGCTTGCCGCGGCACAGGTGATGGTAAGCCATCCTGCCGAATCGGCCAAACCCCAGCAGGCCTATTTCAGTTTTCACGAGGGGCCATTATAATAAAAAGGCGCGATGCCGTTGAACACGCTCTTTACCTATAGGACCGGCCAGGACAAAGCGGCTCTGCTTGATCACTCCAATCCTCTCTGGAACCGCTGCGAGCGCGCAACCATTGATCGCTACTGGAGCGGCCAGTCGGCCCTGAAGGAAAAGGGGTACAACTGGAACAATCTGACGCGGGTATCCAGCCTCTGGAATGAAGATTGCCTTTTCTTCTACTTCAAGTGCTGGTTTGAGGCGCTGAATGTCAATCCCGAGTGGAACACTCAGCGCAAGATTCACGGATTGTGGGAAAGAGATGTGGTCGAGGCGTTTATTAAGCCCGAGTCTTGCGACGATTACTTCGAAATCGAGGTGAGCCCTGCGGGGCAGTGGCTCGACCTCCACGTGATCAAACCTCGCGTAGATGTGGATTTTCACTGGGAGTCGGGGCTGGACGTTCAGGTCGAAATCAAACATGAGGAGCGGCTCTGGCGAACTCTTATTGCCCTGCCCTTTGAACCCATGCTTGAAACGGCCGAGATTTCCCGCCGGCCCGCCGTGGGAGACGCCTGGCGGCTCAACCTCTTCCGCTGTGCTGGTGAGCAGCCGGATCGGGAATACCTAGCCTGGCGCCCGACCTTTACTCCCCAGTCCGATTTTCATGTACCCTCATCGTTTGGAAATTTGATTTTTTTGGAAAAGTAGCTCCCTAAAAGCCGTTCGATCCATATGAGCGATTTATCCAAGCTGTCGGTCCAGGAGATTAGAGAGCGTTTTATAAACCAGGGGAAGCCAATCTCTTCCCACCTCCTGAAGCGGATGCAGAAAGACTCGCGCCGGGGCGTCCGCAGCATTTACCAGATTCTCAAGAAGCAAAAGGGCGATGAGCGGGAGGAACAGCTTCGACTCGATTCAATGCTGAATTTTGAGCGCGTCCTCTGGAAATCGGGCGTCACTCACATCGCCGGAGTGGATGAAGCCGGAGTCGGTCCGTTGGCTGGACCCGTCGTGGCCGCAGCGGTCATCTTCCCGCCGAATACCCAAATCGGGGGCGTTGACGATTCCAAGAGGCTCGATGCAGTCACCCGGGACCGGCTGGCGCTGGAGATCCGCAGGAAGGCCACAAGTATCGGGATTGGCCTTGCGGAAGTTGCGGAAATCGACCAGATCAACATTTACCATGCCGCTCTCCTCGCTATGAAACGCGCGGTCGAGAACCTTCCTGTACGACCCGAACATGTGCTGGTTGACGCCCGGGAAGTCCCCCATTTGCCGATTCCCCAGAACATGTTCTTTAAGGGCGACGGCATCAATTTTTCCATTGCCGCCGCTTCCATCATTGCCAAGACGCATCGCGACCAGGTGATGGAAACGCTCCACTGCGAGTACCCCCAGTACGGCTTCCGGCGCCACAAGGGTTACAGCACACAGGAACATCAGTTGGCTATCCAGCAGCATGGCCCCTCGCCGGTGCACCGTCGATCGTACATGTTTATTGAAGAGCTTTGCGGCCAGTACTCGGACCTTTTTTACAGTCTGCAGGAGAAACTGAACCGGATCGATTCCGTTGCGGGACTAAAGAGCTTTGAGTTGGAACTGGAAGAAGTCTCGGCCTCGCTGGACTCCCGAGAACAGCGCAAGCTGAATCTGATGGTCACGCGGCGCTGGAAGGTGGCCGCTGCCTAACGGTCGCGGCTCGGATTGGCGGGCCTGGACAATCGAACCGAGCCGCGACCGTTAGGC
>JBOGJG010000139.1:0-1048 GCA_050747825.1 Acidobacteriota bacterium | reverse complement strand
TTTACGGTGGCCCGCAAGGTGGTGCACATGGCGGAACTGCATCAACGGCTCTGTATTCCCCATGCTTGGCTGTCGGATTTATTAACGGCCGCCAGCCTCCACTTGAATGCCTTCATGAAGCGCTCGGTTTTCCTGGAGTTCAACGTCACCAGTGGACCTCTGACCCGCGAAATCTGCCGCAGTCCAATCCGGATGAGAGACGGCTTTGTGGAGGTTCCGGAGAGCCCGGGTCTTGGCGTCGAAGTGGACGAGGGGGCGATCGAAAAATATCGCATTCTATGAGGCGATTAGAGCACCAATCATGGCCATCGAAAAGAATCTGATCATTCATGCAGCGCAGAAAACTCAAATGTATCCTTTTCGGATCTGGGGGTTCGGCGAAGCTATCGCCATGGACGCCCTGCTGGGGGCAAGCCGGCTGCTGGAGATACCAGATTTTTCAAATTTCGTATATCGTAATATTGGCATCTGGATGGCTGAGAAGCCGGAGTTGACTCCGGCCGACCATGTCGCCCCAGGCATATCGTTGTTGTCGCTTTACCAGCATAGGGGCGAGGACCGGCTGTTGACGCGGGCTCGGCAGTTGGCCGACCTGCTGATGTCACTGCCCGAGTCCAGAGCAGGCGTTCGCTATCATCGCCCCGACGAGAATGACTGGTCCTGGGTGGACTGTCTGTACACGGATGGGCCTTTTCTGGCCCGGCTGGGGAATATCAGCAGCGACAGCAGCCTGCTTCGGGCTGCGGTGGATTACGTGCGCAGCTATCTGGATGCCTTGCTGGATCCCTCGGACAGGCTTTTCTATCATGGCCGGGATGAGAAGTCCCGCAAGTGCAGCCCGTATTACTGGGGACGTGGAAACGGCTGGGCGCTGATGGGCTTGGTGGACGTGCTCATTGAGCTGCCCGATTCGGCTGACGGTTACGGCGAGATAAAAGAGAGCTTGGGCGGAATCCTGCACCGGATCGAGACGCTGCAGGATGCTTCAGGTCACTGGCATACTATTCTCGATTACCCGGAAAGCGCGCTGGAGCCTTCTGTCGCAGCC
>JBOGJG010000138.1:0-28383 GCA_050747825.1 Acidobacteriota bacterium | reverse complement strand
AGCGGGAGTAATTCAGCGGTAGAATGCCAGCTTCCCAAGCTGGACGTCGCGGGTTCGATCCCCGTCTCAGCTCCATGTTTTCAACGACTTGCGGGGACCCCTCCAAGCGGCTCTGCTCCATTTATGCTCCATTAAGCGCTAGCGGATACGAAAAGCACCGGAGAGAGCCGGAACGCAGGTGATCTCGTGGGATAGCTTGTCGATACCGGCATTCAGGTGGAAGTCCTGCGCAGGAAGGCCGGTCCATCCAGCATGTGGACTCGATCGATCGCTGGTCCTGCCCGGTAGTCACCGGCATGGAGCTGGTCGCTTCCGTCTATTGCAGGCAGGATGTCCGGGACCTCGAGCTCGTTCTTGCCGGCCGGACTACAAGTTTGGAAATTTGACGCCCACCCGAGGACCGGGTACAGTGGGCCCATGGTGACGATCGAGCGCGAACGAGTGGCCAAATTTTGCAAGAAAAACGATGTGGCCCAGCTTAGGATCTTCGGCTCTGCCGCACGTGGGGAAGAAGACGATTCAAGCGATGTGGACTTCCTGGTCCGTTTAAGCAAGCCAAAAAGCCTTCTTGAGTTCTTGAGCTCGTTCGGTTGGAAAACGAGCTGGCTCAGAGCGTTGGACGCAAGGTTGACCTCGTTACCGAAGGGGCTCTGAGTCCCTATTTGCGAGAGACTATCCTCAAGACCACAAGCCCCTCTATGAAGAAGCGAGATGATGGAGTTTACCTCCGTCACATTCTCGATGCCCTCAGTACGATTGAGTCCTATCTCGATTCAGTAACGGAATCCCAGTTCTACCGCACGAAATTGATCCAGGACGGGCTCATTCGCCAGCTGGAAATTATCGAGGCAAAGAGGCAAAGGGGGACGTTGTGCTTCGCCTTACAGATTTAGAAGACTTTGCGGAAGGCGCGTCAAGTCCGCCCTCCGGGGCACTTTGCAGGCGAGGCGAGATCAAGTTCGGTAAAAATACGGTTCAAAGCTCCAGGGATGTCGCCCCGACTTCGATGATGGACATGGGCTCGATTTTTGTGCTGCCCAGGCCGAGGAAACCGCGCTTGTCCTGCAGGACGCGGCCGTCTGGAAGGATAATCGTGATATTGTTCTTATCCGCGTTGTCAAGCAACCCGCCCGATTGGGCGATGTAGTAGGCCGCGTCTTTGCCCGGCTGATGCGTCAGTGTCAGCTCCTGAAGAACCTGGCCCCGAATGCGCACCAGGTTTTCGAACCGCGGGATCTCCAGACGGTCGCCATCCCGCAAAAAGAGATCGGTTCCAGATCCGGGTTGCTGCAAGGCTTTTTCCAGTTGAAAGGTTATACGATATCTTTCGGGAGTCCCTCGCTCCTCCGTCCAGGGCTTCTCAGTTTCCGGCCTGTCCTCCAGACGAAGCAGCCGGGCGGCCGGCATGAAAGCGGATTCCTTCAGCCCGCCGGCCCGCCGGATCAGATCGGAAAGCCTTTCCTGATCGCCCTTCAGCACATAGCGTCCGGGAAACTGAATCTCACCTGTCAGTTCGACGACGGCCTGCTCTTCATAATCCGGGTGTTTCCGGATAAAAACATGGTCATTGTTCTTTAACGGCAGGCCGCTCTGTTCATCCGACTCGAAAAAGTTTTCCGTCACATCGACCTGCAGAATCTGTTTTTCCACGCTCGGATTGGCCGAGGCGTCCAGCCGGGAAATTTCGGCCCGCGCATAAGCTCCCTCCCGGAAACCTCCCGCCTGCACGATCAGATCTCCCAGCGTCATGTTCACTGCATAGGGATATGAACCGGGTTTCTTTACAAAACCGTCGATGGAAACCGTTTTGGGATTGGCAAAGTCGTCCGTCGAATAAATGACGATTTGATCGTTAGCCTCCAGCTTGAGATTTTGCGAATCGTCACCCAGAAGAAGCGCTCCCAGGTTAAAGCGAACGAGTTCCCGGTCGATTTGATTGCCGTTTCGAACCTGCCGGATCAGGTCTGCGCGTTCCAGAAAAGTCTGTTTGCGAAATTCCCGGTCCTGAAATCCGCCCTTGATCTCGAGGACGTCGAATAACGTCATGTTCTCGTGGAGTGAATGGCTTCCGGGCTGCTTGACGTGGCCGCTCAGTGTGACGGTATGGTCCGCCGCGACCACCTCAGAGACCGAGTAGATCCGGATATTATCTCTTGCCTGCAACTCGAGATTGGCGTCCGGCTTTCCCGCCAGCAGGTCCGCGAGATTGAACTTGATCAATTGGCGGCCGGCACCGTCGGAGGGAACCCGCAGGACGTCTCCGCGTTCGGCGTAAGTCTCTTTGAGAAAATCTTGGTCCTGAAAACCTCCCTTGGCGAACAAGAGATCAAACAGCGTCATCCCCGCATAGAGCTCAAACTGACCAGGATTCTTTACGTGGCCTTGCAGGTTGACAAACCATTCTTGTCCTTCGATTTCCTTGACGGTGTAGATGATCAGCTGGTCAAGGTTATCCATGAGGACATTCTGATCGGGGGCGCCGCGGAGCACGTCCCGGAGATTCACGCTCAAGTAATAGCGTGTCATGTCGGGTCGTGTTCGGATCAGATCCGCGCGTGCCAGGTAGGCCTGCCCCGTCAGCCCGCCCGCCTGTTCGATTACGTCCTTCAGGCGCATGCCCTCTTTTAGCTGGTATTCACCGGGGAGGGCAATTCCCAGACCCTGAACACTGACATAGTCAATGCGCAACAGAAACGTCGAGAATACATTGACGATGTCCTGGTCCTGCAGCGACACCCGCAACCCGATCTTATTCATCTCGTTCAAGTTGACATCGATGGTTTGCATACCCTCGTTCAGTTGAGTACGAAGGATCAGGGACTTTTCAAGGCTGGCCGAAGGCTTCAGGCCGCCGGCCATCTTGATAAGGTCCTGCAGATACTCGCCCTCGAGCAGTTCGTACCGGGCCGGGCGGCGCACTTCACCCTGGATGGATACCTCTTTGGTTTTCAGTGGGACGAAGATGATATCGCCGCTCTGGATCTGGACGCTGCTTTCACCAATGTTTCCTTGCAACAGGAAATCGTAGAAGTCAACCGAAACACTCCGGCCGCCCCTCCGGATGGCGATGTTGCGCAACGAGCCGGTTTCCCGGACGCCGCCGGCACGGGATACTGCATAGACCAGGTTGGCCAGCGAGGGATGCAGAGAGTAGCTTCCGGGCCGCGTGACTTCTCCCTGGACAAGGAAGCGGACATCTTTAACGGAAACCGGTGTCAGCGAGACTCTGGCCGAACTGCCGCTCGGATTGTCAGGATCAATGTAAGAACTGTAAATGCCGGCCAGTGCCCGCACCACACTGACTTGCGCTTCGGCCAGCGTCTTGCCTCCCAGATAGACGCGACCCACTTCCGGTATCGAAACATAGATGTCCCCGGATACCTGCAGTTGATACTCAAGGTTCAGATCTCCCCAGACCTGCAGTAACAATTCGTCGCCCGGCGACACATAAAAACTCTGCGGATTGATCGCTCCGGGAACCAGCGTCGTCGTGTCGATACCGAATACGTCTCGCCCGAAAATGGGGAGCTGTTCGGTCTCGGGAACAATGGATTCGACGAAATCCTCCTCGCTGACTGCGGTATCCTTACCCAGGACCTGGGACCCTTCAAGTTCCCGTTGTTCCGGCGATTGAACTGGAGCGGAAGCGGGCGGTGCAGCCGGTTGGGCTTGAATCACCCGCGCAACGAAAAGACCGGAAAAAATGACGGCCAGACAAGATATATGTAGGCAGAAAAGAAAACCTTTATTCATCAGTATTCGGCGGATTTGCGAGACGCTGGATTGCGGTCCGGCAACTGCTTTCTGACCCCCAGAAAGGCGAGCTTTCTGAAATCGTTTTTGGTGGCCTGCCAGGCCTGAATCAATTCAGAGCCTTCGCCCCGGGCGGCCCCCAGACGGGAAGCGAATTCCAGCACAAAGGCCAGGAGGACGCCCAATAGAAGCCCGGCAGCCGAGGCGATAGCGACAGCACGCCCGGTCTTCGGACTGGAGGGAATCCGCGGCGGGACGGCTGAATCAATCAGCGAAATAGCGGAGGCGTCCTTCTTTTCGGCGATCCGGGCCAGCTCCAGCTCTCTCCGAAAAGTCCTATACAAGTCGTCCTGGAGTGACAGATCTCGCTCCAGACGGTCGCGTTCCAGCATCAGGTGGGGCGCATTCGTCATACGGTTTCGCTTTTGAAAGTATTCGAACTCCTTCTCGGTGGACCTGAGGTTCTTCTCCGTCTCAGCCAGTTGGCTTTCAAGAAACTGCATGCGGTTTTGAACGTTGGCGGTCTTCAGTTCGATGTCATAGCTTCTCAGGAGATCGATGAGTCGATTTGCCAGGGCAGCGGCCAGTTCAGGCGTCGATGCTTCGGCAGTCAGCGTCAGAAGGTAGACGAAATTCTTTTGACTGACAACATCGATATCCCTTTTAAGAAGCTCCCGTCCTCGGTACAGCCGTTCTTCCTCGGTATATCCGGTGACGTTCAACAAGTCAATCAAAGGGATTTTTTCATCGCCGTCACGAAGACCGAAGGGCTCCTTGAGCAGCCGGTTGAGGATAGGAGAGCTGACGGCAATTTCCCTGTAATAGGCGACAGGATCCTTGAATTCAAAGTCTCCCGAATTGCCCTCGCCGAGGATGTTCTCGGAACTCTTCTCCGCCACCAGGAAAGTGGCCTGCGCCTGGTAGCGCGGTTGCTCCAGGTAAGAAGCCGCCATCGCAACGGCGATTACCAGCAGCCAGATTCCAAGAATCAGCCAGCGCCTTTTCAACAGGACCACCAGGCAGTCCGCTACCGTGAATTCGTTGCGAGGGTCATAAGCTTCAGACTCATAGGCGGGCGTGAGGATGTAGGTCGTGGCCCGCGAGTCGGAATGCAAGGGTTCGATGGGTTCGTCCGCCATTCAATTTGCTCTCTTTTGCAAGTCGCGAGTGTAGCACAAAAACCACCTGTCGGTAATCTCTGCCCGATAAAGCTTGAACAAGGAAACTATCCTTGCTATTGTAAGGACTATGTCCAAGGTCACCAGTAAGCTTCAGGTAAGTGTGCCCAAGGCTTTGGCGGATCAATACGGTATTCGCCCGGGAGACGAGATTGAGTGGGTCGCTGCCGGTGAGATCATTAGGGTAATTCCTCCCCGCGGACATGAATCCTTTCCCGACCGCCAAACACGGCTCAAAGTATTCGATCAGGCTACGCTTCGCCAGCAGGAGCGCCAGCCTAGAAAACCGAAAATGAAGCCTCCCAAGAGTCGGGGGTGGAAGCGCGAGGATCTTTATAATCGTGGCAGCTCTGGTTGATACAAATGTCCTGGTGTACCGCTTTGATCCAAGATTCCCGGAGAAACAGGCAATTGCAACCCGGTTGCTGCGCCAGGGGATCGCAGAGGACACCATTCGGCTCCCCCATCAGGCTATCGTTGAGTTCGTTTCGGTGGTCACCAAGCCTCTGGACAACAACGAATACCTCCTTTCCCCGGAGGAGGCACGGCGTGAAGCCGAAGAACTCTTAAGCCAATTTCTAGTTCTCTATCCGAACGCAGAAGTACTTCGGACGGCAATTCGAGCCACGGCTGCTTATCAGCTTAGCTGGTTTGATGCTCACCTTTGGGCCTATGCCGAGCACTTTGGCCTGGCTGAATTGATCTCCGAGGATTTTCAGCACGACCGTTTTTACGGAACCGTAAGAGTCGTCAATCCGTTCCTGTAAAGTCTCTCGTTCACCATTTCTCCGGGTGCAGGCGATCTTCAAAACTCCCACCTACCCGGCCCTGATATAATGTTGGGTCTCATGAGCTCGGTTTTATTCAATGCGGCCTTCGGCTTATATGTCATTGGACTGCTCACCAGCGGGCTGGCTTTTATTACCAAGAAGGACCTGTTCTTTAAGGCCGCCATTGTCTGGGTGGGGGTTGCGTTCGCCCTTCATTCCGGATTCCTGATCTACAGCGGAGTTCAAAAGGGCCATTTACCCCTGACCGACATGCGAGAGTCGCTGGCCTTCTTTGCCTGGACTGTCTCCGCCTGCTTTTTTCTCTCGTATGGACGCTATCGGATCAAGGAGCTCGGGATTTTCGTCCTTCCTCTGGTGGCCGCTCTGATGCTGGGAACCACGCTGGTCAAAGCCTCTCCTGCAAGTGATTTGCCGCGCAGCGCCTGGATTTTCTGGCACTCGGTTTTCCTTTTCCTGGGATACGCCATGCTTTTCGTCACCTTTGTGGCCGGAATTCTGTACCTATTCCAGGAGAAGGAGCTCAAGAACAGGCAGCCCAAGACTTTTTACTACCGGCTGCCCTCACTCGATCTGCTGGACGATCTTTTTGTCAAATTTCTCATTTCAGGTTTCGCCTTCATGACGATGGGCTTGCTGGCAGGCATCCTCTGGGCCGAGCAGGAAGTGAGCGGCTGGCTGCGAGATCCAACCGTCATCGCCGCGATTATCACCTGGGGCATTTATCTGATCCTGATTTACTTCAGGCTGACGGCCGGCTGGAGAGGCCGGCGTGCTGCTGTTATCAGCATGCTGGGCTTTATTTCTGTGCTGCTGATCTTTCTGGGAGCGAGCTTTCTGGGAGGTTTACATAACTTCTGATGAACCTTGTTCTGGTCGGACTCAACCATAAGACCGCGCCGGTCGAGGTGCGCGAGCGTGTTGCCTTTCCTGACCATCACCTGGCGCTGGCCCTGCGCCGCTTGCGAGGGGACTTCGGGGTGCCGGAAGGAATGATCGTGTCCACCTGCAATCGAGTGGAGATCATTGCCGAGGCCGGCACGACGGGAGACGAGGAGCCCATTAAAAAGTTCCTCTACTGTTACCATTCCCTGCAGCCCTCTGCCCTCGATCATCATCTTTACAGTTACCGGAGCACTGATGTCGTCAAGCATGTCTTTCGCGTGGCCAGCAGCCTGGATTCCATGATCGTGGGCGAGACCCAGATCCTGGGACAGCTCAAGCAGGCCTTTGACCGCGCCCTCAGCGCGGGCAGCGTCGGGGCCTACCTGAACCAGTTGCTTCCACGGGCCTTTTTCGTAGCCAAGCGCATCCGCACCGAGACCCGGATCGGCAACTCGGCCATCTCGGTCAGCTACGTGGCTGTCGAACTGGCCCGCAAAATATTCGGCGATCTGCAGGGCAAGTCGATCCTGCTGATCGGAGCGGGAAAGATGAGCATGCTGGCCGCGCACAATCTGGTCAATTCAGGAATTTCGCGTGTGTTCGTGGCGAATCGCACGCCGGAAAAGTCAGTGCAGCTTACATCGCGCTTCAGCGGCACGCCGGTGCCCTTTAATGAACTGGAATCTTACCTGGTAGAGTCAGACATCGTGCTGGTCTCTGCCGGATCGAATTCCTTCGTCCTCGAAAAGGATCTTCTGCAGCGCGTCATTCGAAGGAGAAAGTACAGCCCTCTATTCGTCATTGACATTTCGGTGCCGCGCAATGTGGATCCCCAGGTCAATGAGATTGAAAACGTCTTTTTGTACGATATTGACGATCTGCAGTCGGTCGTCAGCGCCAATATTCAGGAACGTCAACGGGAGGCGGAAATTGCGGAAGAGATCGTGAATGAGGAGGTGGAGCTTTTCCTCAAGCAGTCGCGCTCCAATAATATGGGACCGCTGATCAGCGCCCTGCGGCAGCGGATTGAGGAGATCTGCCTGGAAGATCTGGAGGTGAGCAAAAACAGCCTCAGCCCTGAAGAGTACGAGCGCCAGAAAGGGGCGCTGGTGCGAGCCGCCCATAAGATCGCTCATCCCCTGATCGTACAGTTAAAGGAAACCAGTCAGGACCCTGAAGAATGTCACTACCATCTTCGCATGATCCGCAAGGTTTTCGACCTGGATGAGAAACCGTGAAGCCGATCGTCATCGGGTCTCGGGGCAGCCGGCTTGCCCTGTGGCAGGCCAACCACATCCGCCAGGAGATCGAGAGACGCGTCCCTGAGGCGCAGGTTCGGATAGAAGTTCTCAAGACCAGCGGAGACAAGATCTCCGAATCGTCTCTGGCCCGGTTTGGAACCATCAAAGGCTTATTTGTAAAGGAAATTGAAGAGGCGCTGTTGGCATCTTCGGTGGACCTGGCCGTGCACAGTCTTAAGGACGTCCCCACCGAGCTGCCGAAAGGACTCTGCCTGGGAGCCATTCTCAAGCGGGAGGATGCGCGCGACGCTCTGGTCGGGAACGGCTCGCTCGGCTCGCTGCAAGACCTGGCCCAGGGCGCCAAAGTGGGAACCAGCTCCCTGCGCCGCCGGCTGCAAATGGAAATTCTGCGCCCCGACTGCTCCGTCGTCGGCCTGCGCGGGAACGTTGATACTCGAATCCGTAAAATGGCGGATACCGGGCTGGACGCCATTGTTCTGGCAGCCGCGGGCTTGAGGCGGCTTGAACTCGAGCACCAGATCGCTCACCTCTTCTCGGTGGATGAAATGGTGCCGGCTATCGGCCAGGGCGCCCTGGCTGTCGAGATTCGCTCGGCGGATAAGGCCCTAAACAGAGTCGTCGCGCCCTTGGACGACCCTGAGACACGGCTTTGTACGGATGCCGAACGGGCCTTCCTTCATGCAATGGGAGGAGGCTGCCAGGTCCCGATGGGTGCGCATGCCCAGATCGAGAACAAGCTGGCGACATTCAGAGCCTTTGTAGCCTCTCCGAATGGAGATCGCGCTTTGCGTCGGATCATGCGGGGTGAACCCGAGCGGCTTCAGGAACTCGCTTTGCAGGCGGCTCAGGAAATGATTTCGGAAGGCGCCGGCGAAATTTTAAAGCAGTTCAACAGCCAGCAAAAACAATGAGTTCTCTACAAGGCAAAACGATCCTGATCACGCGAGCCAGAGAGCAGGCTTCCGACTTCCGGCGCCTGCTCGAGCAGGCGGGCGCCCGTGTGAAGGAGATACCCGTCATCGAGATTCGCCCTCGCGCGGCTCCTGAACTCGATCAAGCGATCGCCAGGCTGGACGACTACGACTGGCTGATCTTCACCAGCACCAACGGCGCCGATCTTTTCTTCCAGCGCTCACTTTCCCTCCGGCCTCAGGCCTCAGGCCTCAGGCCTCGCATCTGCGCCATCGGCCCGGCCACCGCCGAGAAGATCCGCCAATACGGCCGTGATGTGGAGCTGATGCCGGCGCTCTTTCAGGCCGAAGGAGTCATCGAGGAGCTGAGCAAGCTTTACCAGGGGAATCTCCGCGCTGTCCGAATTCTCATCCCCAGGGCCGGCCGGGCCCGCGAAATTTTGCCGGAAGAGCTGCGCACTCGGGGCGCCGAAGTGGACGTCATTCCGGTCTATGACACGGTGGTCCCGCCCAAGAGCCGCCAGGCCCTGCGCCAGGCTCTGGACCACGACGCTCCCGACTTGATTACCTTTACCAGCTCCTCCACCGTCCGGCATTTCGCCGAGTTAGCCAACGGCCGCAGCGACTTGCCGCACTTTGCTTATGCCGCCATCGGACCCATTACCGCCGCCACTGCTCGGGAATACGGTCTGACCATCGTCTGCCAGCCCAAGCATTCCACCATTCCAGAGTTTGCGCGCACGATTGAACGTTACTTTCAGTCCCAAACCTGACATCTTGCATTCGCCACGGATTGCACGGATTAAGGCAGATTATTTCAGGGTCATCCCTGTCATCCTGGCTACGGCTTTTCAAAGACGACATTCAGGGTGACTTCAGCGTCGGCGATCTGGCCCTTGGAAATGGCAGGCAGAAAGGTCCAGGAGTTGCGCACGGTCTCCAGAGCCAACCGATCCAGTGTAGGGTTGATCCCCTCAACAACTTCAGGTTTGAAAATCCCCCCTGAGCGGCTGACGAACACACTGACTCTGACCACAACGGGGTCAGGCAGATCGGTGGCCGAGGCCGGAAGCACAGGCGCGGGCTTGCTCAAAGCGACGGGCGGGATCAGATCCATATTCGGGAAGTAGCGCTCCCATGCCTGAGCCTCGGGAGTGGCGACGAAGTGCATTTCACCGAAGCCCCGGTTGAATCCGGCCATCACGACGGCTCTCTTGCTGTCTTCAGCCAACAAGTCAATTTCACCCACGCGTGTTGCCATCGTTTCAAAATCCCTGGCGGATATCGGCTCCAGTTTGAGAATCCTGCCGCTCACCTGGAAAAGCGCCTGGGCAGGCGCAGACTGAAACCGGTAATCTCCCAGGAGCGCATAACCTCTGTGTTGGCGCTGCTTTATGAGGTCGTTACTTGTAAACCGCTTTAATGGATCTTGCGCGTCTTCAACCTCGAATACATGTCCATGGTAATCCCGGCCCGCCTCATCCAGGATCAAGAGCATGGGGCTCTGGAGAACTTCGATATTCTCACTCAGGTTGATGTAATTCAGGATGGCTCGGTTGGCTCCTGTGATTTCCAGCGTAAGGATCCTCTGATCGGAGAGGTAAAGGTAGTGGCGCGGACCGGATTGATCGGGCTGCTGAAGGCCTGAGGCTTGAGGCTTGAGGCCTGAGGTGCTAAGACAGAATGCAGTCAGTAGAAGAAAGCAGATTCGGGTCATGATTCAGCTCTTGTAAGGTTTGCCGGGAGCGTCAAGACGCTCGATTTTAGCACGTCTTCAGAGCTTCATGCGTTCCGCTGAGGTCTTGCAACTTGAACCTGAAAAGTGGATCTCTGGTCTAAGTAGTGGGATGTAAGTCGTGATCAAATTTCAATTTTTATCCATTTCTGTTTTCCTTCTTGTTTTCTCTCAAAGCGCGACAGGACAAGCTGCCACCGATACGGCCGAGTACAGCTTTGCGGTAGATCGCGGCGACACCATGGTCATCGACAACGATCATGGCCGGGTGTGGGTGCGGGGCTCGGACCAGAACCGCGTCCAGGTCCTCGTCTACAAACGTGCCGACGACTCGGCCCGCCTGAGAAATGTTGAAGTCGTTTCTCAAAAGGCTGGAAGCAGGATCTTCCTTCAAAGCTATTTTTACGATTACTCTTCTGAGTCGGTCGATATGGAAGTGCACATCCCGCGATGGATTAATCTGGCGGTCTCGGGCGCCAATCCGAACGTGGATATCGCACAAGTCGAGGGCTACGTGCGCGTGCAGACTTTATCCGGAACGATCAGTGTCGAGGATTTAACCTCTTCGGTTTCGCTGATGAATGAAAGCGGAGACATTTTCTTCCGCACACGTCTCCAGCCCCAGGGGGATATCCGGCTGGAGTCAGTGGATGGAACCATTCACTGTCAGCTCACAGAGGGCTTGAATTTAAGAGGCTGGACGCGTGCGGGCGGAGGTCTGTCCTGGAACGGCGAGGTCCAAATGAACCGCGGTCATCTGGAAAAGCAGGTGGGAAGCGGCGGTCCTCTGCTCTATGCGGGAAGCTTGAATGGAAATGTAGAGCTTCGCTTTGTCGAAAGCCTGCCCAGCCAGTCTGCGGAACAGTACGATTCAGACGATATTCCGGAGAGGTCGGCTCCGGGGACGCCGGCTTCGGGAGAAGGGCCTGTTGTCACCGGCAGTTCCCCCGGCCCGTCCGGTTCGATCAACACCGGTTACAGGCTGAGAGTCAATGTGGACTGGATTTATCTGAACGTCTCGGTCCGAGATCGCTACAACAACCGCACCATACCCCATCTGCAAAGAGAGAATTTCCTGGTCTATGAGGATGGAGTCGAGCAGGCTGTCGAAAAGTTTTCCACGGCGCAGGCGCCTTTCAGTCTGCTCCTGCTCCTGGATGTGAGCGGAAGTACCCGGGACTCAATGGACGTCATCCGGGAGGCCTCGATCAACTTCACCCGGGAGATTAAGTCGAATGACCGGATCGCGGTGGCGGTCTTCAATTCCGACGTTGACTTGATCCAGGGATTCACGAACGACCGAAGAAAGGTGGAAGGAGCCATCGGACGCATCCGCTCGGGGGGCGGTACGGCTTTTTACGATGCCCTTTCCGTCAGCATCGGCGACTACATGAAGGATGTAGAGGGTCGCAAGGCCGTCGTCGTCTTCAGCGATGGCGTGGATAACCAGTTGACGGGCCAGTATTCCCATGGGTCGCAGACAACGTTTGACGAGCTTTACCGCCAGATCCGCGAGATCAGCACGATCATCTATCCGATTTTTCTCAACACCGAGGACCAGGCCCCTCAATACGGCGGTTATGGCGGCCCCTCGCGCCCTCGGGGAGGTGGGGGTCTTGGCGATATCCTCATTGATATCCTGAAGGGTCGCACACCCCCGTATAGTCCAGGCCCTGGGGGAGGAGGACCGCAGAGCGCACCCTACGAGCAGGCACGTGAGCAGCTCAGGCTGATTGCTGAGCAGACCGGCGGACGGATGTATGCGCCTGAAGACATCGGCGACCTCGCCGGAGTTTACACGGAAATCGCCAATGATCTGCGCGTTCAGTACACGCTCGCTTACACGTCCACCAATCCCCAGAAGGATGGCGAATGGCACCGCATTGCAGTGGAGATCCGCAACAAGCCTGACCTGGTGGCCCGTACCCGCCAGGGTTATTACTCGGGGCGCAGCCAGCAGGCTTCAAAGTAGGCTGTAGGAAAAACCCGAAAGCCTTCACCGACAGCCTGCAGCCTACTTCTTCGGAATGCTCAGGTAGCCCACCACGTACTTTTTATCTACTTTATTCACGACGATCTCGTAGGGTTTGCTGACCCCTTCGACGTAGAAGTAGATGGGTTCATTGAGGAAGTGGTTGTCTTTCTTGATACGCTGGCCGTTGGCCAGGATTTCCAGGTCATAGCGTTGTCTGTTGAAGTCAATGTCCTTGAGGCTGAGCGCCACTTCGAAAACCTTCATGATGGCTCCATCCTCATAAAGCTCGAAATTATAGACTTCGCGCTCGACGGACTTTTTAACTGCAGCCAATTCCGTCGAGGTTTGGTCTGCTTCTTGACGCACAGTGGAAATCGTCTGGCTGTTAGCCTCGATATCGGTGCGATTGCGAGTGGAGAGAGCGCGCAGGCCGGCAATATTGGAATTGGCGTGGTTGGCCTGCTGTTGAATGCCGGCCGTCTCGCTCTTTAGGGTATCTACCTGGCCCTGATCGGCTTTTTGAAGTGAAATAGCCTCCAGCTCCCGAGTTTGCTGTTCCTGTTCGGATTTCAGGCCCTGGTAAAGCCCTTTGTACTGGTTGAGTTCCCTGCCCTGAGTCCCAAGCTCCGACTGGCTTGTGGATAGATCTTCCTGCAGACCGCCGATCTCCTGTTGCGATTGAGTCAGTTCCTGCGTGACACTGGCCAAATCAGTGCGATTCGTCTGCAGATTGGCGTTCAGGTCCTGGATTTGCCGGCGGGCCTGAATCAGGTAAAAGGCAATGAAAGCCAGGGCGGTGACCAAAACGGCCAGGGCGATCATGCCGGACCGGCTCCGGCCGGCCGCCGCCGATCTCTCTTCGGGTTGAGTGCGGTTGGCAGGCTTGTCCGGGTCAGGTTTTACTTTCTTTAATCTTGCATACAGAGGGTCTTCGAATTTATTAAATTTCGGTAAGCTGTTCACATCTTTTATAGATCAGCCTTTCGGGCAAATGTTTCATGGCCGAATTTTGGCGTTTTGGCAGGCCGAGATTTGGTGCTTGATGCTTGTGGTTTGATCCGTGCTATATTCCCTGAGAACATGCCGAACTCAAGCGTCAAAAAAATCCCGATTGTCGCTGTGGTCTCGGCCCTGCTGATGACTGCCTGCGCCTCCTCAGAATCGGAGGATACTTCGTTCCAGTTTAGGGTCTCTAACTTCAGCCAACTCAAAGAAAAACTTTCTACCCTGGACAGAGACGATTACGAGTTGCAGAGCATTGAAGACGACGGGGGAGTTTTGAGAGTGGATGTGCTTTTAAAGCAGCCTCCCTCCGATGAAGAACACCTGCGAAAATGCACGCTGGCTGTTCTGGAGGAAGTCCAGGAGGTTATCGGAAACGAAACGACCGTAAGCGTCTGGACAAGCACCTACGACCCTTCGGGAAGAATCCGGCCCGCCGGTATGGCCTATTACTCCTCCAGGATCGGGAACTACAACTTCAAGACCGCGGCCGAAATTCAGCAATGACCGACGTCAAACGGACTCCTCTCAATTCCCTGCACTGCGAACTGGGCGCGCGCATGGTAGAGTTTGCAGGCTGGGAGATGCCTGTCCAGTACGAAAGCGCTCTGAAAGAACATCTGGCCGTACGGGATTCGGTAGGGCTCTTTGACGTAAGCCATATGGGCGAGATTGAGGTCCTGGGAAAGGAAGCGGTCAGCTTCACTCAGAAAATCACCAGCAATGACGTGTCCAGGCTGTCCGATGGCCAGGCTCAGTATTCGGCTTTTCTCTATCCGCAGGGGACGTTCATTGATGACATTATCGTTTATCGAATCAGCGCCCAGCACATCTTCATCTGCGTGAACGCTGCCAACAAAGACAAGGATTTCAAGTGGGTGAGCGACCAGCCGAAGGGAGAGGTCGAGGTCCGGGACAGCAGCGACTCATATGCCCAGATTGCCGTTCAGGGGCCAAAGGCGCAATCCGTCTTGCAGGAGCTTACAAAAGTCGATCTTTCGTCCCTCAAATACTACTGGTTTACTCATGGGGAGATCGAAGGAGCCGCGGCACTGATTTCAAGGACAGGATACACCGGCGAAGCAGGTTTTGAAATCTACGTTCCTCCGGCCGGCGCAGAGCCCATCTGGCGCAGCCTCCTGAAGGCAGGCAGGCCATTTGGAATTGCTTGTGCGGGCCTGGCAGCCCGCAATACCTTGCGCCTTGAAGTGCGCTATCCTCTCTACGGAAATGATATTGACCAGACGACGACTCCCTGGGAGGCCGGTCTGGGTTGGATTGTGAAGCTGGATCAAGGCGAATTCGTGGGCAGAGAGGCGCTTCAGAGACAAAAAGAGACCGGTATTGAACGCAAGCTGGTCGGGTTCGAGCTGGTCGATCGCGGAATCGCCCGCGATCACCATCCGGTCTATCTTGATGGACAGCAGGTAGGCGAAGTCAGAAGCGGCAGTTATTCTCCCTCTCTTGAAAAGAGCATCGGTCTTGTCTATCTTCCCACCGAGAAGGCTAGCGTCGGCCGGCTCTTCGAAGTGGAAGTCCGAGGCAAGCGGTTGAAAGCCAGAGTTGTGGAGACGCCGTTTTATAGGAGAAAGGATGAGCAATGAACGTGCCGGAGGATCTCCTTTATACCAGGCAGCATGAGTGGGTACTTGTGAACGAGAAGGTCGGGACCGTGGGTATAACCGACTACGCTCAAAGTGAGTTGGGGGATGTAGTCTACGTTGAGCTGCCTGAAGCGGGGGAGAGCTTGGACGCCCAACAGGTCTTCGGCTCCATTGAATCGGTCAAGGCCGTGTCCGAGGTTTATACGCCGATTTCCGGTGAGGTGGTGGAGAGCAACGAGAGCCTGACGGAATCTCCAGAGACCGTCAACGAAGATCCCTATGGCGAAGGTTGGATGATTCGGATTCAGATCAATGACCCCTCGGAGCTGGATGGCCTGATGAGCGCCCAGGAATACAGCGAGTATGTGAAACAGGAGACCGAGGAGTAACGCCGCATGCGCTATGTTTCGCTGACACCGGAAGATAAGAAGCAGATGCTTCAAACCATTGGGGTAAGCCGCATAGAAGATCTGTTCTCCACTATCCCCGAAGGCCTCATCCTCACAAGGCCCCTGGATATCCCGGAAGGCACCGCCGAGACGACACTTCTCCGCTATTTCAACTCTCTAGGTGAGCGAAACGCCTCGGCACAGACCTTCAGCTATTTTTTGGGAGCCGGGGCCTACAATCATTTCATCCCCACCATTATCGATTCCGTTATATCCCGGGCCGAATACTATACGGCTTACACGCCATATCAGGCGGAAGTGAGCCAGGGGACCCTGCAGGCTATTTTCGAATATCAAACGCTGATTTGCCAGCTCACCGCCATGGAAGTGTCCAACGCCAGTATTTATGACGGCGCCAGCGCCCTGGCTGAGGCCGTCTTGATGGCTTCACGGGTCACTAGGCGCAAGAAGTTTTTGCTTCCCCAAAATCTACACCCGAATTACCGGCGCGTGGTGGAGACCTACATTTCAAATCTCGGATTAGAAGTGCAGGATCTTCCCTTTACCGCCAGCGGAGGCGTCGATCTCGACCGCCTTGAGGCGCTGCTCAGCGATGAGCATGCTGCCGTGGTGGTGCAGTCTCCTAATTTCTTCGGTGTCATCGAAGAAGTGGGAGCAGTCTCACGCCTGGCTCACAGTCAGGGAGCGCTGACCATCATGGCGGTCACGGAAGCCATTTCGCTGGGGCTCCTGAAGCCTCCTGGAGAACTGGGAGTGGACATCGCCGTTGGAGAGGCCCAATCATTTGGAATTCCACTGGGCTTTGGCGGCCCCTATCTGGGTTTCTTCGCCACTCGGGATGAGTACAAGCGGCAGATGCCGGGCCGTCTGGTCGGTCAGACTGTAGACAGCCAGGGCCGCCGGGGATTTGTGCTGACCTTGACCACACGCGAGCAGCATATTCGCCGCGAGAAGGCAACCTCCAATATCTGTACGAACCAGGGATTGTGCGCTCTCATGGCGGCTGTGTTTTTGACCACGCTTGGAAAGCAGGGCATCCGGGAATTGGCCGAACAGAACCTGAAAAAAACACACGCACTGCGGCAGCAGCTTGCGGACAGTCTGGCTTTTTCCGGTCCCGTTTTCAATGAAATGGTGCTCCAGTGCTCCGAAGATCCACGCGAAATCAACCGGCAATTGTTCCAGCAGGGGATCATCGGTGGACTTCCTCTGGGTGATTACTTTAGTAATCGTTCCAATCAAATGCTAGTATGCGTCACTGAACAAAATACCCGTCAGGACATTCGGAAATTTGTCGAGATCCTCAAATCGGTGGAGGTCCATGGATAGAACGACCCATATCTTCAGCTTAAACGAGCCACTGCTGTTCGAACGGACCTCCCCCGGAAAATCGGCTTACAGCCTTCCTCCGTTGGATGTCGAGGACGTCCCGGTGGAGGATATTTTAGACGACCGTTTACTGCGGCCGGAGGTAACCGATTTTCCCGAATTGAGCGAGGTCGAGGTGATCCGGCATTACACCAGGATGTCGAACTGGAATTATCACATCGATTTAGGTCTGTATCCGCTGGGCTCCTGCACAATG
The DNA here is from genome assembly GCA_050747825.1 of Acidobacteriota bacterium. Classification (GTDB taxonomy): domain Bacteria; phylum Acidobacteriota; class UBA6911; order RPQK01; family JBOGJG01; genus JBOGJG01. Next base: position 11,295 of record JBOGJG010000138.1, on the reverse strand, counting down.
AAGTACAACCCCAAGCTGAACGAAAGAGTGGCGCGCATGGGCGAGATCGTTTCCGTTCATCCCTTGCAGGAGGAAGAACACAGCCAGGGTAATCTGGAAATCCTCTATCAGCTTCAAGAGTACCTGGGCGAGCTGACGGGCATGGATGCGGTGACGCTTCAGCCGGCTGCGGGATCTCAGGGAGAGCTGACGGGCATTCTGATGATCCGTGCCCACCATGTCGAGCAGCACCGCCCTCGGAAGTACGTGCTGATTCCCGACTCAGCTCATGGGACGAATCCGGCCAGCGCCAGTATCGCCGGTTATGCCGTGATTTCGGTGTCCTCCGACGCGCGCGGAAGAATTGATGTAGCCGACCTGGCTCAGAAAATGACCGATGAAGTGGCCTGTCTCATGCTCACTAACCCCAATACATTGGGAATCTTTGAGAATCAGATTACAGAAATTGCCCGGATCGTCCACGACAAGGGCGGCCTGATTTACATGGACGGCGCCAACTTTAACGCTCTGATGGGCTGGGCCCGCCCCGGAGATATGGGTATCGATATCCTGCACCTGAATCTGCACAAGACGTTCTCAACTCCCCACGGAGGAGGCGGCCCGGGCAGCGGAGCAGTCGCTTGTAAATCGACGCTGGCGCCCTATCTTCCCGTCCCTATTGTCCAGCGCCTGGGTGATCGATTCCATCTTAACAGCGACCGGCCTGAGTCGATCGGTCGGGTGCACGCTTTTTACGGCAACTACGGCATGGCGGTTCGAGCTTTGTGCTACATTCTGAGCTGCGGCCGGGAAGGACTAAAGGAACTGGCCGAAGTGGCGGTCCTGAACTCAAACTATGTACGCCATCGCCTGAAGAACCACTACCACCTTCCCTACGATACTCCCTCCATGCACGAGACCGTCTTCTCCGACAGGCGACAGAACAAGAATGGCGTAAAGACCATGGATATTGCCAAGCGGCTCATCGACTACGGTTTTCATCCTCCCACGGTCTATTTCCCGCTGATCGTGTCGGGAGCCATGATGGTCGAGCCGACGGAGAGTCCCAGCCGGGATGAGCTGGACGCCTTCATCGAGGCTATGGTTTCCATCAGCCGCGAGGCCGCCGAGGAACCGGAAACGGTCCTGAAAGCTCCCCACAATGCCAAGCTCACCCGCCTGAACGAAACCCAGGCCGCCCGGAATCCGATTTTGCGATGGGAGAAGTGAGTTCTAAGTTCCAAGTGAAGCATAAATGCCGCGGCGCTCGCCTTCACTTGGAACTTGGAACTCTTAATTAGCCCTCCGCATTCGGGAGACAAACTGGCCAATTCTGCTTGAGACATCATAAATAGTGCCCACTCTCAAACCGCCGGGCAGACGGTGGCGGGCTACGGCTGCCAGTCCGGCGGACGCAATGCAGCCGCACTGCGAGCAGTCGGGATCCCCCCCAAACTGGCAGGGAGTAATTTGCTGCTTCAAGTCAGCCGTGATCGATCGCGTGGTTCGGGCGAAAATACATTCGTCCGGACTGGAAGGCGGGTCGGCGTAAACTTCAATCAGGCCCTTGGGCATGTCCAGCTTGGGATAGAGCTCACGCAGTTTCAACAGCTCGCGCACCACCTGGGCGCGCGCACTATCCGGCAGGATCTCATAGCTGGTCTCGCCCATCTGGGGTGTGAACAGGCTCATCCAGACTTTTCGGACCTCGTCCCGGGCCGCCCAGAAATCCAGAAACTCCTGCAGATAGCCGGGCCGCTCGGTCATTTGCCGCGTGATGGTGCAGTGGACGGTGATCTGGTGTCCCCGGATGTGCTTCAGGATGCGCTCATAAGTAGCCGGCTGGCGGCGTTTATCGTGTTCCGGCTGAAGGCCGTCAATTGAAACGACAAAGGTTAGGCGGTCAATCTTCGCCCATTCCGGCGGGATGGGCCGCACGGCGCTGGTCACCAGTTGGGCATACACCCCGCGTGCAGAGATTTGGGGGAGCAATTGATCCAGTTCCCGAAAGCGGACCAGGGGCTCACCGCCCACGATGGAGAGATGAAGCGGCCGGTAACGGTCGATCAGTTCCAAGACCCCTGAGATCAGTTGATCACCACGATAATCGCTCACCTGGCGAAGCACGACTTCGCCTCCCAGGTGATCTTCACCGTAAGCGTAACAACCCGGACAGGAAAGTGGACACTCGCGCGTAATTTCGATCGACAAAGAAGGAACGTGACCGGTGAGAATTCGCTGCCAACCGTGCAGTAGTTCGGTGGTTTTCACGAATCTACTGTAGCAGACGATGGGAGATTAAAGAAGCGTGACCCCCTCTGTCCCCGACCTCTCCCTCCCTCCCTCACGCGCCTGCCCTCGCTTCCTGCAGCGTGCTTCGCAGCAGAATGGCCGACAAGACAATGCCTCCTCCTACCAGGGCCCAAGTGCCCGGCTGTTCACCCAGGAGAAGCAGCACCCACAGAGGATTCAGAATCGGCTCGATGACTGTGATCAGAACGGCATCCAGAGCGGTGACGTAGCGGATGGCGATGGAGTAGAGGATATAAGAAAGTCCAAGCTGGAAAACTCCCAACAGCAGCAGCCCGGCCAAAATGGAGGCGCTGGGCAGGGCTTGAGAATAAAATGGCAAGCACAGCAGTGCCGTGATGATGTTTCCCAGCAGTATGGATTCCAGCGGTGAGCTGCTCTTTTGCTTGCGCAGCAAGAGAGCCAGCCAGGCAAATGAGACTCCGCTGGCGATAGCGATCACGTTGCCCCACCAGCTCTGAGCCGAAAATTCATCCAGGAAAAAGAGTCCCATTCCTGCAAAGACAGCGCCGATCGTGACCCAGTCGATGAAGGTGGTTTGCTCTTTTAAAAACCAGGCGCCGAACAGCGCAACGTAGACTGGAGCGGTATATTGCAGCAGGATGGCATTGGCCGCCGTGGTCATTTTGGTGGCCTGGACGAACAATATGACAGTGCCAGTGTAGGCCAGAGCTCCTGCGATCTGGGCAGGAGACCAGGTGAATCGAGGACGGCGCAGGTAAGCGAAAATCAGCATAGCGGCAATAGCCGCGCGGCCTCCGGCGATCGCCAGTGGAGGCCAATCGACCCATTTGATCAGGATACCTCCCAGGCTCCACAGAAAAGCGGTAGCTACCAGCAGGGTGATGGCTGTCCGCCTCTGAATTCCGGGAGGTTGCGACACGATGAGCGGGCAGCTCCTACCGGCGCCCGCCGAGAATTCCCGAGCGCAGCAGGAAATAGAGTAGCGTCATCAGGGTGCTCAGTACGGCGGCGATGTAGGTCATGGCAGCCGCGTTCAGAACCTTATCCATTCCCTGCCGCTCCTGCTGCAGAATAATGCCCTGGTCGAGGACCAACTTCTTGGCCCGGTTGGAAGCGTCGAATTCGACCGGCAGAGTGACGATCTGAAAGATCAGGACGGCCGAAAACAGAAAAGCCCCGATCAGGACGGTCTCGGGCGAGGTGAGGAGCAGCCCCAGAAACATCACCATGTAGCCGATGCTCGAACCGATATTGGCTGTTGGGACCAGCATGGAACGCACCCACATGGGGAAGTAATGCTGGGCATGCTGTAGGGCATGGCCCGCCTCGTGCGCGGCGATACCGATGGCCGCAATCGACGTGGAGTCGTGAACGCCTTCCGACAGCGCCAGCGTCTTCGTGACCGGGTTGTAGTGGTCGGACAGCAGTCCGCGAGCCCGCTGGATTTTCACATCGTCGATGCCCGCGCCTCGAAGCAGTTCAGCCGCGGCTTCAGCGCCACTTAATCCACGCGCGGAACGGACTTTCGAGTATTTATTGAAGTTCGCCTTTACCCTCCAACTGGCCCACAGCGAAAGGAGCAGCGCAGGGAGCATGAACAACATATATAACGGGTCAAAAAACATTTGTTTTCCTCTAAATCAAAATCATTGTAGCTTTAAAACCGGCATGATGTCTATAAGACTCGTGCCCGGGTTTCGCAAGTCGGTTGTGATTTGGAGCCAAGAAAAACGCGAACATCACGCCAAACATTAGGCGAGCGAGTGTTGGAAGTTCATGATTGCCTCGGTTTTCGCCCAGCACGACGACCGAGTCGCCCTGGGAGAAGAGAATTTCTGAATTATCCAGGTCAGCCAACGGTCTTTCGCAGCAGCCGGTAGACGCCGTCAGCGGTGGCGGTGAAGGCGAACCCGAATGGGGCTCCTCGGGCCTTGGAGAAAGCGGGCATGCGATCGTGCAGCGCGCCGTAGAGCCCGCCCCAGGCCATCCCGTACCCCCAGTGAACGGCCTGTCCGAGGCTGGAGCAGGTCTCTTCAGTTAGTTCAACGCCGATGACATCTTCAGAAATGCGCCGAACCATGGCCAGGGGTACCGGCTCCTTTTGCAAATCTTCTTCTCGTCTCTTCTTATCATCGCTTTCAAACTTGTAAATGAAGGTGCTGACCTGCTCCATGACCAGCGTGCCCACGAGTCCGCCGATCATTCCATAAACGATATCTCTCAATAACCGCGTTCCGCTTTCCTGTTGCTGATCTCCCACGGTGTCTCCTTACCTCAATTCGAACCCGTGGGAGATCGGCTTTTAAGGTAGGGGTGCCGGCGGCGGCTTTGGCGCTGCAGGTGCTTCCTGGTGGACTTCCACGTCGAATCTTCCAGGGGCTCGTGGAGCCACGAAGCGGAAATGAGGCCGGTTGGAACTTCCCAGCGCGCGCAGCGCCTCCATGCGCATTTCAGCTTCAGAGTCGTTCTTGGCGATCGCTTTCAGCTTGACGGCGGCTTTGGCGCTTCCACTACCGGCTAATGAATGGATGATCGTCCGCTTTACCTCAGGATCGTTCGTCTGATCATAAAGCGATGCCAGACTATCAACGGCTCCGTCTCCCTTCAAATGTCCCAACTGGCGCAAAGCCTCCCCGCGGACTTCCGGATCAGGATCGTGGGCCGCAACATCCTGCAGAAGAGTAAGCAGCTCGCTCTCAGGGATCAGGGGTTCGCCGTGGAAGTATTGGTTGAATACCCGGACCTTCTCTTCTACGTCTTTTGCGCGGTCCTTCATTTGTTCCGCCTGGGCACGCAATTTCAAACCCAGATCCCCCTGGACCTGCAGGGCCATCTCTCTGGCTGCTTCCTCAAGGGCATCCAACTGCCGGCGGTCGAACTCCTGCAGCTCCAGTAGATTCTCTCGCAGTCCTCTCCCTATTCCGGCGGAGATTTCTTCGTTGACAGCGCTTGAAAGATCTCGGGTAATTTCGGCTGTAACGCCACTTGCGACGCCTTCGGCAATGCCGTCAACCACCCCTGCGGCGACACCACCCGCAACGCCGCCTGCGACTCCGCCGGGCACTCCGTTCAACACACCTTCCTCAATACCCTTGACCCCCTCGCCCGCCAGGCCGGTAGCTTGCTTGTCCGTTTCCTCGTTCTGGGCCGGCGCCGGCTCCTCGGCTACGGCTACCAGAGGCGCCATCTGAAGGAAAACGAACATGGTTGCCGCCAGGATGCCTAAAATGATTAGGATGCGGGACTTCAATGAGTTCGGTCTAGAGTTGTGTTTGCGTTTCATAAGCATTTCAATCCTCTTTGAAATCTGCGGTTTGGATATGGCCGCCCCAGGCGCCACCACCGGGCGGCGCGACCAGGTAGTCAGCTCAACCAGCCGGGTCAGGCAGGCGGCATAAGGACGGGCACTCCCTGTCACGAAGACCACCCACTCGTCACAGGCCATCTCACGCTCCAGGTTCAGTCGCCTCTCGAGCCAATGCACGGCCGGATGCAAGAAGAAGAAACATTGGACGAGCCTTTGACCGAGGTTGGTCCAGTGATCGCAGCGACGCAGGTGGGCCAGCTCGTGCAGCACCACTTGGTCGATCTCTTCCCGGGTGAGTTGGTCCAGGAGTTTCTCAGGGAGCAGCACCACCGGACGGACCAGACCGGCCGCCATCGGCATGGAGATTTCGCTGGACCTGCGGAAGGTAATCGAGCGGGGCAGCAGGCCGGCGACAGCCCTGGCCGCCGGGTACCCTTTCGGTGTACGGTCGCGACTCTGATGACACTCAACGGCACTGGCCGCTCCTTTATAGTCGCGGCTCTGTTGAGCGTCATCCGAGCCGCGACCACCCAAAGGGTACCCAAGGAGCGGCCATTCGGCCGGCGTGGCCCGCTTCCTGAGTCCACGAAGATGACAATAACTCCAAACCAGACGGGCCAGCAGCCCGCCGGCAATGATTAGCCATGCAGCAACCAACACCAGGCCCCAACGCGGCGGTATGGAAAATTCAATGGCCGCCGCATTTGAGGCCTGAGGCCTGAGGTCTGAGGCCTGAGCCTCGAGGCCTGAGGCGTAAGGCGTAAGGCCTGAGGCCTGAGACCCAAGGCTCGAGACCTGAGGTGTAACGACTGAGGGTTGAGGCGCTGAGCGTTGAGGAGTCAAGACTTCGACTGCTCTGACTGGGCCCAGGGACAAAATCCCATGGACCAGAAACATCCCTGGGAGCGCTGCCAGCGTGAGCCAGTAGACGGCAAAGCGAGTAGCCGCATTGCTGCGCGCCCTGAAATGCACCAGCAGAATAATCGGCAGCGCCAGCACCGTCCATTGCCCGAGGCTATTCAGCAACACTTCAAGGACAATCTGAGAAAATGGTTCCCAATTAATTGCCAGATTTGGCATTTCCCTACTCCGATTCCTCGATCATCTTTCTCAAACGGTCCAGTTCGACGCGATCGATTTCCTCGTTCTCCAGAATGTTCAAGACCAGAAGCTCCGGCGAGTCATTGAAAAAGCGACTCACCAAATATTTAATGGCCCTTTTGCGTGCCTGTCCCTGATTGACGATCGGATAATAAACAAAGGCTCTTCCCCGTTTTAGATGCCGGATGTATCCCTTCTGTTCGAGAATGCGCAGTGTGGTGAGGACGGTGCTGTAAGCCGGAGCTTCCGAGGGCAAGCCCTCCAGGACATCATTGACGGTAGCGCTTCCCTTGTCCCAGAGCACCTGCATCAACCGGAGCTCGGCTTCCGTCAGTGTCGGTGATTTCTTTCTGGCCAAACGTTGCTCCCAGCCCTGTCAGTTATTAATTAATTAATAACACAATGCCACAGACCATAATCAAAGTCAATTGAAATATTAATCAAATAATAGAAGCCCACGGATCACGCGGATCACCCGAATGGTAAGCTTGGTCCAGGATCTGCAGGGTGTGGTAGACCGGCAGGTCGCTACCGAGCGTCTTCAAATGGCCCTTTATCTGGAGGAGGCAGCCGATATTTCCGGCCGCCAGGGCCTGGGCGCCGGTCTGCAGGACATTGCGGGCTTTCTGATTTCCCAGGGTGCGGGCGATTTCAGGCTGCTCGATGTTGTAGGTTCCGGCCGAACCGCAACAGATGTCTCCCTCCGGGACTTCCAGCAGCTCCAGGTTGGGGATGGAGGCCAGCAAGCGCCGGGGCGCCTCGCGAACACCCTGGGCATGCGCCAGATGGCAGGCATCGTGGTAGGCCACTCTCAGTTCTCGGTTCAGAGGCGCAGGAGCCTTCATTCCCAGCTCCTCCAGGAAGACAGCGACATCCTTCACATGGCCGGCAAACCCGCGGGCAGCGTCCTCCTGAGGCCAGCCCTTAAACAGGAGTCCATATTCCTTCATGCCTGACCCGCACCCGGCGGCGTTGGTGAGGACAGCATCGACATTTTTTGGAAAGGCCTGCAGGTTTCGAGAGGCTAGTTCCCTGGCCTGCCCGGCTTCCCCCGTGTGCATGGCCAGGGCGCCGCAGCAGCCCTGGCCAGCTGGAAGGACCGTCTCAACTCCATTCTCCGCCAGCACGCGCAAGGTAGCCCAATTGATCTTCGGAGCGACAACCTGCTGCACGCAGCCGGCCAGCAGGGCCACACAGGCCCGGCGCTCTCCTTGGGCCGGATAGATTTCCGGCAGGGGCTGTTTGGGTGGCAGCCCGGCAGGGATGAGTTCCAGCATGGCCGCCATCTGACGGGGCAGCAGAGACTTGAAAGGTCGAGCTATTCGACCCAGCCTGGCGGCTGCCCGGAATCGCCCCGGAAATGGCAGGACATGGCGCAGCATCACACGGGTCAATCGTTCCGCCACCGGCCGCCGGTGGTCCTCTTCGGCGTACGCTCGAAAGGAAGTGACCAGTTCACCGTATTGCACGCCCGATGGGCAGGAAGGGACGCAGGCCAGGCAGCCCAGGCATTTGTCGATATAGGGAAGGCCCTGCTCGAGGGGCAATCTTCCTTCCAGCATTTCTTTCATCAGATAGATGCGCCCGCGAGGGGAATCCATCTCTTCTCCCAGCACCCGGTAAGTGGGGCAGGCCGGCAGGCAAAATCCACAGTGGACGCAGGTCTTGACCTCATGGGCCATGGCTTCTCCCTGAGGACCGAATTTTGCGGGGTCAATCTGGTGAAGCATAAAGTTTAATGGTTATCCTGGTCTCATGTTTGTGGGCCAAAACTAGCGGGTGTCCCCATCTAAAACTTCCCTTCGGGGTCGAGGGACGCCTTGATTGTCTGGGCCAGGTGCTCTCCACCCGTGGATACCAGGACAGTTTCTGAGGCCGGACCCTGGAGAAGCAGGCCGTTTAAACCTAGAGATTCAAGCGGGGGGTCTAAAGGCCCGAGATCGCCCGGCCAGGCGAGCCAGCAGACGTTTCCGCCGGCGCTGTAGCGGCGGAGGCTGGTGGCTGGAAGGTTCCTCTCAAGATCGGGAATGAGGTTGGGGGTGAGCGGGATTTTCAGGAGTGACGAGCTGGAGGGAGCCCAGTGGAATTCTCTCACTCCTTCCCACAGCGATTCTTCCTCCGGGCCCTCGAAAGTGGCTGCTTGTCGGGTACCCTTTGGGTGGTCGCGGCTCGGATGTCCTTCCAAAGTCTGCCCCAGGCGGGCGAGGCGCTGAGGGAGGGTCGCTTTTCGACCTCCGAGGCGCACCCACAAGCAGCCTGGCGGTTGAAGATCCAGAGCGTCCAGGTCCAGGGATGAGGAGGTGAGGCAATACAGGCCCTCCATGGCCCCTTCCAGGCTGGAATAATCCATCTTCAAAGTGGCGTATTCCTCCGGTCTGGGAAATACCTTGAAGGTCAGCTCAACCAGGACGCCCAGGCGCCCGCAACTGCCGGCCACCAGCTTTGGGAAATCGAAACCGGCGGCATTCTTGACCACTTTGCCGCCGCCGTGCAGCAACTCGCCTGTTCCGGTCACCAGCCGTACTCCAATCAGGAAATCGCGCAGGCCTCCATAGCGATAACGCCCCGGACCGCTGGCCCCGGCGGCAACCGAGCCGCCCAGGGTGGCCCCGCGCTTTACCAGAATCGGGTCGAAGGGCAGAAATTGCCCCTGTTCGGCCAGGACATCCTTGATGGTTTGAATCGGAGTCCCAGCCAGCGCCGTAAAAGTAAATTCTTCAGGCTGGTATTCGATTATTCCGGAGAGTGCGGAGAGGTCCAGAATAACAGGCCCGAGGCCTGAGGCCTGAGGCCTGAGGCTTTCGTTTGGGCGCCAGAGCGCCGGCTTGCTTCCGCCGGCGCGGGGAATGAGGTAACGGTGCTGCCGCACGGCCTCCTGAACCTCCTCGATGCTCCGGGGTTTTAGAACCACACCCTCGGAACGCTGCTCTCTGGTCTTTAAGCCGATCTCCCCAGGCCTCAGGCCTGTTGCCTCAGGCCTCGGGCCTGTTGCCTCAGACCTCGGGCTTTCTTCCGGAAACATTTTGCCGCGATTGGAAATCTCATAGGGGTCGATCGCTCGCCGGACACGACGCATGATCTCCAGGTCAACGGGACTGAACATGTCGGCCAAAAAGGCTCGCTTTTCCATTCCGACTCCGTGTTCGCCGGTGATGGAACCTCCAAATTGAATGCACATCTTGACGATTTCGCCGGCCAGTTCTTCCGCTCTTTCCAGGGCGCCGGGCTGTGTGCCGTCGAATAGAATGAGCGGGTGGAGGTTGCCGTCTCCGGCATGAAACACGTTTGCCACGCGTATCCCATATTTAAGGCTCAGCTTGTCGATCTCAGCCAGAGCTTCGCCCAGCCGGCTGCGAGGCACGACCGCGTCCTGGACGATAAAGTCGGGACTCAGCCGGCCGACGGCCGAGAAGGAACTCTTGCGCCCCTTCCAGATGCGGGCCCGGTCAGCGTCGTCTTTGGCCACGCGCAGCTCGAAAGTTCCTGAAGAGCGAATGACCTCCAGAAGCCGCTCGAATTCTGTTTGAACTTCGACCGACTCACCTTCCAGTTCGACAATTAACAGCGCCGCCGCATCCTGCGGATAGCGGGCATGGACCGCCGCTTCAGCGGCCTGGATGGCCAACCGGTCCATGATCTCGACGGCACCGGGAAGAAATCCGGCGGCGATGACCTGGGCCACGGCTTGTCCGGCGGCCTCCATGCTGTCGTAAGCCGCCAGCACGGTCTGGTAGCTCTCCGGCTTGGGCACCAGCCGCAGCGTGATCTCAAGGGCCACGCCGAACAATCCCTCGGAACCGCAAAAGAAGCCGGTCAGGTCGGGGCCGGTCCCTTCCAGGCTCTCACTCCCCAGGCGGACTATCTCGCCATCAGGAAGCACCGCCTTGATCCCCAGAACATGGTTGCTGGTCATGCCGTGCTTGAGACAGTGGGCGCCGCCGGAGTTGAAAGCCACATTCCCACCGATCGTGCAGATCGACTGGCTGGAAGGATCCGGAGCATAGTAGAGTCCGTGCGGGGCTGCGGCCCTGGAAACATCCGAGTTAATGACGCCCGACTCAACGACGGCGATGCGCTGCCGGGGATCGAGCCGGACAATTCGGTTGAGCCTGTTGAGACCTATGACGATGCCTTCCTCAACCGGCAAGGATCCCCCCGAAAGACTGGTGCCGCTGCCCCGGGCCACAAAGGGAATCTGCTCGCGATGGCAGAAGCGAACGGTGTCAATCACCTCTTCCTGTGTTTCAGCCAGCACAACTGCCAGAGGTCGGACTCGAAAGGCGGTTAGAGCATCGGATTCATAAGGCGCGAGCTGCGCAGCCTCCGAAAAAATCCTTCCGGGCGGATAGATGGTTCCAAGCGAAGAAAGAAGTGTGTTTAAGTGCATTGGCTGTGCGTATTAGAACACCGACGATCATTGGAGTTCAATCGGAGTCGGATAAGTTCCAAGTTCCAAGTTCCCAGTAACCATACTTCATGTTAGTCGGCCGGCGCTTTGACTTGGAACTTGGAACTTGAAACTTGGAACTCAAGCGACAAGCTCATCAAAGACCTCAAAGAGACTCGCTTTGAGCTCGATGCCCATCCCGGGCGCATCGGGGATGCGGACGCGGCTGTTTTCGACGGCGACCGAG
>JBOGJG010000137.1:0-1094 GCA_050747825.1 Acidobacteriota bacterium | reverse complement strand
TAGTGGCGCAATTCAGATTCCCCTATTTTCTGGATTCCCTTCAACACTGCCGTGAGCAAGCCCTCTATCGATTGATACACCTTAAGTGCATCCTCACCATCAATGTTGAGCCAGAGCATGGGATCGGCCTCCCAGCGCACACCTTCTGGCTTTACCTCGACTCGAAGCTCAGCCATATTGGCAAAAGCCCCCAGTTCTCGCCGAACGTTACGCTTCAGGTGCCGGAAGATGCGTTCGGACTCCTCCAAGCAGTCACTGGAAGGGTTATGGAGGACCTGCTCCGGGTGCAAGGCGAATGCGTACCACATAGGCCAAACAGTAGTGAAGAGCGCATTTTCGCGGCGCTCCAGGTCGTCAAGCCGTTTACTGTCCGAAAAGTGGCTCAGAAAGTCTCGGAACGCGACTTGTAGCTGTGGCAACGCAGCTCTTGCGTCGGACAAATTTACCGTCGCGAGCCTTGCGAAGTTGGTTTCTTCACTGGATGAGTTATTCGAGCGTGGCCCAGCATATTGGTTCCGATTTCCGGCAGCGCTTGTGCCCTTCTTAACGGAGGCATTATGACGCAAGACGTCAGGCACCTGAAAATGAAAGTTGTGAAGCGTACGCGCGTATTCTCGCAGTGCGCCAAGAAATGGGCGGTAACCCTCCATGGCTAAGCTACGGACTAACGCCTGGGGACCACTGCGACGCTGCATCTGGGCGGCTGACTGTATAAGATGTTCGTCAATAAACCCCCATTCATCGACCGCGCAACGCGGCAGTAGCGGCGTGTCTCGAAGGGATTTCCAGCGTTGGTGCCACTCAATAGGCTGCATAGCCTTTCCGAGGAGTTGAACTGGCCGTGGAACGCTCAGGTATTTTGGTAGTCCTTTGGAAAGATCGTTCAAGCTTCTCGCAGCACCTTCCCGAAGACCAAGGACGACCCGTGCATACTCATCCCAATCTGCCGGCCGGTGCATGTTCTCTATGACGTGCCCCCCGAAAACTGGTCCAGGGATCATGGGAGTCCTCCGGGGCGAGCTGCCCGCAGGGGGACGTCATGCGCACGAGCCGATTCACGGACGAACAGATCGTCGGGATCCTGAAGGAGCACG
>JBOGJG010000136.1:0-1574 GCA_050747825.1 Acidobacteriota bacterium | reverse complement strand
TCACAATACTGCTCACACTCCATCCACCCAGGATCGCATTGGCAACACCGCTAGAGCCCGAACCCCAACGCCGGCCCTGGCCGAAAGGCAGTTCCCAGATAGAGCTGGTAACGAAGCGGTGCGGCATATGCTGGCTATCCAATGAATACTCCGCGCGTAGATTTCGGGGATTCTGGATTCCGCAGCCGGCTGCATTGCCCGATCCCGCAAAGCCGCAGGAATCTCCCATGGTTTTCGAAAACATGTAAGATCCCAGTAGACTGAAACCGTGGGAAAAACGCTTCTCGATCCGGGTCTGAATGGAAATTAGTATTACTCTGTTAAGTAGGTACGAAACATTCATCTTCTTCCCAGGAGGTCTGGCAGAAAGGACAATACCCGATCCACCGCAGCAACAACGGCCGGATCCGCTCCAGGGTCGCCTCCCACGTCACACCAGAAGTTTTTTTTAATGCGCCCGTGTTCGAGCATGACAAAGGCATAGGCCACGGCCGCCATCACCAAGTGGTGGTGCAGGCCTTGCCAGGAACGTCCCTCATAGTGATCCAGACCCAGGTCGGTTTTCAGTCGCTGATAATTTTGTTCGATTTGCCAGCGCATGCGCCCCAGCCTCAGCAGTCGTGCCAGCGACGGGGGCTTCAGGAAGTGGCCTAAAAAGTAGTGGTAAGGTTGGGACTTCCCCTCGGGCCAATCGACGACCAGGTATTCGGCGGGGGCCGGGGCCTTGCCCTGACTGGCTCCATGGCTGCAGTAGACGGGCGCGACCCCCAGCCGGGTCTCGTGCCAGCGCTTGGCGCTGTCCTTCCAGTGCGCCGGCTTCCAGAGCTGAGGCCCCCAGTCGGCCACGATCCGGGCCAAGCTTTGAGGCCGCTCGACTTTGGAATAATCGAACCGGGTGCGCCTGCGCACCGGCTGGGGGGCTTGGGTCCATCCCTGGAGCGTTTCTCCCTCAACTTGCACGAGATATTCCAGCCCCAGTTCCCGCAGCGCCCGGCGCCACTCGAAGCTGTCCCCATAGGCCGAATCGGCCAACACCGGCGCCCGCTCTACGCCTTGCTCGACCAACGCTCGGATCAGCTCGAGCGCCAACGCCGGCTTGGTCACAAACCGGACCGCCGCGGGGACTCCCGCGGCTTTACGCCGGCGCGCGTCCTGCGCCCATTTCTCCGGTAAATACAAACGGCTGCGCAACGGACAACTCAAGCTCCCATTGCTGACGTGCACACTCACAATCACCTGGCAGTTGGCGGTCTTGCCCACCGCTCCGCAATACTGGGGGGCTACCCCCACCGAGTGCCTCCCTTGCTTGATCCAGCCCGATTCGTCCACGATCCAGGCATACACGGGATCCATATGCGGGAGCACCACCCCCGCCAAGGCCCGCCAGGCCGCTTCGTCAGACCACGGACTGTCGGCAATGAACTGTTGCAATCGCTGGCTGTCGACCCGCAACCGCTCGGCCAGCGGCTCGACCGATTTCCGTTCTCCTGGCAACAGCAACCCTTGAATGTAATGGGCGGCGTTTCGACGCCGTTCCGCACGGCCCAGAGCGGCTCCGATCGGGCTGAAGAACT
>JBOGJG010000135.1:0-1081 GCA_050747825.1 Acidobacteriota bacterium | reverse complement strand
CCTCAAGCTCAGAATCCTGGCCATTCATGAGACGAGGTACGCGTTAGTCGGATGAACCATAATTTTACTGTCCAAAGCCGCGTAGCGGCGTGTAAGTAATTTTGGTATTAGAACTTCTGAACAAGGGCCGGTTCAGGAGAAAAAGTCATGGAACGACGATTTGAGTTGCGGAAAGAAGCGGTGCTGGCCGAGTGCGAGGTGTCTCCCCAGGTGTTTCGCGGAGCCCAGCAGCGTTTGGCGAAGTTTGCCGAGCCGTTCGTGGAGTTGCTGAGGCAGCCGGCGCAACGGCAGCATACGGAAGACTATGTGAGCGGCTTGCTCTCGGACCTGGAGCGCAAGAATGTGGAATCGATCGCGTATCGCCACGATCAGGATCGCCGGAACTTGCAGCATTTTATTGGCGGCGCCCAATGGGACCACCAACCTTTGTTGATGGAGTTGGCGAAACAAGTGGGCCAGGGACTGGGCGAAGAAGACGGAGTGATTGTGTTCGACCCTTCGGCGTTTCCCAAAAAAAAGGCGGCTCTCCGCCATTCTTGTGGAAAACGCATCGAGGGAGCGGCTGAGCAGTACAGTTGGAATGCCCGTCGCAACATGAGTTATCGCTTTGGCTTGCGTCCTCCGCGGTGGTCGGGCCACCGAGTCCGATACGTGGCAGTCTGTACAGGATGTTTCCACAAGAATGGCGGAGAGCCTTATTCCGCCAACGATGCACATTTCCATTTCAGACGTCAACGACGGCAGCGCCTCCGATTGTGGTTCGCTGGAAGGCGATTATCTGCTTTCGATCCTGGAGCGGTCCCCAAACGGTTGCAGGTGGGAATTGGCCTTTCCCACGATGCACGACTTCTCGCAGATTGCGATGACTGCGAGACCGGATTTCAGCAGCGGACAATACGAACTCCGGGTCTTCCTTGAGGGTACGGTCGCTGGTCCTCAATGGAGCACGAATGTTTCGACTCTAAAGCAGAAGGTGGATCAGAAGCTGGAGTTAATTTTCGACGCGCGGGCCGTCCCTCTCCATTCGCGTAAATGCCAGTGGCCAGCCAAAGTCCTCGCAACCCCAATGCAGGCAGCGCTG
>JBOGJG010000134.1:0-1182 GCA_050747825.1 Acidobacteriota bacterium | reverse complement strand
AACTCGAAGAGTTTTCCAAGGCTCCGAAGGAGCCGGCTTTTCCACAGCCCTGTGCCCTTCTTCCCGGTACTCCTCGGGGGTCTTGTAGTTCAATGCGCTGTGCGGGCGCTGCGTGTTGTAGTGGTGCCTCCATTGCTCGATCGTTTTCCTGGCCTCGGCCAGGCTCAAGAACCTGTGTTCGTTTAGACAGGAGTCGCGAAAACGGCCCTTGAAGCTCTGGACGAAAGCGTTCTGAATCGGCTGTCCGGGCTGAATGAAGCGCAGCGCTACTCCAGTCCTCTCAGCCCACAAAAACAGGGCCTTACTGGTCCGTTCCGGCCCATGGTCGACAACGATTTCCTCGGGTCAGGTTGCGCACTCCTCCAGAAACCGTGTCCGGCGAAGCCCTGAAATCGAAAAATCCACAATCGGTCCCTGGCACTCCCGCGTGTAGTCCTCGACGATGTTTAAGATTCTGAATCTGCGCCCATCAGCCAGCTGGTCACCGATAAAATCCATCGACCACCGCTGGTTGGGCCGGGTCGCCTGCTGCAGTTGCAGCCGTCTCTGGCGCGGGAGCCGCTGCATGTCTCCTCCGCTTCACCTGCTGCTTTTCCTCGATATAAATCCTGTAGGTTCGCTTCTTGTTGACCACCAGTCCCTCTCGTTTCACTAATGGATGCAGCAGCTGGTATCCGTAGCGAGAATACTGGACGGCCAGTTCCTTCAACCTTTCTCTCAGTGGGCCGTGGCCACGATCCTGGGCTTGGTATCGTGCCCCCGAGCGGGAAACTCCCAGCAGTGGGCAGGCCCCACGCTGGCTGCAAAGTTTCCGCTCCACGAAATAGCGGGCTGCTTGGCGTCGCTGCGCGGGCCTGACCAGTTTTTTGAAAGAAGTTCCTTGAAAGCGGCTTTGTCCAGTTCGGCTTCACCCAGCAGCTGTTTAAGCCTCGGATTCTCCGCTTCCAGCTCCCGCAGCCGCTTGGCTTCCGAGACCTTCAGCCCTCCGTACTTGGACTTCCACCGGTACAAGGTCTGCTGGCTGATACCGACCTGGCGGCACAGATCGGCTCTCTGGGCTCCTGCTTGTGCCTGCTTCAGCACCGAGATGATCTGTTCTTCCGTAAAGCGCTTCCGCTTCATTGTGAGTTCTCCTTGCGCCATTTTGCGCGAAAACTCACTCAGCAGGTGGTCCTAATTTTG
>JBOGJG010000133.1:0-3720 GCA_050747825.1 Acidobacteriota bacterium | reverse complement strand
CACGTTCAGGATGAGTTGATGCAGCGCGCAATTCAGGCCGGCGCCAATGAAGTATTGCCTAAATCCAAGCTCTCCCGCGACCTGCCAAAGCTTTTGAGTCGGTTCAAATAGCAGGTGCTGACTGCTGACCGTTGACCGGTGACCGTTGACCCCTGACGGCTGACTGCTGACCCCTGACGGCTGACTGCTGACGGCTGACCACTGATTGCTGACCACTGACCGCTGACTGCTGACCGCTGACTGCTGACCACTGACGGCTGACCGCTGACGGCTGACCGCTGATTGCTGACCGCTGACCGGGTTTGGCGCCGCTCCGTCAGGCCTGAGACTTGTCTTCTGTTTTACAGACTTCAGCTAAGGCCAACGGTCAGCGGTCAGCTTGCCCCGCGTCATCTCCACCGCCGCGTACTCGATTTTTCCGCGCAGTTTATCTGGGAATTTGCGCACCGTGAGGTGGACGGATTTAATCTGAGTGTCCTCGAGCACTAGCTTGCAGATCGCCTGAGCCACTGTTTCCAGCAGCTTATATCGGCTTGCTTGAATGTGCCGTTCAATAGTCTCGACCAGCTTGCGGTAATCGGCGGTCATGGCGATGTCATCGAGGTTCGCCGCCGGTTCAAGATCAAGGAGCAACTCGATGTCGATGAGAAGCTCCTGAGGATTTGCTCGCTCCTGAGCGGTGACACCGATATGAGCCTGGCAGGAGAGCCCTTTGATAACAATCTTATCCATGCCACCTGCCACCCGTCACCCGCCACCTGCCACCCGCCACCCGTCACCCGTCACCCGTCACCCGCTACCCGCCACCTGCCACCTGCCACCCGTCACCCGCCACCCGTCACCCGTCACCCGCCACCCGTCACCTGCCACCTGCCACCCGATTCTACCTGTTTTCCACAAAGCGAATCATCTTTTCCCAATAACGTTCCGGATCAATTTCCGCCAGGTTGTTATGACCCGCTCCGGGCACGGTCAAGAAATGCTTCTCACCCTTGAGGCACTCGAACAGCTCCTTGCCCAGTGCGTAGGGCACCACCTGGTCGCGGTCGCCGTGTATGACCAGTACAGGACAGGAGACGCTCTGGAGAAAGAGCTTGCAGGACAGGCTATAGCTCGAGAAGGGCGCGAGGATGGAATACAAGGCGTGGTATCGCATCAGTGATTGCTTGTCGGGAAAGGTAGCCTCCAGGACCAGAGCGTCGGGCTGCCGGTGCCTGGCCGCGCAGGCGGCCGTAATTCCGCCCAAGGACCGACCCCAGTAGATAACGGGCTTGCCGGAACTGTAAAGCTCATTCCAGAAATGATCGACTGTCGTCCGGGAGTCCTCATAAATGCCTTCCTCACTCGGTTCACCACCGCTCTCTCCATATCCGCGATAATCAAAGGCCAGCACGCTGAAGCGCCGCTCGTACATCTCAGCCAGAAGGCCCAGGTAATGTGAAAGGCTGCCTCCGTTGCCATGGAAGAACACGATTTCGGCGCGGGGGCTGGGATGAGTCAGGTACCAGGCATTGAGTTTCAAGGCCTGAGGCCTGAGGCCTGAGGCCTGAGGTTTAAGGCGCAGGTCGAGAAAGGGAATTCCCAGGTCCTGGGGATTCGCAGTCAAACCTTTCGTCGGTCGAAATGTCAGTCTCGGTTCCATGAAAAGCACCAGCAGCTTCATTCCTATCAGCAAAATCACCAAGGCTGCGAAAACGATCAGAGTGGCTTTTAACATGTAGTGACCAAGTTTACTGAACATTCATACAGTTCCAAGTTCCAAGTTCCAAGTAAGAACTAGAACTCGATCATACTTCATGTCGGCCAGCGGCTTTGACTTGGAACTTGGAACTCTGTCCATTAATATCTTTAAAGGGCTTCAGGCCTCGGGCCTTCTGGAGAACACAATGGCACTCAATCGCGATATCACCGTCAAATACCTCGGACACTCCACTTTTCTTTTCACCACGCCCGGCGACAGGAAGCTCATCATCGATCCCTGGGTTCAAAATAACCCCGCTTGTCCTGAGCCGGATAAAAAGATCGGCTCGCTGGACACCATGCTGATCACGCACGGCCACTTCGACCATATGCAGGACGCCGTCGCCCTGGGCAAAGAGCACAAGCCGCAGATCGGATGCATTTTCGAGATTGCCAACTGGCTGTCGGGCCAGGGTGTCGAGAACATCAACCCCATGAACAAGGGAGGCTCCCAGCAGATCAATGACCTAAAGGTCACCATGGTGAACGCCCACCATAGTTCCGGGCTGCCTGGAGAGGACGGCTCCATCGTCTATGGCGGAGAGCCGGCCGGCTATGTCGTAGAGTTTGAAAATGGATTTCGCATCTATCATGCCGGAGACACCTGCGTGTTCGGAGATATGAAAATCATAGCGGAGCTCTATCGGCCTGAGTTGGTGTTTCTGCCCATCGGGGACCTGTTCACGATGGGGCCGGAACAGGCGGCCTATGCATGCCGGCTTCTACAAGCCAGAAAAGTCGTGCCCATGCACTACGGCACTTTCCCGCCCTTAACCGGGACACCCGATCAGCTACGCCAACTGACGCGTGATCTCGGCATCGAAGTGTACGCCCTCAGGCCAGGGGAAGAGCTTAAGTAAGAAGTGAATAGTGAATAGTAAGGAAGTAAGAAATAAGAAGTGAAAGGGGCATAAGCAATGGCAGACGCGACGATCAACCAAGATAAATAGTATTCACTCTTCACTATTCACTATTCACTATTCACTTCTTACTATTCACTTCTAAATGAACGACCAATATAACGCCGTCAGATGGGCAGTGGGGTTATTGGATCTGTCAGGACGCGGAAAGATTGAGGTGACGGGTCCTGATCGAGAGACGTTCCTACATGCCATGATCAGCAATGAGGTGAATCAGTTGCCGGTGTTTTCCGGCCGCTACGGCACTTTTTTGACTTCTACAGGCAAGATGGTTTCAGACCTCTTCTATTACAAGTTCCCGGATTTCATACTGATCGATATCCAGCGCGACCTGCTCTCCAGGACTATCGAGACCCTGGAAAAGTTCATCATCATGGATGAGGTCTATCTCAAGGACCGTTCACAGGATTTCGACCATATATCGATTCAAGGCCCTGACTCGAGGCGGTTGATTGAAGAGCTCTTTGGAGAGGGTATGACGACCGGCCAATACCAGATCCATGAGCTGGCCTGGACGGGCGCAAAGTTATGGCTGATCGGCAAGCCTGAGCTGGCCGGCGCCGGCTTTGAAATCGTGAGTCCGATTGAATCGCGGGATTCACTTAGGCGGGCTGTTCTGAACCGCGGCCGGCAATTTGGTATGCTTGAAATTACCCCTGAAACCTTCGACGTCCTGCGCCTGGAAGCCGGCATTCCCCGGTTTGGCGTCGATATGGACGAAAACAACTACCCTATGGAAGCGCGCCTGAATCATGCGATCAGTCTCACCAAGGGTTGCTACATTGGCCAGGAGGTGGTCTCCAAAGCCACCCATATCGGAGGAGTCGCCCGGCTGCTCTCCAGGCTTCGCATCTCGGGTGAAAAAGTGCCGAAAGAAGGCTGGGAGGTGTTCGACCCGGAGGGAAAGAAAATCGGCCGCGTTACCAGCGCCGCCTTCTCACCTCAGTTCGGATGCCCCATCGCATTCGCTTACCTCAAGCGCGCCTTTGCACAGGCAGGGCAATCCTGTACTATCCGCTCTGGCTCCGGAGACACCCTGGCCGCCGAGGTGGAATAATGG
>JBOGJG010000132.1:0-1637 GCA_050747825.1 Acidobacteriota bacterium | reverse complement strand
GAAGCGAGCTGACCACTGACCGCTGACCACTGACCGCTGACCACTGACCGCTGACCGCTGACCGCTGGCCGCTGGCCGCCACCGCGAGCGAAGCGAGCTTGCCACCTGCCACCGCGAGCGAAGCGAGCTGACCTGCTGGTTCCTTGGTTCCTTAGTTCCTTGGTTCTTTGGTTCGAACTAAAGAAGAACCAAACCCCCGGCTTGAGGCGCCATGCCCGGTCAGTTATAGTGGTCCAACATGAAAATCAACGCCGTACGGCCTGGCATGGCGCTTCCGGGAGGCGTAGTTCAGGTCGAAGTTGAGGGACTGGGGGATGTGACCAGTGCCAGGGCGTTTCTAGGGGAGGCTCCAGCCGAATTAATGGGAGCTTCCTCGCGAACTGTCACCTTCTGGGTGCCGGAAGGAGCGCGTGATGGGGTCCTCATTCGCAGCGGAACAGATGAGGCCTCGGCGGAACTCAAAATTGGGCGCGTGATTGCCTCCGAACTTCATCCGGTGACCAATCCGGTAGTGGATTCTTTCGGAAACGTGTATGTGACTTTCAGCGGGACGCGCGGAGAAAAAGTTCCCTTTAGCGTCTTCGCCATCTATGGCGATGAAAGCAAGCAGCCCTTCCTGACTGATATCACCAACCCTACGGCTATGGCCATCGGTCCGGACAACTGCCTCTATCTGACCAGCCGGCACACCGGGGCGGTTTATCGCTCGACTTTCGACAAGCAGGTGGAGAAGCACATCGACGGCCTGGGGCTGGCGACGGGGTTGGCCTTTGATTCCCAAGGCAATATGCTGGTAGGCGACCGTAGCGGGACGATCTACAAGGTTACTCCCGAAAAAGAGATCTCGGTGTTGTGCGGGTTGGAACCAAGCGTTTCGGCCTATCACCTGCTGATGGGCCCGGATGATGCCCTCTATGTGACCGGCCCAACACTGGCTACTCAGGATTCGATTTACCGGATCTTGCCGGATGGAACCGTGAGCACCTTTTTCAAGGAGCTCGGTCGCCCTCAGGGGATGGCCTTCGATCGGGACGGCAACCTTGTGGTGGCCGCCTCCTATCGAGGCAGAAAAGGAATTTATACCGTCCGCGGTGGAACTCCCGAACTGACCGTTTCCGCCCCCATGCTGGTGGGGCTTGCCTACAGTCCCAATTTCAGTGAGCTGTACCTCGTGGATAGCGATAAGCTGTATCGGATTAAGCTGACCGGCTGATCCGCTGACCGCTGACCGCTGACCGCTGACCGGCTGACCGGCTGACCGCTGACCGCTGACCACTGACCGGCTGACCGGCTGACCGCTGGCCGCTGACCACTGACCGGCTGACCACTGACCGCTGACCGCTGACCGCTGACCGCTGACCACTGACCACTGACCGCTGACCGCTGACCGCTGACCGCTGACCACTGACCGCTGACCGCTGATCACTGACCGCTGGCCGCTGACCACTGACCGGCTGACCACTGACCGCTGATGGCTCAGTTATGTTGACGCTGAATCACAGTCATCAATGAGTAAGTAGCGAAGAAATCATTTTGCTCAGTCTTTCGCACTTAGTAAACAATTCTTCAAACTGTCCAAACTCCAGCAGATCGATGTCTTTGGCAAATTCCAGCCAGTACTTAGTCTCGTCGCAGCT
>JBOGJG010000131.1:0-1077 GCA_050747825.1 Acidobacteriota bacterium | reverse complement strand
GGCGGGTGACGGGCTACACAGCAACCGGAACTTTGCGATATTCTAGCCGAATTTGCTCCTTGAGCGACTCGATCGCATTTTCACGGCCGATCACCAGTGCTGTAAACGGTCTGACTCGGGTGTAGGGTCCTTCTTTGGGGGTGCGGGCGGAGGCCATAACAAATGGACCCAGCTCCTCAGTGATGATTTCGAACGTAAGGCCCTTATGCGACCATTCCATGGTGCCGACTATAGCAGAGGTTTTATCAACCCGCCACCGCGAGCGCAGCGAGCCCGCCACCTGATTCAGTCGTGAATCTTCCTATCTGATTCCATTAGAACCACGCCGTAATCAACACCTGCCAATGAGAAGGCGTTCTTCGTGTGTCCCTTGACCTCCACTTTGGCGCCCTGGGTCGGGACTCCTCGATCTGAGACGACGAAGATCTTTCCACTTCGGTCTTCAATCTCGTAAAGCCCATAGTTGAGCACGGCGTAGCTGCGGGTCACGATACCACCCAGGTGGGCGGTGTCGCTCTCATACTTGTAAGGGTCGGCTTTAATCTTGGAGATACTGTCCAGCTCGCAGGCTGCCAGGAAGAGCACTCCCAAAAGAAGCAAAGAAGCAGAGAAAATCTTTTTCAGCTTTGACATGATAATCAACTCCTGCAAGATTCTGTTCTTCTGAGATTGATTAGACGGGGAAAGGTTTCAGTCACCCGTAGGAATTCACCGTCAATAACAGTGGTGATGTGCCGTGGACTTTGCCCGTACCACGAGCTGACCGTTGACCACTGACCGGCTGACCGCTGACCGCTGACCGCTGACCGCTGACCACTGACCGCTGACCGCCACCGCGAGCGAAGCGAGCTTGCCACCCGCCACCTGCCACCGCGAGCGAAGCGAGCTGGACCGCTGACCGCTGACCGCTGACCGCTCAGTTATGTTGACGCTGAATCACAGTCATCAAGGAGTAAGTAGCGAAGAAATCATTTTGCTCAGTCTTTCGCACTTAGTAAACAATTCTTCAAACTGTCCAAACTCCAGCAGATCGATGTCTTTGGCAAATTCCAGCCAGTACTTAGTCTCGTCGCAGCT
>JBOGJG010000130.1:0-2895 GCA_050747825.1 Acidobacteriota bacterium | reverse complement strand
ACTCAAAGGAATTGACGGGGGCCCGCACAAGCGGCGGAGCATGTTGCTTAATTCGAGGCAACGCGAAGAACCTTACCTGGGTTTGACATGCTGGGAAAAGCCGTAGAGATACGGTGTCCTTCGGGGCCCAGCACAGGTGGTGCATGGCTGTCGTCAGCTCGTGTCGTGAGATGTTGGGTTAAGTCCCGCAACGAGCGCAACCCCTTTTCCTAGTTACCAGCGGGTCATGCCGGGAACTCTAGGGAGACTGCCGGGGCCAACTCGGAGGAAGGTGGGGATGAGGTCAAGTCATCATGCCCCTTATGTCCAGGGCTGCAAACATGCTACAATGGCCGGTACAGAGGGTTGCGACCCCGCAAGGGTGAGCGAATCCCAAAAAGCCGGTCTCAGTTCGGATCGGGGTCTGCAACTCGACCCCGTGAAGTCGGAGTCGCTAGTAATCCCGGATCAGCAACGCCGGGGTGAATACGTTCCCGGGCCTTGTACACACCGCCCGTCACACCACGAAAGTCGGCAACACCCGAAGCCGGTGGCCCAACCCTTTTGGGAGGGAGCCGTCGAAGGTGGGGTTGGCGATTGGGGTGAAGTCGTAACAAGGTAGCCGTACCGGAAGGTGCGGCTGGATCACCTCCTTTCTAAGGAGTCACATGTCTCGGGTCTGCTCGAGACGACTCCCAGTTGGTGCGCTGGCTTGTTGGGTCCACCCGCCGGTCAGGTCGGTGCGAGCTGTGCTCCCGACCTGGTCCGACGGGCGGGCACTTCCGTTCTCTGTTCCGTTCTCAGGGTGCGTCGGCACCCGTGTGAGGGAAACTGCGACGAGTCGAGGCTCCCCGGCGATCGCGCCGGGTCCTCTCGGTCCCCCCGGGAACGGTGCGACCGACGCGCGGCCCTTGAGAATTTCAGAGCGAGCACGAGCATCTTTTGTTGTTCTCCCAAGCTACAAAAGGCCAACGGTGGATGCCTTGGCGCCTGCCGCCGATGAAGGACGTAGGTGGCTGCGATAAGCCGCGGTTAGCTGCCGACCAAGCATTGATCCGCGGATGTCCGAATGGGAAAACCCTGCACCCGCGAGGGTGTAACTCCGGTCTGAACACATAGGGCCGGTAGAGGGAACCGGGGGAATTGAAACATCTCAGTACCCCGAGGAAGAGAAAGCAACAGCGACTCCCTGAGTAGCGGCGAGCGAAACGGGATCAGCCCAAACCGATCTGGTGTCAAAGCCCGGTGGCGTTGCCAGTTCGGGGTAGCGGGACCCGACAGGAGAGGCACCGGCCTCTCCACGGAGTTACAAAGCTCATGCCTAGCAGAAGTCTTCTGGAACGTTGCGCCACAGCGGGTAATGGCCCCGTATGCGAAAGGTATGAGTCTCCGGTTGGTGTTCCCAAGTAGCGCCGAACCCGAGAAAGTCGGCGTGAATCTGCGAGGACCACCTCGTAAGGCTAAGTACGCGCAGGCGACCGATAGCGAACTAGTACCGTGAGGGAAAGGTGAAAAGTACCCCGGGAGGGGAGTGAAATAGTACCTGAAACCGTTGGTCCACAATCAGTCAGAGCGTCGTGGCCGGCTTCGGCCGGTCGCCGCAATGGCGTGCCTTTTGAAGAATGAGCCAGGGAGTTACCGTACGTGGCAAGGTTAACCAGTGATGGGGAGCCGGAGCGAAAGCGAGTCTGAATAGGGCGTTGTAGTCGCGTGCGGTAGACCCGAAGCCGAGTGATCTATCCATGGGCAGGCTGAAGCGGGGGTAAGACCCCGTGGAGGGCCGAACCGACCGGCGTTGAAAAGCCGGGGGATGACCTGTGGATAGGGGTGAAAGGCCAAACAAACTCGGTGATAGCTGGTTCTCCCCGAAATGTATTTAGGTACAGCCTCGAGCGTTCAGCAATGGAGGTAGAGCACTGGATGGGCTAGGGGGCCTACAAGCTTACCGATCCCAGCCAAACTCCGAATGCCATTGCTCCAGAGCTCGGGAGTGAGACCATGGGGGATGAGCTTCATGGTCGAGAGGGAAACAGCCCAGACCGCCAGCTAAGGCCCCTAATTTTGGGCTAAGTGGTAAACGATGTGGGGTCGCACAGACAGCCAGGAGGTTGGCTTAGAAGCAGCCATCCTTGAAAGAGTGCGTAACAGCTCACTGGTCGAGTGACCCTGCGCGGACAATTTAACGGGGCTCAAGCCCAGAGCCGAAGCTGCGGACGTACGCCTTGAGCGTGCGTGGTAGGGGAGCGTCGATCTCGCTGCGAAGCGGCCGTGTGAACGGTTGTGGAGCGTGGTCGAGTGAGAATCCTGGCATGAGTAGCGAGAGAGGAGTGAGAAACTCCTCCGCCGGAAGCCCAAGGGTTCCAGGGGAAGGTTAATCCGCCCTGGGTTAGTCGGGAGCTAAGGCGAGGCCGAAAGGCGTAGTCGATGCACAACCGGTTGATATTCCGGTACCACTGTGCCCGCGTCCATGCCAATATCGGGTTGCTAAGGGGCTGCTCCTTCGGGAGCGAACCGACCCACCTGGTGGCGGCAAGCGATGGAGGGACGCAGGAGGGTAGGTGATCCCAGGCGATGGTAGTCCTGGGGTAAGCGTGTAGGGCGGGGACCAGGTAAATCCGGGCCCCATACAAGCCTGAGACGCGATGCCGAGCCGATTCAGGCGAAGTCACTGATCCCATGCTGCCGAGAAAAGCTCCTAGCGAGCTGGCACAGTGCCCGTACCCCAAACCGACACAGGTGGGCAGGTAGAGAATACCAAGGCGATCGGGAGAACGGTGGCTAAGGAACTCGGCAAAATGCCTCCGTAACTTCGGGAGAAGGAGGACCCCGTTAGGGTGAAGGACCTCGCGTCCGGAGCTCGAAGGGGTCGCAGAGGCCAGGGGGAAGCGACTGTTTACTAAAAACACAGCAGCGTGC
>JBOGJG010000129.1:0-2458 GCA_050747825.1 Acidobacteriota bacterium | reverse complement strand
AGGGACCGAACTGTCTCACGACGTTCTGAACCCAGCTCGCGTACCGCTTTAATGGGCGAACAGCCCAACCCTTGGGACCTGCTTCAGCCCCAGGATGCGATGAGCCGACATCGAGGTGCCAAACCTTTCCGTCGATATGGACTCTTGGGAAAGATTAGCCTGTTATCCCCGGGGTACCTTTTATCCGTTGAGCGACCACGCTTCCACACGCAATGGCCGGGTCACTATGCCCTGCTTTCGCACCTGCTTGACTCGTAGGTCTCGCAGTCAAGCTCCCTTGTGTCATTGCACTCGACGGCTGATTGCCAACCAGCCTGAGGGACCCTTTGGGCGCCTCCGGTACTCTTTAGGAGGCGACCGCCCCAGTCAAACTACCCGCCTGGCGCTGTTCCCGATCCGGATCACGGACCGAGGTTAGAGCCCCAACATACGCAGGGTGGTATTTCAAGGTTGACTCCACACTGGCTGGCGCCAATGCTTCCAAGTCTCCCACCTATCCTACACAACGCAGGTCAAAACTCAACACCAAGTTATAGTAAAGGTCCACGGGGTCTTTTCGTCCTTCCGCAGCTAACGAGCATCTTTACTCGTACTTCAATTTCGCCGGGTCTATGGTTGAGACAGCGGGGAAGTCGTTACGCCATTCGTGCAGGTCAGAACTTACCTGACAAGGAATTTCGCTCTAGTTGCTCCTCATGTCGCCATGAGGCTAGGACCATATCTTCATCTCATTGTCGGATGAGATGGCTGGCGTATGGCCTCTGAGGATTCCAGGTACCGAGACCGCTGCTTGCGGTTCATCGCCTCGGTGATCGAGGCGATGCTTGCAAGGCCCTCCTTCTCGAGGTGCGCCCCGCGCTCCATCATCTGGAGCACGAAGGCGAACCGCTCGAAGTCGAAGCGTTTCGCGGTTCTGAGTGGGTGTTCTCTGAAGAACGGAACGACACGCTCCACCAGGTCGCTTCTGCGCTTCACCGAGAGGCGCAGGAGCGGGTGCCGGTGGTTGTCGTGCCTCGTCTGCTCCACGATCCGCCCGCACTGGAGTCCGTCACGGACGATCTCCAGCGCGGATCGCGATGGGGCTGCCTGGGCTACTGCGAACTCGTGCTGAACTTGCCAGCCGAGCCCACAGGTCGCGTTGCGCACCACCGATCGCGAAGCACCCTTCACCGTCGACAAAGCCGACGATCCACTCCTCGGAACCTGGCCTTTCCTGCTGATTGTCCGCACCGGACGGATTGTCACTGCTCACGTGTCTGTCATACCTGAGGGGTGTAACAGTGTTCGCGAGCGAGTACCGCCGGATGCTCGGAGTTTCCAGCATATAGCCAGCTGCACTTCAGCACGTCGCCGTGCTGAGGGGCAACACCCTGCTGCACGCAGGGATTACCTTAGGACGGTTATAGTTACCGCCGCCATTCACTGGGGCTTAGGTTCACAGCTTCGCCTTGCGGCTAACCGTTCCCCGTGACCTTCCAGCATTGGGCAGGCGTCACAGCGTATACAGCGCCTTGCGGCTTCGCACGCTGCTGTGTTTTTGGTAAACAGTCGCTACCCCCTGCTCTGTGCCACCCCCGCCCGCTCGAGCCGTAAAGGCCGTCACCGGTAGGGGTCCTCCTTCTTCCGAAGTTACGGAGGCAATTTGCCGAGTTCCTTAACCATAGTTCTCCCGATCGCCTTGGTATTCTCTACCCGCCCACCTGTGTCGGTTTGGGGTACGGGCACCGTGCCAACTCACTGCTGGGCTTTTCTTGGCAGCATGGAATCAGTGGCTTCGACAAAAGAGTCTCGGTATCACATCTCAGAGTTACAGCCCCAACTCTCATCGGGACCCTCCTACGTGCTTACCCGGGGATAACCATCACCCCGGCTCACCTATCCTCCTGCGTCCCCCGTCAGTTACCCGCCAGCCGCTCGGTGAGATCGCTCCCGGAAGGGAACAGCCCCCACGTTGCGACTCTTGGGCCTGGCGCGGGCACGGTGGTACTGGAATATCAACCAGTTGTGCATCGACTACGCCTTTCGGCCTCGCCTTAGCTCCCGACTCACCCTGGGGGGATTAGCCTTCCCCAGGAATCCTTGGGCTTTCGGCGGAGGGGTTTCTCACCCCTCTCTCGCTACTCATACCTGCATTCTCACTCGAGAGCGCTCCATGCCCAGCTCGCGCTAGACCTTCGCTGCACTCTCGACGCTCCTCTACCGCTCCTCCTTACGGAGAAGCCCATAGCTTCGGCTCAGGACTTGAGCCCCGTTACATTGTCCGCGCAAGATCACTCGACCAGTGAGCTATTACGCACTCTTTCAAGGATGGCTGCTTCTAAGCCAACCTCTTGGCTGTCTGTGCAATCTCACATCGTTTTCCACTTAGTCCTGAATTTGGGGCCTTAGCTGATGATCTGGGCTGTTTCCCTTTCGACCAACGAAGCTCATCCCCCGTGGTCTCACTGCCATGTTCTGG
>JBOGJG010000128.1:0-2358 GCA_050747825.1 Acidobacteriota bacterium | reverse complement strand
ACTCGCGATAACCGTCGCGCACGGCAAGCGTCGGATACCGGCGGCGGTCGAAGGGTGCGAAGTCCATGGCGGGCGGCCTTGCTGGCGATCGGGCGGGGAGCCGCCGACCATAGCCGCGCGGCATCCGCGGCTCAACCCGTCCGTGGCAGAGGCGATGCCCGACCCGATCGCCGCACTCGCCAAATACGCACCTTCTCCCTTCGCGGAGGTCGCGGCGCTTGCGCGATCTCAAAGCTAAACATAAACGTTTACCGTGAACCTCGCGTTCTCGCGCATTGCGCTGGGGTGAGCGGCGCGTCCAGTCGCGGCAGCAGGAGAAACACGTGGAAAGGGTTCAGCCAACACGGACCGTTTACACTGTAGGCCAGTTCCTAGATTGGCAGCGGTCCAGAACACTCGACCTCAGCCCGGTCTTCCAGCGAAGGCCGGTCTGGAAGTCGTCAGCGAAATCACTACTGATAGACAGCGTCGTCCGCGGCTACCCAATCCCCGTCATACTCCTGCGCCAGGTACAAGATCTTGAAAGTCTTCGTCAGCGCTTGGAAGTTGTTGACGGACAGCAACGCCTTCGGACGCTGCTCGCCTTTATAGACCCCATTAGCCTCCCCGACTATTCCGAGGATGCGGATAGCTTTACGGTCAGGCGAATTCACAATCGCCAAATCGGTGAAACGCCTTTCGCTAAGCTGTCTCATGATGATAAAAACGCCGTGTTGCTCTACGAATTGAGCACCCATGTCTTTCCAGCAACTACTGGCGATGATCTGATCTTTCGGATTTTTGCTAGATTGAACTCGACCGGGCTTTCTCTCAACCACCAAGAGATCCGTAATTCCCAGTTTCACGGTCACTTCAAGACACTTGTTTATGACATTTCGCTCGATAGCTTCGACTACTGGAAAAAGTGGAGAATCTTTTCGTACGACCAGATATCAAGAATGGAAGAGGCCGAAGCTGTGTCTGAATATCTTATCGCAATGATAAATGGAATTGAAGGCAAAAATCAGCGACGGATAACCAAGTTCTATAGAGATCATGAGGACGCGCTTGACGGCGCCGATGTCTTGCGTCACCGCTTCGAAGTCACCATAGCCGCGATCGACAAGAATGTTGGCGACGTACTCCCTGCCAGTGCGTTTCGCAGGCCAGCGCTCTTTTACTCTTTGTATGCGGCACTCTACGACCACTTGTTTGGCTTGAAGTCGAGACTCGAGCGCAGTGCGCCGACGCCGCTTCCTGCTGGCCTAGCAGACCGACTTCATCTCGCGAGTAATCGCATAAGAACAAGCGATCTGCCCGATAAGGTGCAAGACGCTATGGAAAGGGCTACAGCTGATAAGGCTCGACGCGACACGCGCCACAGGTTCATCGTGGAGGCCCTAGATCTTGACCACGCTCAAAGAGAAGTGTGAGCGCTTTGTATCTCACGTATATCGCTTTCGGAGCTGCTGTACTAGCATCGAGACGCAGTACGCTCGAGCAAGATTGCGCGTAACGGACGTTGAGTTGGTGTATTCGTCGAGTTTCTTGTCGGTATGTGCTCAGTGGGAGGCGCTTCTAGAGGAGATCATATTCGAAGCGGTGTGCGGCCAGATGAGCAGAAGACGGCAGAATAGACGGCTCGTAGAGATCAAAAATCGAGCTCATCTGCGGGCTCTGCTGCTTTATCCAGGAAAATCATACCTTTCGATCAACGGCATAAAGCAGGCGGAGGAACTGGCCTCACTCTTTGTCGCCAGCGGTGCGCCATTTTCTGCCGTTGCAGCCCAGAACAGGACCTACATCCAGCAGGCGGGGTGGATCCGTAATGCGATTGCACATCAGAGCAAATACGCGATTGAGAGGTTTCGCCGGGATGTTCCGGGGGTGGGGACGCTGCCTACTCCCAAAAGATTTCCAGGTCCGTTTCTGCGCCACGAATTTAGAGTCGCTCCGGCGCAACGGCGGTATGAGATCTACTTCTGGGCGTATCAAAGTGCAGCGAGAGAAGTCGCAGAAGCGTGGTGAATCACCACAGCGCGAGCCGAACCTCAGGACCGCGTGCCGTTCTGGTCGGGTGAGTCCGCTCAGCGCGAGCCTTCTCCCTGCTCCGCCGAGCTCCCCTCACCCAGCACCGTCGCGACCTGGCGCAGCTCGCGCACGAACTGACGGATCGCGTCCTTGCGCTCGGCGTCGTCCTCGATCCGCAGGAGCGAGGAGGGATGGACGGTCGCCATGACGTGCGGCGCCAAGTTGGAGCGGATGAAGCGGCCGCGCTCGCGGGTGACCCGGAAGGTCGGGCCGAGCAGCGCCTGCGCCGCGGTCGCGCCGAGCAGGACGATCACCTCGGGCTGCACGACCTCGAGTTCGGCCTCGAGC
>JBOGJG010000127.1:0-8825 GCA_050747825.1 Acidobacteriota bacterium | reverse complement strand
CACGGGTGTCCGGTTATAAATCCCACAATTTCAGCTGGTTAGAGTGACTAACATTATAGATTTGGGACGCTTCTCGTGCAAGTAGTTGGTAAATTGGAACTTCCTCAAAGGCGTTTACGCTTAAAACCTGGAGTATGCTGTGCAGACTCTTTTGAATCTTCAGCTCCTTCTTTATGATCGCGATGAGTACGTAGACACAAATAGCAATCCAGATTTGTGCCCTTACTGCATTGTCGGAAGTCCCATAGAAGGCCTTGATTCGCAGGTGCTGTTTGATCCAGCGGAAAAACAGCTCCACCCTCCAGCGCAACTTGTATAACTGAGCGATGACGAGAGCCGGCAAGTCGAAATGATTGGTGAGGAAGACCAGGAAACGCTTGTTTTCGTCATCGAAATATCGGATCCTGCGCAGCTGCTCGGGATAGTCCCGGGATGCTTGGTAGCCGGTCAACCGGCCAATCTGGTCGCTGCGCACGCCGTTTCCGTAAGGGAAGGGCTGGGAGTAAGAGCGGGCGAAGCGGAGGTTTTTCTTGGCCCGGATCACGAAGTACGCGCACGCTTGGCGAACTGCGTAGAGCCGAGCAAAATCGAGGTAGCCCCGATCCATAACGTAGAAGGCGCTCGGCTCGATCCAAAGGGAATCCAAACTTCTCACATCGGATTGTCGGCCTTCGGTAATTTCAATGAAGGTCGGGATCGAGCCTCGCAGGTCCAGTAAGGTATGCAGTTTGACGGCCGCCTTGCGCTGGCGAAAGCGAGCCCACGGAAAAAGATTCAGGCACAGATCGATGGTGGTCGAATCGAAAGCATAGGCCGATTCGTCCAGTTGAAAACCAAGGTCCTCTTGGGAGTAAAGTTTCCGAGCTTTGCGGATCAGAAGCTGCGCCAAATCCGCGTAAATTCGCCAGTCCCGATTCTCGTTCGCTTCAGCCAAGGTGCTCCGCGCGATGGGGCTTCGGAATCCCAGGTGGTACAACTGATCGCCCCGGGAATTGAGGCAGGCTTCAATGTCGCGCAGGCTCTCCCGATAAGTCAATTGGGCAAACGACATCGCCAGCAATTGTTCCCGACAAGAGAACTTTTGGACTTTGTAGTCACCACGGTAGCGAACGACACAGCGGCGAAATTGTTCACGATGAATGCCATCCATGACCTGCGAAAAGATTGTCTGTCGTCGATTCATCCCCCCACAGTGAGGGGGTGGACTGACTATCCGAGGGTATCCTCATCGCGAAATCGGTCACGCGCGCGCTAAATTGACTTAAGCCCTTGGTAATCAGCAACTTCACTGGAAATTTGGTTTTGCGGCGAAAATCCAAATCCGTCACGCCTTCTTTTTTCTATAATTTTCCTAAATAGAACATGTTACAGGCGGCTCCCATGTCGACAACCGGACACCCGTGATCTCTTCACGGCTTTAGAACTGCCTTAAGACGCTCTTTAATGCCCCGGGTGCGAGATCGTCGTTTGGCTTTCCTGAAATCTTGAGTTGTGTGCGTCAATGTTCAACGGAAATACCGTGATCCCAATTTGCTGAACTTTTATACTCACGAGCCAATCTTGCCCTCCGGGTACCAGTGCTTTATTCTAGACTTATATGTTTGACCGTATTGTGGTTGATGTGGAGATCTGCGAGGGTAAACCGACGATCCGGAATACTCGGATGACGGTGGACTTTATTCTCAAGCTATTGGGGGACGGGTATGCCGCCGACGAGATTGTTTGCGAATATCCTGAGCTTGAGAAAGAGGATGTCTATCAGGCTGCCAAATACGGTGCCTGGCTGGCCAGCGAGAAGACTTCAGCGATCGGATGAGGATTCTCGCCGACATGCACATTTCCCCTCGAACGGTTCAATACCTTCGTTCCCTCCGCTACGATATTGTCCGGGTCAGCGAAATCCTACCCCCAGCAGCCACAGATCAGGAGGTTATTGATCTTGCGCGCGAGGATACGCGGGCTATCCTTACCCAGGATCTGGGCTTCTCTGCGAGGATTGCGCTTTCAGGAATCAGAGCGCCGTCGTTAGTTTCTCTCCGTCTTTCGTCTTCCCGGATTGAGCACGTGAACAATGTACTGAAAGATTATTGCCCACGTTACAAGAAGACGTAATCGAGGGTGTAATTGTAACAGTTGAAGACCAGCGCGTCCGCCGACGCAAATTGCCGATTGGATAGACGAAGTTGGCAACGCTCGGCGCACTGTGCCGCCCGGTGTGCCACAGCAGCGGCGGCGGACCGATCCGGCGTTGCCGGCCGGCCGGAGTTTCGCTTGAAGAGCCCCACCCTTTTTTTAAAGCTCATGCCATCAGAATGAATCGCTGTGTTGAAAACATTTGACAGTTTTGTTAACCTTATACCGTGAAAGCGACTGCGCAGAGGCGCCTGAGTTGATCGTGGTCGACGCTTCGGTACTTATCGTCCTGGCCAAGATTCACAGACTTGGGATCCTGAGAAGGCTCTATGGGAAAGCTGTTATCGGGCCGGTCGTGCTGGATGAAGTGGTGGTCCGGGGAAAAGCAGTATCGGCGGCCGGGGTCGAGCAGGTTGAGAAGGCGATAGAAGATGGCTGGATCGAGGTCGTGAAAATTTCGCTAAAGGAAAAGGATCTCATGCAGAAAATCCAGCAAAAGAGCCGGCTCGATCGGGGGGAAATCGAGTCCCTTGCATTGGCGGACGCCAGAGGACTCAGGCTGATCGTGGACGACAAAGAGGCACGTGCCCATGCGGAAGCCATGGAGATGCTGTACATGGGAACCGCCGCCGTGTTGTTCGAAGCCTTCATGCACCGACACTTGAGCCTCAGCGACTTGGAGAACGCGGTGGCAGATCTCAGCCAGGTGTTGTGGCTGTCTCCGGCCGTGGTGACCGAAATATTGAAGCGTGCCCGGGAGGTGCAGATATGAAAAAGGAGCAAATGGTAGGCGCCCGGCTGCCTGAGGACCTCGTCCGGGATCTGGAAAAAATCGAGAGAGTGGAACAGTCGGATCGCTCCACCGCGGTGAGGAAGCTGCTGGCTCGGGCCATCCGGGACTGGAAGCTGGAGCACTACGCCCGGCTGTACGGCGACCGCAAGATTACACTTGCCAGGGCTGCGAGGGAGGCCGCGGTCTCCCTGTGGGAAATGATGGACTACGCGAGGCTTCGAAAAATACCGGTTCAGTACGACTTGGAAGATTTCGAGCGCGATTTGAAAGTCATCTACGGGAAGGTGAGCGTTTCTGAAATCAGGAAGAAGAAATAACGCACGACGCTTTTTAAACACAACGGCCACAACGAGACACGACGCCCACGACGATTTCAGACGATTTTGACGATTCAATCTTCAGATCAGCCCGGCCCCGGCCGGCGGCCGGATACTGTTAGGTAGAAACTGAATGCCGCGATCGCAGGGAGCGGTCACCGCCCTCAGGGAAAGAAGGCCGCTTAGGAGCTAATCTGGATACGCCAGCCCTGACCCGCTTGTTCCAGAGCCGGGTCCTGGAAATGCTGGTTCAAGAGCACCGCCTCAGCCCCCCTTCGCGGATCGTCTGAGAGTTGGCGCCATAGCGGGGTTCATGTGTACCGCGGCCCAGCCGTCGATCCCCAGGACCGACCGGCACTGGAGCGGCTGGCCGCCTACATTCTGCGACCCAGTTTTGCCTCCACCCGTCTGCCCTATGCTATGGATGAGCAGGTCCATTATCGCACCGCCAAAGGGGAGACTCAGCGCATGGATGCTCTGGACTGGATCGCTCGGGTGATCTCCCCTATTCCTGACCCCGGAGAACAAATCATCCGTTATTACGGTCGCTACTCGAATGCTTCATGGGGAAAGAGAAAAAACAAGATCGGCCGTCCTTATGGGCTACCCACCAGAGCCTTTCCACCCACCTGGAAAGGGAAACTTTTCGCAAAGAGTGCGGGCGCAGTTGGGATCGGCTTCTCCAATCCACCATTTGAAGCTGTGGGACCTTCCCAAACGCTCCCCTCCACCTCCCCTTTTCCCTCACAAACTGGAAGCCTTTTTAGCGAAACTCCCCCGACTCCCTTCCCACTATTGTTCTTCGGGGATTACAGTTCGGATCACAGTTCGCTTGAAAAGCAAATTCCTATCTATGAGAGCTGCTGGTGCTGGCTCTCTATGCCCGCAATCAGGAGGAAGGGCCGCGCTTTGTGGATCAATACGTCGAGCTGCTCAAGGCAGGCGGCTCCGATTGGCCTCACGTGTTAATCGGAAAGCTGGGAGTCGATCTAAACGACAGCAATTTCTGGCAGCAGGGCCTTTCCGCCATCGAGCGCCTGATTGATCAGGCGGAAGAACTGGCGGCGGCTAAAGAGCCCGTTGAAAAAACCAGATAAACCCGATGCAAAGGATCAAAAACGAGAGCATCGATATCAGCTTCGGCTGCCAGCGGAAGCGAGTGGCGTAAAGGAGAGCCGGGAACAATATCAGCACGATGGCGAGTTGCCCCATCTCCACTCCCACATTAAAGGAAAATAAAGAAAGCATCAGCCCTTGCCTGGGCAATTCCAGGTCCCGAAGAATACCGGCGAAGCCAAATCCGTGGATCAGTCCAAAAGCAGACGTGATCATCCAGCGCTTGGCCGTCTCCGTGCGCAGCAGGTTTTCCATAGCCGTGTAAACGATGCTGATGGCGATGAAAGATTCGACGAATCTGGAGGAGAGACTCACCACGCCCAGGACAGCCAGAATAAGCGTGATGCTGTGCGCGAGGGTAAAGGACGTCACGACTTTGACCAGTTCTTTCAGGCTGCTTCCGATCAGCAGCACCGTCACCAGGAAGAGAATGTGATCCCAGCCGGTGAAAATGTGCTCGATGCCCAGAAAGACGAACTGTCTCACCTGGCGCAGGTACCCGCTCAGGCCCCGGTCAACCATGATCCTGTGCTCGGTAAAGCCTTGATCAAAGATGACCTGGTCGCTCTGGCCCGCGTGGTTGATGCGGGACAAGTGCACGTGTCCCGAGTTCGTGATGGCGGGAAGGGTGCAGCCGATCAGCAGTTCCTGGATTTTATCTTCGAAGTCGAAACGGATATCGCAGATCAATTCGTAGGTCTGCGGACTGATCTCCAGGTCGACCAGAGCCGGGCTTGCGGTCTTACCCCCACTGGATAGCGTGTAGTGCTCTGAAAGACGATCGAAGATCAGGCGCCGGTGAGCGGCTGCTTCGGCCTGGCTGATGATCAGGTCCGAGTTGGAATCGATTTCCTTGACGAAGGAGAGATCTTCGATAGCCACAATCAGCCTGCCATCCACCTTTCGCTCATGAACATTCAGCAGGGAATAACTCGTGCTGGTGGAGTGGGCGAGAAGAACTGGCGAGCTCACCCAGAGCAGCAGAAACAAAATGCCTTTCATCTTCTTTGGCTCAGGATCCACCGGATTACGACCAGTCCGGGGAGCAGGGCCAGAGCCAGGTAATTGCCGTCAGGGTCAGCCGCGGGCTGCCGGTAAGCCTGAACCCAAATGGGTGAAGACCAGGCCCACACCTCCAGGTTTCGGACTGGAGATTTTTGACGGGCTCGAACATAATAGAAGCTGTCGCTGATAAAATCCTCGTCTTGATATGTCAGTTCCGCTGCGAAGCTGCCGGGGTTGACCCGGTGAATTGTTTTGTACTCCTTTTTCCTAAAGTCGTATTTTATGATTTCTACCAGGTTGAGATCATCGGTGCCGGCAATCGCGACTCGGATTTCAGGCTTACCTTGGGCCTCGAGCTCCTGCCCCATTCCGCGGCCATCGATGGAGAACTCGAGCCAGATGCGTTCTCCGGTAGTGCCATAGATATGCTTATTATAAAAGGCGTCCCAGACGGCCTCGCGCGTGAGTTGCGGCGCCCGGACGGCAGCCAGTCCTCCGTGGCGCAGGCCAGGACGGGAATTATGATTGTCGCTGGAGGCGATGACTGCCATGCGCTGTCCGGTCACCCATCCGTCGCGCGCATAGTGAGGACCCGGAACGCTGACCCCGGATGTGTCCCCCGCACGCTCGTACGACAATCCCCAGTTGGGATCATACATTTCACTTTGCCCGTGCAGCGAATAGATCTCCAGGGCACGGCGCAGCTTCTCATTGCGGTGCTGCCAGTCAATGGCGACGCCGCCGATGCTGCTCGACTTCAGGTCTTCCCACCTGAGGATGGGGGGGATGTAGTCGCTGACCGTTTCCACCCGCTGCGTGCTGACAAAGCGGATACCCAGATGGTGAGGAATCATAAACGCCCTTTTTTCCTCCAGAACCTCCCACAGCTTTTGCAGAGTGTCGTACTCTTTCAGCGGGTAAATGGCTTGCTCGACATCGCGATAAAAGACATTATGATGACCAAAATTGCCGCCGAACGTGGCTTCGAAGGCCAGCAGCGTAACAAACCGTCCGGGATCATAGAATTGCCTGACCTTACTGCGAATCTGCTCCCACTCCTCGGCGGTAACGCCTCCGGTAGTCCCTCGGGGATCATTGTTGTGCTCGGTATTGGCATAAAAATCCAGGCAGGCCACATCGCGGGCATATTCGAAAGGATGAGTCCCGTCTCCATCCCAGCTCCAGGCGCTGTGCGAGTGCATGTCGCCCCAGTAGAGGCCCACTTCAGGCTGCTCGGCCGTACATTTCATGACCGCCGCCGCAGGCGTAAGTGCGCGGCCGCCCGATACCGCCTCAACCCGGATCTGCTGGAAGCCGGGAGTGTTGAAGATGACCGTAAAGCGCGCCCTTCCCTGGTCTGAAGCTGTGATGGCAAGGTGTCGGGGAAACTCCGCTGCGGCATCCGTGCTGGTCAGCTTCAGCTCGGCGGGAGAAGCTCCGGCGGCATTGTAGTATTCATCCAGCAAAACAATGCGTACCGCGACCTGTTTGCCGATTTGAACCGCGGAAGGAGCATAGACCGTGACCTCCGCGGCCGGGCCGGGCAGCAAGGTGACCGAGGGTGATTCGGCTATTTCCTTAAAGCTTCCATTGCCATCGGCATCCGTGGCCACCCGCACGAAATCCGACTCAGCCACGGAAGCTGAATTGGTGCCCAGATTGCGGCCGCCTGCCCTGTCTCCAAAGGCCAGTTTGAGCGTATCACCCGCTCTCAGACTCCCCTTCTCCAGGCTCACCACAAAGACCCGGGACTCGCGGTCGCGCTGGCCGTCCAGCAGGACATCATCAATCGTCACCTTCTCCTGGACACCTTTGCGAGAGGCCTGGGCGGTCACATAGTGGTTTTTGTCAGGCCGATCATGCTGCACCGCCTTGACATGAGGGTAAGGCTGCATGAACCAGCTCTTCGGAAACTGAATCTTGAGCGCCCCGCCCTCCTCGATCCCGCTCGGCCCGGCCGTATAGGTGACCGTCCAGATCCCCACGGTATTGACCAGGCTGCTGGAGGGGGAAAGGCCGGCGGTCCCCTCTCCGTCGGCAGCACGAACAAGCTCGCCCCCGGTTAGGAACAAGCACCAACAGGTCAGAATTCGAAGCATCTTTTTAATCTGCAATCAGTCGCAGGGCGATGTCTTCCTGGTAGGGCGGAGAGGTCAGTTCGAGTTGGCCGCCGGAATGCCGCACTTGTTCCCTCTTATCGGTGCTCCCACTGAGCGTGTTGATCCACTCCGCTCGATAGGCGCCGGCGGGAACATCCAGCTTCAATTCAAGCTGCTTCCCCCCAAAAATGTAAATCGCATATTGCTTGCCAGGCTCAGCCAGAACCTGGACTCTGGCCTTCCTGGGGACTCCCCCCTGCACCGCCGATTTGTAGGGCTTCATCCGAAGGAAATCGAAGCTGTAAATGAACTCTTTCAAAATGCCGAGCTGGCGGCGCAAGGCCGGACTGCCCCCTCCCGGCTGTGAATCGGGATAGGTGAATGTCCCGTCCTCATGGCCGACAGTAAAGGAGTAATCCAGATTGTTGTAGAGTCCGCCTCCGGCCAGAATGAACTCCCATCCTTCCATCCGGTACTGAGTATCGCCGGTGCCGTCGAAGCCGGTCTCATTCTCGCCAATCACCTTGTTGAGCCCGTAGTTCATAGCCACTACATCGGGCGGTGTCGCGTAATGAAAATTAAAGATCGAGATCGCCGGATGCGGATTTTCAACTTTGCCCTCCCCCTTTTTGAGGTTCTTGGGCCGGGCATTGGCGACGTTTTGGGAGATCAGATGCGGCGCGGCGGTGAGGTCCTTCTCCGTTTCCACAATTACGCCGGCAATGTGATGCTGCCAATCCATCGCAACTCTGCCGAAGTAAGGCTCGTTACAAATCTCATAGTAGAGATTGTCGAACTCCTTCAGCTCAACCACGATCTTTCGCACCATCGCCTCCTGCACGGGCAGGAGGCCTCCATTTCTGTCCAGCGTGTAAACGTCATTGCGCCCGACATTCCCGACACCGTTGACGTTGTTGGCTGCATTTTGTGGACTCAGCTCCCACATCTCGTCCCGGTAGAAGGGGCAAAACAGGCAAACCTCGACGATGATGCCGCGTTGGCCGGCCTGGGCAACGAAGTCTCTTAGACGCCGGAAATACTGCTCATCCCACTCAGTGAGATCGAATTTATTTCCGCCGTTGGCGTATCCGGGAGTAGAGCTGCGCGCCCAGGGGCAGATGAAGCGGCCTGGCTTGGGCGCCAATGTGTTTTCAACAATTTTGAAGGACCCGTGAGGCTCAACGTAGGCGCCCGTGAAAATCCGGGTGAGATCCATCCCCTCCGCCTGCAGCGTGTCCAGGTATTTCACATAATCAAAATCGAGGTTCAATACCGCGCCGTAATGCTCGGCGGACGTGATCAGGACCGTCGGCCGGCCCCGGAATAGAAAATAGTGCGGGTTCTCGGGATGTAATGCCAGCG
>JBOGJG010000126.1:0-2062 GCA_050747825.1 Acidobacteriota bacterium | reverse complement strand
AACCAAGGTAGTGCCAAAAGTTCTATGAAAACACTATGAAGGATTTTAGGGGTTCTGGTTACCGATTAGCACTACCGAAAGTACTCCCTTGAGAAGGTTCGAGGGGCAAAAGTTTGAAAGAGGAGATGCAAGGTACGGAGATTCGGAGGGTGAATCAGACAGAGGGATGGTCTGGGAACCGGCAGACATCAGGAGGCGGCGGGTTGGCAGGCTCAGGAGGCGCAAGCGAGTTGCAAGATTTTATTCCATCGACCCTGCAGGGTGGTGATGTTTTTCAGCTCTTGCAGCTGGATAGGAATACGGGAGTGCAGCGCCATATGAGGACGCAGGAAGTTGTAGAAAGTGACAAACAGGGTGGTCAGGGCGACGGCGCCGTTGCGGGTGGCAAAACCGCAGGCGGAACGGAGGTGGTACTTGTAAGTGCGGTTGAGGCGCTCGCTGAGTTGCTTAAACGGCCGGTACTGGGTGGAGATCTCATCCAGATTCTGCAAACCGAGCACTTGATCCAGAGTATGAGGGGGCTGAACTTTTTCCCGCTGAGCGTTCAGAAAATGGAGCGCCGCCGGATAGGAGGGATTGCCGTCGGTAATGAAGTGCAGAGCTTGATCTTGCGGCAAGGTGCGAGCCGCTTCCCCCAGGGCAGCCGTGGCGGCCAGAACGTCTCGTTCGGGGGCGACGTGGTAGGACGCGATCTGGTGGTTTTGGGGATCCAGGAAGAGGAAGGTGTAGTGGTGTTTGCCGGCCACCCGGATGTAAGTCTCATCGCCGGTGGCGCTCTTTCCCAAAGGGGCTTTGTGAGTCCGATTAAAGCGATGGCAGTAATAGGCAGCCGCCTGGGCGTAGTTGAGCACGGTCTGATAACTGATCTGAACGCCAAAGATCTGCCACAGGACCTGAGCGGTTTTGCGGGCCGACAAGGCGAAAGAGATGTGGAAGGCCAGGACCAATCCCAATACCTCGGTGGAGTGATGGATGCGGGCCAGGTCCACCAGGGGGCGATCGGGGGCGGAGGGAGCGAGTTGGTCCGGTTGAAAGTGGTAGACGCGGTACTGATAGCGCAGTTTGAATTGAGAGAGGCGCATCTTCTGCAAGAGCTTTTCGTTCCAGTTCAGGGCCGCCTTCTTGTGCAGATAATGCGGACAGTCGTCTTTCGGGCACTTGTAAATCGTACAATCGGGCTGCTCCTTCCAGCGGTACAGGGCACTCTGACAGTGAGGACACCAGTAGCCGGTTTTGCTGGGGCGGTGACGGCGCTCGATCGGGGAGAGGGCGCCACAGACCTTACAGCGCAGCTGAGTGGCCTGTTTCCCGTCGTTGAGATACAGGTAATCGGCCGGGGCCCCACAGCGGGAGCAGCGGCAGTTCCTGGGAATCTTTTGACCGTTTTGACGCCGGACCGGGGCAAGCGGCTTCCCGCGCTCCTTTTGGTAATCGGCCCGCAACTCTCTCCAGTCCAGTGGAGGAGCGGCCGGAGTGGAGACGGGCGGCTGGGTCAGGGGAGCCAGAGGATCGACGGAGAAATCGCGGTAATGGGGATGTTGCTGGCGAAAGGCGTCGCGGGGTTTCACTTCGGGTTCCCGCTGGGCCAGGATCGTCTGAAGTTCGAGGATGATCTGTTCGAGTTCCTGACGGGTGAAAGTTTTGCAGAGCCACAGAACGAAGCGTGCTATTTTGTTCATGGCGGTTGGTCTTCCGGTTTCGCTAACAGCCCTTTGGTTTACCAAAGGGGGGAGACACAACCGCCTCTTCCTTTCACCGCCTGTCCTGATCGAGGGGGGCTGAGTGCCGGAAAGCTGTGGAAACTGCCGCGTTATGGAAACGGTGGAAAAACTCTCGTAAAGATTCGGCTCGACATCCGGTCGGCTAACTCCACCCGATCATCTGGCGAAGATCGAAAAGGTTTTCCCACCGTTCCCACAACGCTTGGAAAACTCCTCCCTCGCTCAATCGCTCGCTCGGAGTTTCCCACCGTTCCCACAGCTACTACTGCTACCGGAATCTATACGAAACACACTGAAAATCCGGGCGCTCAGGCGCCAAAAAGGGGGGAGAAAGCCTACAG
>JBOGJG010000125.1:0-15316 GCA_050747825.1 Acidobacteriota bacterium | reverse complement strand
CGATGGACCCAAAAATATGCGAGTCTCACTGGCGGCCTATTCGGTGCGCCAGGATCTGACCGGCGGCCAAATGGACCTTTTTGGCTTTATCGACTGGTGCGCGGATATGGGACTGAGCGGGACGGAGTTGACCTCCTATTACTTCAAGGAAAACTTTGACGACGCCTACCT
Organism: Acidobacteriota bacterium; assembly: GCA_050747825.1. Taxonomy (GTDB): domain Bacteria; phylum Acidobacteriota; class UBA6911; order RPQK01; family JBOGJG01; genus JBOGJG01. The sequence goes on along the minus strand of JBOGJG010000125.1, from coordinate 15,145 downwards.
TCACGATCTTCGCCTCCACGCTTTTAAAAGGGGTGTGACCGTCAGTGGAACTGCTGTCCGCAATGACTTTTGCATGCCGCCGGGACCCGAGAGGGAGAAGGAAGTGGCGGGCGTGAAGCGGTGGGTTGATGTGGCGGCGGAGTTGTTCGCCCCTCACATCCGCATCTTTGCCGGAAACGTTCCCAGAGGAGCGGACAAAAGCGCTGCCCTTATTTGGGTGGCCGACGCCATCAAAGAGGTCCTGGATTATGCCGCAAAGCGCGGCATCGTCATCGGACTTGAAAATCATGGCGGCATTACCGCCCGCGCGGCCGATCATCTGGCCATCTGCGATGCGGTGGGGGAGAGTCCCTGGTTTGGCATTAATCTGGACACCGGCAACTATCGGACGAACGCTTACGAGGAGCTGGCGATGGCCGCTCCCCGCTCCGTCAACGTCCAGATCAAAGCCGAGATTCATTTGAACGATGGGACCGATGTTCCGGTCGATCTCGAGAAAATCAGAGACATCCTGATGGCCGCCGATTACAAGGGCTGGGTCGCGCTGGAGTACGAGGCCGAAAATCCGAAAACCGAAATCCCCAAATACATCGAGCGCATGAAAGCGCTATTCGAAATTTAGGCCAACGAAGCACACGAATTCGTGTGCTTCGTGTGATTCGTGGGCTCACCCGAATTCAAAACCCGCCAGGCAGAAGGTCTGCTGGGGGTCTCCAGGCCAGGAGTTCCTGCCCCGATACATGCGCTTTAGGACCCGCCGGCGGGTGAATCCCAGGTCTCGCACAATCCGGACGGCTTCCCGGTTCTCAGCCACGATATCCACAATGAGCGCCTCCGCGGGTGAGTGAGCCAGAAACTGCGCCATCAGCTTTTGGGCCGTCTCGCTGTCCTGCGCTACTGCGGGACCCATTTGCCAGGCTTTACTCCCGGGCCTGCCGACAATATATGCTGTCTCCATCATGAATCTGGGGCATTCCAGTGAGGCATACCAGCGCAGGAGCGGCAGGCGTGAGGCGCCAAAGGCGTGCTGATCGAGGCGAGCGACCTCCTGCAGGCGGCTTTCATTGAGTGCTTTTAACTCCGGCGAAGGCCGGTGCGGTGCACCCCCTTTACCTTCCCAGCGTTCGACCTCGTATTCGATCATGAAGCCCATTTTCTCGTAGACCTGCGCCCCTTCGTCCGTGGCGTCGAGCTTCTGGCAGTGGCAGCCCACCGAGTCCAGGTAGGAATAAGCCGTCTCGATCAGCAGGGTCGCAATACCGCGCCGCCGGGCGGGGGGATCGACCAGCACCATTCCGATCCAGCCGAAACGATTCCGGTAGTTGAGAGTGGTTGCGGTGGCCACGGGTTTTCCGTCCAGCTCGGCCACAAAGCAGCCCTCCGGTTCCAGCTTCAGATAGGCTTCCCAGTCTGCCGGGACCTGGTTCCATCCGGCGATTTCCTTCAGGCGCATCCCCAGAGGAATATCGGCCCGGGACATCTTTCTAATCTCTACAGCCACGGCGCGAATTTACCCGAAGGTGAGCCCAGGAGGCAATGAACTTTCAGGGACAGCTTTGGATTAAAAATACCTGACGTTGGTCGTTTACTGCTTATTGAAGACCTGTGTTGAGCTCTGTTCGCCGCGAGGGGTGGCTCGGGTGGCGCGCAGAGTCAGGACCTTGCCGTCTTCGGATAGCGAGTATTCCTCAATGCTCCCGATCTCGAACTCGCCGTTGGGAGTGGAAACCACCTGAAAACCCTCGATCACCAGCTTGCTTTCTTTCCATTGAGACTTGGACGTCAGCTCCCCTCGGCCCATAAGGCCTGGGTTGATGTTTTCTTCGCCATCCAGCGTGAAGGTCTGCTCCTGGGTTCGTTCCCGCCCGTCCATATTGAATTTTCGGGTCAGCATAAGCTGGTTCTCAGACTGGCTGATGCTCAGCGTTACGTCGATATCGGGCGGGCTGGAGTCCTGCCCGCCGCCAGGGCCTCTGCCCCGGCCGAAGCCCATACGGATCGGATCGCTTTTTTCCTTATCCAGCACCCAAGTTCCCGACAGGTCAGGCCCGTCTGCGGCCTGGACTGCCGGCGCCATCAAGAGCACAATCAAAACTGCAACCAGCAGAAGAAGTTCTTTCCTCATAATTCCTCCGTGTCCAGGAGGTACGAGAGCTGCTTACCTTTGTTTCTCCGAAACCTATTCCCCAGGCCCGCGTAGGATATGTGTAGATATGGGGCATTTGATTTTCCCTTTAATGATTATGCTGGGCCGATCGAAGGGAGGTCCCAGGCCGGTTATCCTCCCGGCCGGGGATCAAGTCGTCTTCCGGCGCTATGCCCGGACTCCGTGAAGTTCGCCGATGCGCTGCCCAGTTCCTTTGCCGAGTTATATGTGGGCGATCAGTTCCGCGCCCTGGGAGAGAAGAGTGACTTGCAGTCAAATGAGTTGAAACTCAACAACGTCCAGAGCCAGCAACCGCTCACCATTGTCGTCAGCCAGGATACGGTCCTGCGCCGGATCCCATTTGCCGGCGCCAGAGCGCTGGCGCAGCGGCCGGCGGAAACGGCGGCCGGCCCGCAGAATGGTTCGGCTGGAAATGTTCAGAGAGTGCTCGAGGAATCGCCCGCAATCAATCTGGCAGACCTTCAGGTCGGCGATATGGTTCTAGTCTCCAGTACGCGGGGCGTGGATTCGTCGCGCCTGACGGCCATCGTTGTGGCGGCCGGGGTCGAGCCCCTGTTGAGGCAGCGCGAGAGTTCGGCTTCCCAGCGTCCCGGCACTGCTTTAACTTTCGGCGATTTCATGGATGTTGGTATTGGGCTTCCGGCTAATTGATCAGCGGGGGCGAAGAGCAAGAGAATGCATTGTGATCAGATAGCACAGGGGCCGCTCCCTTACGGTCGCGGCTCGGTTGATGGGTTTTACAGAGGCCGTTATCGGAGCCGTGACCGTCAGAGAGCGGCCATCGGAGTTCTCCTGATATTGATCTTCTGTTTAACGGCCACCCAGGCTCAGGAAAACGGCACTATGCAGGGGCGAGTGTTCGACGAACAGGGCGGAATTATTGTGGGTGCTCAGGTCGTGCTGATCGATGAAAATGGCGTCGAGAAGCCAGCGGTTACCCACGAGCTGGGCGGCTACTCCTTTGCCGGTTTGACACCTGGGCTATACATCCTGAAAGTGGCCGCCACCGGATTTGCCACTTACGAAAACTTCGCTCAAATCACCGGCGGCAGCTCAGAGCCTGCCAGTCTGGACGTCACGCTAAAGGTGGCTCTGGAGCAGCAGGAGGTGACCGTCATGTCCGAGGCGCCGACCTTGAGCCTGGAAGCTGCTAATAACGCAGGAGCTATTATCCTCCAGGGAGAAGACTTGGAAGCTCTACCTGAAGACCCTGAAGAGTTGGCCGATGTGCTCCTTGCCCTGGCCGGTCCATCGGCAGGGCCGGACGGCGGGCAGTTCTACATCGACGGATTCTCAGGAGGCCGTCTGCCGCGGCGCTCCTCGATTCGCGAAATTCGCATCAACCGCAATCCTTTCTCGGCCGAGTTTGATCGTGTCGGCTTTGGCCGCATTGAAATTTTCACCAAGCCCGGGACGGATAAGTTCCGGGGCCAGCTTTCCTTTAACTTCAACGATGAGAGCTTAAACTCACGCAACCCTTTTGCCTCCAACAAGCCGCCCTTTCAGACGCGCCATTATGGCGGGACCATCAGCGGTCCTTTGGTTTCGAACAGGGCGTCGTTCTTTCTCGATTTCGATCGCCGGTCAATTGAGGAAAATGCCGTCATCAATGCCAGAGTCCTGGATGAGAATCTGAACATCCTCTCCTTTAATCAGGCGGTCGTCACTCCCAATGTCCGTACCAGCCTCTCACCCCGGTTTGACTATCAACTGAACGAGCAGCACACCCTGATTGCCAGCTACGGCTACTCGAGATTCCATCAGGAAAATGTAGGTATCGGCCAGTTCTCCCTGCTCTCCCGAGCCTACGACTCGGCGCGAGAGCAGCACGAATTGAGGCTGACCGAGACAGCTATTTTCAGTCCGAATCTCATTAACGAAACTCGCTTTCAGTACGAGTTTAGTGAGAACAATCGGGAAGGAGACAACTCCCTTCCCACGATCCGAGTCCTGGATGCCTTTACGGGTGGCGGGTCTCAGGTGGGGCTTTCCTTCAATGAGTTGAATCGATGGGAGCTGCAAAACCTGACCTCCTGGAACCGGAGGGCGCATGCCTTCAAAGCCGGACTGCAGGTCCGGGGCGTGAGCCTTGAAGATGTTTCGAGATCCAATTTTGGGGGAACCTTCACCTTTGGAGGTGGTCTGGCACCGGAGCTCGACGCCCATGATCAGGTGCTGCTTTCTGGCGGAAATCCGGTGCTGGCGCCTATCACCAGTCTGGAGCGTTACCGGCGCACACTGCTGTTTCAGCAGCGGGAAATGACTGCGCAGGAAATCCGAGCTCTGGGCGGGGGTGCCACTCAGTTCTCAATCAATGGAGGCGATCCTGAATCGGGCGTGAGCCAGTACGATTTTGCCGGATTTCTGCAGGACGACTGGCGGGTTACCCCGAACCTGTTGCTCTCGCTCGGCGTGCGTTACGAGATCCAGAACAACATCAACGACAACTTTGATTTAGCGCCTCGGGTTGGATTGGCCTGGGCTCCGGGAGCCCGCCGAGGCTTTTCCCCCAAGACCGTGATTCGCGCCGGCGCCGGCATTTTTTACAGCAGGGTGGACGAAGAGCTCACTCTGGACGCCGACCGCTTTGACGGGATCAAGCAGGCGCAATTCATCGTAGCCAATCCGGATTTCTTTCCCAACGTCCCGTCGGTGGAAGAATTGCTTTCTGGTGCGCAACCTCAAACCACAAGACGTGTCTCACCCGATTTGAACACACCTTATTCGATGCAGGGAGCGATCAGCGTCGAACGGCAGTTGCCGCTCAACTTCACAATCTCTGCCAGCTATATCAAAGTTCGAACGCTGCATATGCTGCGCTCGCGCAATATCAACGCTCCCTTGCCCGGCAGCGGAGTACGGCCGCTGGGAGAGATTGGAAACGTTTACGAGTATCAGTCGGACGGAAGATTCGATCAGAACCAGTTGATGGTCAACTTCAGCAACCGCTTCAGCAGCGCCTTCACCATTTTCGGCAACTATGTGCGGGGTAGCGCCAAAAGCGACACGGATGGAGCTGCCAGTTTTCCTGCCGACCCTTATGACTTGAGCAGCGAATGGGGGCGCGCCGGCTTTGACGTCCGCCACCGCTTCGTTATGGGCGGCTCCCTCAGTGCTCCCTGGGGCGTACGCTTTAATCCCTTTCTCATTGCCACCTCGGGGCGTCCCTTCAATATCACCTCAGGGCGTGATTTCAACGCCGATTCAGTGTTTACCGAGCGACCGGCTTTTGCGACTGACCTGAGCAAGCCCGGGGTCGTGATTACTCCGCTGGGGGCTTTCGATCCCAATCCGGAGCCGGGCCAGCCCATGGTCCCCAGGAATTTTGGAGAGGGCGCCGGGTTTTTAATGGTTCGTCTTCGTCTCAGCAAGACGGTCGGGTTCGGCAAGCCGCTGGAAGCGCCTGGCGAGGCGGAGGAAGGCGGATTGGGCGGCCACGGACCGCGCATAATGGGCGCCGGCGGCGGGCCTCCCCAGAGGGGATCACGCGGTGGCGGAGGATTCGGCCGCCTGGGCGGGGGCGCCAGCGACAAGCCTTACAGCCTGACTTTTTCAGTAGACGTAAACAATTTGCTGAACCACACCAATTTGGGCCCCACTATCGGCAACATCAGTTCCCCTTTATTCGGACAGGCAAACTCCGCCCTCTCCGGGTTTGGCTTTCGCGACGGCGGCGGCGGCGCCGGCAACCGCCGAGTCGAACTGAGCTTGCGCTTTAATTTTTAGATAATCAGCATTAGAGGCGGGAGCGCTCCTCAGATTACTGAGCAAAGCCGGCTTCGGCCGTCGTGGGATCGATTTTCGTTCTGACTTCTGAAATGCGATTAGCCGGAAAGCCGCCTTTTTGGGCGTGCTCCCGGATTGCGTTCTGGTCGGGAGCGATGTAGACGCAGTAAACCTTGTCATCGCTCACGAAACTTTCGATCCACTGTATCTGGGGACCCATTTCGCGAAGCACTAAGCAGTGTCTGCGTGGTTACACAGGAAGTGATTAAAGGCCAACACAGAAGGTTGAATTTGAACCAAGATACGTTCCTTCTCCGCCGGCGTCAAGGGCGTGAAAGTGCGTGCTGCTTCGATGTTCTCGCGTACGAATTCCGGCTTGGGCATGCCTACCACACAGGTAGCCACGGGCAGGCTCATAGAGTAGCGCAGAAGGTCTTTCATGGGCGCTTTGCCTTCGCCCGGCCCCACCAGAGCATCCTGTCCGGCAATCTTCATAGCCAGGACGCCCAGGCCTTTCTCGAGGGCCGCAGGCAGGGCGATTTTTTCGAATCCGGTGGCATAGCCGGTATTCGTCGCGGCATTCAAAGCCATCTGGACGCAGTTGAGGTCGTGCCTTCCGATGGCCGTCTTCATGGTGGCAGCGTCCGTGTGGCTGGTCATTCCGATGAAACGAGCCATCTTCTCGTCTCTGGCCTGATAAATAGCCTTCAGGACCCCGTCGGGAGCCTCGATTTTTTCCAGGTCGTCTGCCTGCAGTAGAGAGTGGATGTGCAGTAAATCGACATGGTCGGTCTGCAGCCGCTTGAGGCTGGCCTCGATGTCCCGCATGGCGCCGTCGTAAGTGCGGTTGCCGATTTTGGTGGCCAGAAACACTTCCTTGCGGCGATCTTTGAGAACCTTACCGTAGCGTTCTTCGCTCTTGCCGTTACCGTAGGAGACAGCCGTATCCAGGTAATTAACTCCGTTGTCGATCACCTCATTGAGGATGGCCAGAGCCTGGTCCTCATCCTCGTACATCAGGAAGCGACTGCCTCCGCCAAAGGCCAGGATGGAAACCTGTTCGCCTGTCTGGCCAAGCGCGCGCTTGGGAATTGCACCCGGCTGCGCCCGAACGACGGCCATCGCGCCAATGCCCAAACCCGTGGTTTTAATGAAATCTCGACGGTTGAATTTGCTGGTTTTCATATCTTCCAAACTTTACACCTAAAGAGAGGCGGCGGCCTGGCCCCGCCCACCCACACGCAAGAGGACCATGGTTGCGTCATCCCAGGCCTCGGCATCGCCCAGGTGGTGGTTGACCGCTGCTTCCAGTCCAGTCAGGATGCTGTTAAGGTCTTTGCCATGTTTGCTCAACTCTTGAACAAGCAAGGATTCAATACGCTCGATCCCGAACTCTTCTCCCGAAGCATGGGCGGATTCCTCGAGTCCATCCGTGTAGAGGAACAGTGAGTCTCCTTCGTTCATTTGGACCGAGCGTTCCTCGTATGCCCCGCCCGGAAGCAAGCCCAGGGGCCGTCCAGTCGAGTCCAGCTTGTCAAGCTGGCCGCCCGAGCGCACCACGTACTGTGAGTTGTGGCCGGCGTTCAGATAGCGCAGTGAGCCGTCCTTCCCACTGAGGATCCCCAGGAACAGCGTCAGATAGGTCTCGGGCGCTGTGCTTTGGGCGATTTCACGATCCAGCTCTTCAGCCAGCAGCGCCAGAGTGGAGCTAACCGGGACGCGCGCCTGTAAAGTCGCCTGGAGGTGCGCCATCAGGAGCGCCGCCGGGATTCCCTTTCCGGAGACATCTCCAATGAGTATCACAACGTCTCCGCCCGGCAAGGCAAAATAATTGAAGAAATCTCCGCCCACCTCACGAGCCGGCATCGAAACCCCTTTTGCTTCTACATTGGACAGCCGCAGAGGAGTTCGGGGCAGCAGTATCTGTTGAATCTGGCGTGACATCTCGAGTTCTCTACGCAGTCTCTCCTGCTCGAGAAGCTGCTCCTGATTATGGGTCAGGTCCTCGGCCATCCGATTAAACGCCACCGCCAGGCGGCCGAATTCGTCCCCCGGTTTCACAGGAACTCGAGCTTCCAGGTCCCCGCGAGCCAGCTTATCGACGCCCTCGGCCAGGGTGCTCAGATTACGCGTCATACGCCCTGAAATGGGCAGGATGCCGAACATGGCCAGAGTGATCATACCCAGGCCCAGCCCGAAAGTGCTGAGTGCCGCCTGCCGCATGTTCTGAAGGGACTCCCCGATGGGCCGGGCGATCCCAAAAGTAATGCCTGAATGGCGCTCGAGCTTGGTCACGATTATCCAATCCCGGTGGGCGTGATCTTCCAGAACCGTGCCCGAAGCCAGCGAAAATAAATCCAAGGATTCCAGCCTGCTGAGATCGGCAGTTTCCGCAGAAAAGAAATGGCCTTCATCGTCGAAAGCAAACGGAATCTCGCCCTGATCTCTCTTTGTCCTGGACAGAACCCTGCCCAGCAGCATGCGCGAATTGACGTGCGCCTCAAAATGCCCCCGCACGTCTTCGGACGTTCGGACCGGGGAGTCGAAGCGCATCCGTTTGGGCTCTCTTTTGGGTCCGCCATCCGGAGGAGGTGAGGGCGCCGCTGCGGGCGGGGAGGGAGCTTGGGACAATCCTTTCGCCAGGTCAGGAAATTTAATGACGATGGGGGGAGCATCTGGCTTGGGGGGTCTCAGCTCCACCTGGAGTGAATCGAGCAGAGAAACCGATTCTCCCAATTCCTCCAACAGTTGATTGTAGAAGGTCTGGGCTTGCTGAGCGGTCTCTTTCTCTTCCTGAGTCAACAACTGTTGCAAGGGAAGGCGAGCCAGCCGCTTCACCCGATGGTCCAGTTCATGGGTGACCGAATCCATCCGCTTTCCCATATCCTCGGCCAAGGCGGCTGCTTCGGCTTGGACGCCTTCTCGAAAAGCCTTCTGGGAGGAAACAAAGGAATAGAAGGTGAGCCCCGACAGGGGGACGACCGCAAACAAGAGGAACGCCAGGATGAGCTGATTGCGCAACTTCATTTAGTCAAGCAGAGAATCCCACCGTCTGTGACGGTGGTGATGTGCCGTGGAGCTTTGCCCGTACCACGAGTTGACCACTGACCCCGACTCGCTACGCTCGCCTACTGGCCGCTGACCGGTTCGAAGACGGTCAGCGGTCAGCCGGGCAGTGGTCAGTATCATATGCCTCCGAGTTGGAAACTCCATGATACACCAGTCTCCTTTCGAGCTGTGTTATCATCTCCAGCGCTTTCCGATAAAGAAATGAAGAAGCGATATGTGAGACAGATCATGAGCGCAAAGGAAATGGACCTTGCCCTTTCCCGAATCGCTGCTGAGATCACTCAAAGCCACGCAGATCTAAGCCAGACGGTGCTGATCGGGATACGGCGGCGCGGCGTTCCTCTGGCCGAAAGACTCAGGACCAAGATTGAAAACCTGGCCAACAAGCCGGTGCCTTTAGGAGTTCTGGACATCAATTTTTACCGCGATGATTTGTCCATGGTGGACAGTCAGCCCGTTGTGGAAGAATCTCGTCTGGACTTTGACGTGGCGGACAAGTCAGTACTCCTGGTGGATGATGTTCTTTATACCGGCCGCACGACTCGCGCCGCGCTGGACAGCGTGAACGACTATGGACGTCCCCGGAGGGTGGAATTGGTGGTCTTGATTGATCGCGGTCATCGCGAATTGCCTATTCAGGCCGATTACGTGGGCAGATATGTCGAGACCGCCGCAAACGAGGTCGTGGAAGTACGGGTGCCTTCGATCGATGAGGAGGAAGGCGTTTTTCTGACGACCAAGGAGCTGTTGGCGGGAGCAGACGGGCGGAACTAACTGAAAGCGACGAAGCACTAGTTTCCTTGTCAGGGCAACTTCTTAACAAATGAAACAAGTTTTTTGTAAAGGCTTAAATTTTCATTCTCGGTGCGGTGGTTTGGGATGGCCAAGATCAAGACCGCAGGGAGCGAGGCGCGGAGGCGAACTGAATGTACGCCCCACAAGCCGAGCGACCGAGAACGCAGAGATTGGCCATCCTGAAGCACCGCGCTAGAGCATGTCCCTGAGCGGAAAAAACCTGCTGAGTATTGCTGACCTGACGGATGCCGATATTGAGCTGATTCTCAGCACCGCAAGAAGCTTTAAGGAAGTTTCCACGCGCGCAGTAAAAAAAGTCCCTACTTTGCGAGGCAAGTCCGTCATCAATCTGTTCTACGAAGCCTCGACGCGCACCCGCTCCTCTTTCGAGCTGGCGGGCAAGCGTCTGAGTGCTGACGTGATCAACTTCAGCGTCGCCACCAGCAGCGTGCAGAAGGGGGAGACGCTCATCGACACGGGCCGGAATCTGCAGTCGATGAATCCCGATATTATCGTTCTTCGCCACCAGGAGGCAGGCGCCGCCCATCTGCTGGCGCGCACCTGTCAGACCTGCATCATCAATGCGGGGGACGGGATGCACGAGCATCCCACCCAGGCCCTGCTCGACGCTATGACCGTGCTGGAGCGCAAAGGCAAAATCGAGGGCCTGAAGATCGCCATCGTGGGGGACATCACCCACAGCCGCGTGGCTCGGTCCGGAGTGCTGCTTTTCAGAAAGATGAAGGCTCAAGTCTGGGTGTGCGGTCCTCCCACTTTGATTCCGCTGCATTTCGAGGATCTGGGGGCCCAGGTCACTTATCGGCTTCAGGAAGCCATTGCCGGCGCTGACGTGGTGATGATGTTGAGGACGCAGAGAGAGCGGCAGAAAGAGGTCTTTTATCCATCCGTCAAGGAATACTTCGCTCTCTACGGGTTGAACAAGCAAAAGTTGAAATGGGCCAGGAAGGACGCCATCTTGATGCACCCGGGACCGATCAACCGGGGTGTTGAAATCGATCCCGAACTGGCTGACGGGGAGTATTCAGTGATTCTGGAACAGGTGACCAATGGAGTAGCTGTCAGGATGGCCGTCATGTACCTTCTGCTGGGCGCCAGCGAGGAAACAGGGCTATGACGCTGTTAGTGGCCGGTGGCAGGATTGTGGATCCTTCGCAGAGGCTGGAAAAGAAAGCCGATCTGCTCATCGAAAAAGGAAAAATCGCAGGGCTTGGAAAGGTCCAGGCAAAGAAGAGCTGGACCGTCCTAGATGCCAGAAATCTGCTGGTCTTCCCGGGTTTTATAGACATGCACGTGCATTTGCGCGAACCCGGAAGGGAGGACAAGGAGACTATTTTGACGGGCAGCTGGGCTGCCGCCGGCGGCGGATTTACCAGCGTTATGTGCATGCCCAACACCACTCCGGTCAATGACAGCGAGGCTATTACGCAGTTCATCCTGGAGCGAGCGCGTGAAGCCGGACTCGTCAACGTGTTTCCCGCCGGAGCCATTACCAAGGGATCCCGGGGTGAGGAACTGGCGGAGATCGGGGAGATGGTCAAGGCCGGCATCGTGGCTATCACGGATGACGGGCACCCAGTCGAGAATAATCAGATCATGCGACGGGCGCTGGAGTATGCCAGGATCTTCGATATTCCTGTGGTCGATCATTGCGAAGACCACTCACTGGCGGCAGGCGGGTGCATGAATGAGGGAAGTGCATCGACCCGGCTGGGCCTTCCCGGAATGAGCCGGACGGCCGAAGAGCTGCACGTGGCCCGCGATATCATGCTGAGCCGGTTGACGGGGGGAAGAGTCCACATTGCCCATATTTCCAGCCGTGAATCGCTTGAGCGGGTCAGGGAAGGGAAAGCCGAAGGGGTTGCCGTCACCTGTGAGGTGACCCCGCACCATTTCATTCTGAGCGATGAAAACGTTGAAGGCTACAACACTAATTGCAAGATGAACCCGCCGTTGCGAACGCCTGAGGACGTGGAGGCGATGCTGGAAGGACTGGCAGACGGGACCATTGACTGCATCGCCACTGATCATGCACCCCATACCGCTCTAGAGAAGGAGACCACCTTCGAGGAAGCGGCCAACGGCATCATCGGTATGGAGACCGCCATTCCGCTGGCCTGGGACTACCTGGTGCGCCGCGACCGCATCCCAGTTTCCAGACTGGCGGAGCTGTTCAGCGTCAATCCCAGCCGGATCTTGGGCCTGAAGCGCGGCTCTCTGCGCGAATCATCTATCGCCGACGTGACGGTGATCGATCCCAATCGCGCGCTTACGGTTGACGTTTCCAAATTCAAATCAAAAAGCCGCAACTGTCCATTTCACGGCTGGACCCTGCAGGGCGCCCCCGTGATGACGATTGTCCGGGGGAAAGTCGTTTTTCAGGCCTGAGGTTTTCAGATTTCTTTGACCCGGCGATTGTATTCAGCCTGCCGGGATAAGCTCATGGGATCGAAAAACGTTATAATACCCTTGAGAATGACAAGCTGGAGTCCAGTTGCATTTGCCGGCATTTTTGCGCTGCTCTTCGGGACGTTTGCCTTAGGGCAGAACGAAGCGACATTTCAGTTGAAGGTTGAGGGGAAGTTTGCGCCCGGAGAGGAGGCCAAAGCCATCCTCGAAGCCGAAATCGAGGACGGCTGGCATCTTTATGCCATGTCCCAGCCGGACGGTGGACCGGTGCCCACTTCCATCGCGGTCGCCGAGAATCCGGTTTTCGCGGCAGCCGGCCCAGCCATGGAGCCGGAGCCGGACACCAAGTTCGACCAGAACTTCGGCATCGACACCCACTACTTTGAGGAAAGCGTCGAATTCACTGTCCCTTTCAAGGTCAGCGCGACAGCCTCTCCCGGAAATTACGGTCTGCCGGTCAAAGTCCGGTTTCAAATCTGCAGCGACACTCTGTGTCTTGCGCCCCAAACCCAGACCGTTACGGCTCAGGTGCAGGTAGATGGGGTGACAGTTCAAAGTTCAAAGTCCAACGTTCAAGACTCAGGGCCGGCGGGTCCAGATTCTGAATCTCAAATTTCAAGTTCCGCTAATGGCGCAGAGGCTGAGGCAAGCAGCCCGGCGGTGTTGGCCGGCGGCGAAACCGGGAAAGCTGAGAGGGGAGCGCTTTCACCGGCAGGCGAGGGGGAGGTTCTGGCAGCGGCCGAAGCGGCCGGCACGGGATTGCCCCTCTCGACGCTGGCGTATATCTGGTTTGCCATGGTCATGGGGGGGCTGGCCCTGTTGACCCCTTGCGTGTTTCCGATGATTCCGATTACGGTCTCTTACTTTATAAAGCGGGAGGCGGTCACCAGGAAACAAGCCGTCTCGGAGGCGGGACTCTACTCGGTGGGTATCGTCCTGACCTTCACGCTGATTGGATTCGCGCTCACGGCTCTGTTCGGCGCGGGAGGCATTAACCGGCTGGCGGCCAATCCCCTCGTGAATATTTTGATTGCCGCCATCTTTATTGTTTTTGCGCTCAACCTCTTTGGCGTGCTCGAAATCAGGCTTCCCTCCCGTTGGGTCAACGCCGTTGACAGGAAGTCGTCCACAGCCGGAGGTACGGCCGGCATCATGCTGATGGCGCTGACTTTCTCGCTGACTTCTTTCACCTGCACTGTTCCTTTTGTGGGGACTGTCATGGTGGCGGCCTCGCAGGGAGACTGGCTGTGGTCGCTGCTGGGAATTTCCGTCTTTGCCGCCGTTTTCTCGGCGCCCTTTTTCCTGCTGGCTGTCTTTCCCTCCCTGCTCCAGTCTTTGCCCAAGAGCGGAAACTGGATGAACTCCATTAAGGTCACGATGGGCTTTCTCGAGCTGGCTGCTGCGCTCAAATTCATTAGCAATGTGGATCTGGTCTTTCAGTGGGAACTGATCACCCGCCCGGTTTTCATCACCATCTGGCTGGCTATAGGACTGATCACGACTCTCTACCTTCTGGGGTGGTTTCGCTTTTCCCATGAGGCGCCGACCCAGTCCATAGGTGCCGTCCGGGTCTTCTCCGCCATCTTTTTTATGGCCGTTTCGTTGTGGCTGCTGCGTGGATTGTTTGGACTGCCTCTGGGGGAACTGGACGCCTTCCTTCCTCCGCGGGATTATGGAAACCCTGCCTCATTGGCTTCCTTCGGCAATTTTGACCCCGGCTTGGAAGAGCAGAAGTGGCTGACTGATTACCAGGAAGCCCTCATTCTGGCGCAGGAGCAGAGCCGTCCTATTTTTATCGATTTCACTGGCTACACCTGTACCAATTGCCGCTGGATGGAGTCCAATATTTTTCCACTTCCGCGCGTACAGGAGCTTTTTAGAAATTACGTGCTGGTTCGTCTTTATACCGACGGCGGGCAGCCGGAGCACGAGGAAAATCTGCGCTTCGAACAGGAGCGCTTCGGAACCATCGCCCTGCCCCTTTACGCCTTGATGTCTCCTCAGGATGAGGCCGTCGCCACCTTCCCGGGTTTGACGCGGAATAAGGAAGAGTTCATCCGTTTCCTGGAAAGAGGACTGGCTGGACCAGCGTCCCAATTAACGGACGGGGGTTTGACGACGGAAGCGCTTAAGGAAGCTCGACAATAATGTCGCCGGGACGGGCGAAGTTGTAACGCTCGCGGGCGATTCGCTCAATCTCGGCCGGATCATTCTTGAGCTTGTTAATTTTTTGAAGGTAGCTGCGCTGCTTTTCCCGCAGTCGCAAGTTTTCGAGTTGAAGCTGCCGCAGCTCATTCTGGTACTCGACAAGCCGCTTATAACCGGCATCGCCCAGCACCAGGGTGTAAAAGAGGGAAACGCAACCGACCAGGATCAAGAAAAGAGTCAGCTCGCGTTTGCCTTTCTTGCTAGTCCTCATGGTCAGAAACAGAAATAATGACTCCCGTTCGAATTCTTTTTTCAACCATTGACAGCTTTGAGGTCGCAGAAAAGATCGCGAACCAGTTAGTTGAAGAGCGACTCGCTGCTTGCGTCAACATTATTCCAAAGCTGACATCAGTTTACAAGTGGAAAGGTGAAGTAGAACATGCAAGCGAGCACCTTTTAATCATTAAAACCGTCGAGCGGCGCCTCAATCTCCTGATGAAGCGGCTCAAAGAACTGCATCCCTATGAAATCCCGGAAATCATAGCGTTTCCCATTGAGCAGGGATACTTACCCTATTTGGAGTGGGTCGTCTCCGAGACGAGTGATGAGTAAGCCGCCGACCGCTGACAAAGTAATAACGACAAGTGGCGGGCTCGCTTCGCTCGCGGTGGCAGGTGGCGGGCTCGCTTCGCTCGCGGTGGCGGGTGGCGGCGGTCAGCGGTCAGTGGTCAGTGGTCCGCGGTCAGTGGTCAGCGGTCCGCGGTCAGCGGTCAGCGGTCAGCCGGTCAGCGGTCAGTGGTCAGTGGTCAGCGG
>JBOGJG010000124.1:0-1132 GCA_050747825.1 Acidobacteriota bacterium | reverse complement strand
CCTCCACCATGTGGGCATGGCGCTGCATCTCGGCGTACTCGGCGTCGCTGAGCCGTCCGGATTTGCGAATGAGATCCCGAGGTACCGCCAGCTTCCCCACGTCGTGGATGAGGGCGGCGATGCGAAGTCGCTCCAGGCGAGTGCCCCGATAGCCCAGCTCCTCGCCAACGAGTTGGGCGAAGTAGGCCACCCGCTCGGTGTGGCCACGCGTATAGAGGTCTTTCGCCTCCAGGGCTTTGATGAACCCTCGAATGGTCGCCTCATGCGCCTCGCGCAACTGACCGTAGGAGGAGAACGTCAGGTAGCCAACTGCGAATACCACAAAGATCATCGGCAGCGTGACGGGACCAACGATGTGGTAGGTGGCCCCGAGAAGCCCCCCCACGAAGCCCATTGTTACGTGGGGCACCAGGAGCTGACTGAGGCCTGACCAGGGCCGAACGTCTCGCTGTCCGTACGCCGTCTTAACGATGTGGCGAACCAGCGTGTAGTTGACCGCAGAGTAAACGACAGCCGCGAGAGCAGCACCCATCGCTATCCCAGTCAGGCTTTTTGGCGTAACCACAGGGGGTAGGAACATCTCGAGGATGAAAGCTGAGGCACTGGTCGTAACGACTATCTGACCGAAGTTGACTGCTGGCTGAAACCACCTTCGCTCGCGGATGTCGGCTGGAGTGAACAGAGCCAGGGCAGCCATCGTGGCCACACCCAGAGCGGCGGAACCACGACCAAAAACGACAACAGCAGTGAGCGCCACCATCATCGTGGGGCTCATCAGCATGCGATCATTTACTTCAACGGATCGCCACTCCAGATAAATGAAAGCAATAGCGAACGGAAGCCACTCCCAGATATTGGGAAACGACTCGAACCACAAGAGCAGTGCAAGAGTGACAAGCCCAGCGCCGGCGTACCAAGCCGCCAGACGTAGTTTGGTTCTCGAGCGCTTGTCCAACCCGCCCTCCTACCGGTGACGCCGGGTGCTCAGCTACCCAACTCGGATGGTTGCGCTCCCAGCGACAATCAAAGCCGCCAGGCTGCTCGCAGCCAGTACAAGTCTGCGGAACCTACTCACCTGCCTTATCAACCCCAGTCGTTGTGATCACGCCTCGGCCGGAGCCGTTGACGTTCT
>JBOGJG010000123.1:0-17437 GCA_050747825.1 Acidobacteriota bacterium | reverse complement strand
AGCGGTCCCCATGCGTTGTTCTGCTCCACGCGCGGCGATATTGCACCGCCAGGTCCGACTGGCCCGCCCAGCCGGTGTGATACATGTTCGCCGACACAGGGTGAGTCGGCGAGGCGATGCCGAGCAGATACACGATCATCGTCTCGTTCCAGCCCACCAGCGGATGACCGATATGAAAGCCGTGATTGGGTGACCAGTGCCAGTAGAGGAAATCGCTGTTGGGCCCTTTGCGATACCAGTCCCACTCAACCGACCTCCACAAGTCGGTTATCGTCTCGCGGATCTCCTCCTCGGCCTTTGTATCGCCGTCGAAATACTGCCGCGCGACGAGGAGTCCCTGAATGAGAAACGCCGTTTCGACCAGGTCGCCGCCGTCATCGTATTTCCCAAAATAAGGCATGACCTTTCCAGTCCTGCCATCCAGGAAGTGAGGCCACACACCGTGGAACCGGTCCGCCTTGGCCAGGAAACGGACGATCTTCAGCAGGCGGTCTGCACCTTGCTCGCGCGCAATGAACCCTCTCTCCACTCCAACGACGAGTGCCATGATTCCAAACCCGGACGCTCCCAGGGCCACAAGGTTTTCGTCGCCCGGAAGAATCTCAATCGCCATGCCGGCCACCGGATGAGCGGCGTCCCAGTAGTACCGGAAACATGCCTCCTGGACCATCGTCAGAAGTTCCTCATCGCTCATAGCGCGGGTAGCGGCCTGCACCTGCTTCGAAAGCGGCGACTGACTGTAGTTCACATCCACCGCGCTGATCTTGTAGAAGGCGGTCTTGCCGCTTTCGCCGAGAAAATCCGCGTAGCGAGTGAGGTGTCCTTTCTGGATGCCGATCGGCGTGTACTCCTTTCCGTCGAAGGACCGGTAGATCTTGTAGTGCTGGAGATCGGCCTCTGTGTTGACTTGCCAGGTCAGGTCAATGTGGCGGTCATAGCCTGTTGCGCCCAGGCCCGCGGGGGTAGCGGGGGGCTGGACATCGTCCACCGTATCATCGCTGATCTTCACATCATCAATGTAGAGCGTATGCGGCTTTCCGTCGTCAAGTCCTTGAACGATGCTTATCTTTGAGAGGCGGCGCGAATCAAAGTGTGTGTCGCGCGTCGCGTTAAAGAGTCCAACGAAGGAATCGAAAGGCAGTCGGACCCGCAGCCACCGGTGAGCAGGAAGCTTGTCCAGAGAACCAATGAGCCGGACCGAAGGTGTGCCTTCACCGTCCACGTCATTCAGATGGACGAGGGGGGACTCATCCGCAGGAAGGTCCGTGTCCGAATAGCACCAGAAGGACAGCGCGCTGCCCGAAAAATCAACGTTTCGGTAATGTTTTCGAAGGTTGAGCGCCAGGCGCCAGTCACCACCGCTCCGGGACCGCCATCTCAGGCGAAGGCAGTTCGGCGGGGTTACGCAGCGCGTCTCTTCGACAGGAAACTTGCCATCCGCAAGTTCCAGCTCGCTCGGAGACACATAGGATCCTTCACTGTAATAGTGAGACTTGTCAGTGAGGCTGTTGTCGAAAGCGATGTGGCGATCGTATTGCGATTGTGCTGGGATCGTGCTGGGCAGGAGAAGGGTAAGCGATATCAGGACGGCTTGTACTTTCATTTCATTGTTGAGGAGGATTCGCTTCGGCCGCTTTGGAAGCTCGGCCTCTCCCACTTTGCTCAGCCTCCTGAATCTCTGCGGTGAGGCGCTTGAAGGTGGCGCGGGCGTGCTCGGCATCCTGCTTCCGGTTGGCGCGAGCATAAGCACGCCCGAGTGCGTAGTACACGCTGGGCTCGTTGGGAAAAGAGCGCCGGGCGATTTCCAACTCGCGGATGGCGCGTTCCGTTTGGTTGGCATCGAGGAGCAGCGACCCTAACAGGTAATGTCCAAGCGGAATGCGCGGATTGAGCTGGACGGCCTCTTCCGCGTGGCGCAGCGCTGCAGCGGGGTCAGACGAGGATTTGACAGCGGCGATGCCCAGATGCGCGGGCACGTGGTCCGGAGAATTCTCGAGCTCACGCTGAAACGCCGCCACTGCTCTCTCCGGGTCAGGTTGGCTCGTGACAAAAAAACGTCCGAGAGCGTAGTGGACATTGCGCCCCTGTGGGAATTCTGTGGTCAGGCGCTCGTACTCGCCCAGCGCTTCCCTAAACTTCTTCTGACCTGCCAGGTATTCCGCCCGGCCGGCGCGCCTGACGAGTTGGCGCAGCGCGGAATCTCCTGCAAGGAGATCTGAGGAATGAAGGCGAAGAACGGAGCGCCCCAGGGCGGTGATGAGGTCCTCGTTCTCGACTCCTTCATCGCTCAGGAGGCCGAGCGTCTGTTGAGCGCGTTCGAACTCCCCTTTATCGAGCAGCAAAAGGCCTTCGTGGTAAAGCATCACGTGCCTGAATTGCGGCTGGGCGCCGGCGCCCAGCCGGCGGCCTCTCTGCATGTGCTCGAGGGCATCCTGATGGCGGCCGAGCTTGAACTCGCACAGCCCCAGCATCACCCATGCCGTTCCGACTTTCGGATTGAGGGCCGCCGCCTCACGGAAGGCCGGAGCCGCGTCGGCGTAAGCATCGCGCTCGTACAAAAGCGTGCCCAGATACCACCAGCCTTCCGCCCATCCAGGCTTCAAAGACAACGCTTTCCGATAAAGCCCCATCGCTTCCTCAATCCGGCTCGCGCCGCGAGCCGCTTCGGCCTGGGCCGCCACCTGGTCAAAATCCTGAGGAGGCGTGACACGTTCTTGCGCCCATGACAGCGGGTCTGAGAAGACGAGCAGGGCGAGAATCAGTAGCCTACGCATGTCGTGTAAGTGATGGATCACTGGGACTCGATCCGCGACCGATGCCATTGCGCTTTTTCCGGTTGGTTCAGCCGATAATAAGCGCGGGCAAGCAGCGCGTGCGCGGCATGGAGCAATTCGGTGTTCTCTCCCGCGCTGCGCAACACAAATTCCCCTTCTTCGATGACCTTGTCCCACTGCCCCCTGGCGGCCAGCAACTTGGCGCGTTCCAGGCGCGCCGGCGGAAACAAAGGGTTCCAACTCAGAATTTGACTCAGCAAAGCTTCCGCTTCAGGGGGCCGCGCTCTAAGGAAGCGAACATACTCCAGCGCGGGTTCGGGCCTGTGCCTCGGCAGCCTCTGGTTGATCTCGAGAGCCGCCCGGAAAGCCCGCTCGGCCCCGCTGAGGTCCGACAGGGCGTGCTTCGCGTTCCCAATCTGAGTATAGATCTGCATCCTGAGCTCATCGTCTGCGCCGAGTGTGAGCGCTTTTCCCCACTGCTTGAGAGCGCTTTCAAGACTGGTTTGCCGGAGCGCCCGGCCGTAGTTGTAGTGAGCGGAGGCGTTGTCGGGCGCCAGTTCGATGGCGTGAGCCAGCAGCCGCTGCGCGATCTCACCGGCTCTCGTTTTTTGTGCAGGGTCGGCGTCTGTCAGCACTCGCCCCAACGCTATCAACTCGGCGACATCGGGAGCGGACGTCAGGCGTTCTAATCGTGCCGCCGTTCTTCGCGCCAGAAGCGGTGCGGGCAGGGACAGGTATAGGCCCTCGATTTCCGAGTCGGGATAAATCCGCATGCCCTGTTCGCAGATCTCGGCAGCCCTCTCGAGGTCTCCGGACTTGATCCGCGCCCACGCTGTCATTACGTAGGTCTGGACCGCGCCCCTCGGCTTGGCTGCCAGGCCACGCTCGAACAGGGCGGCGGCGGCCTCGGCCTGCCCCGTTCGGATCAGTGCTTCCCCGAGCAGCGCACGTTTCTCTTCGCTCCCCTCCGGCGTGTCCAGCGGTCGGAGTAACGACAGCGCCTTGGCGGGATCTCCGTCGGCGAGATAGATCCTGGCCAGCGCCTCGACCGCATCGGGTTGTGCCGGATTGAGCCGAACCGCGGTTTCCAATTCCGCTTTAGCCTCGGCGATCCCTGTTCCGTCCAAGAGCGCGATGCCAAGGGCGGTGTGTCCACTTGCCGAATCGGGAACCAATGTCAGATACTTTCTCAGCGTGGCCACCGCCTCGCTGTTCCTTCCCAACTGCAAGTAACACACACCGAGAGCGAACAGGACTTCTTTGGAATCCGGTTGGGTTTTGAGCCAGGCCTCATACTGCCGGGCGGCGTCGGCGAACCGAGCCGCCTGCATGGCTGTATCGGCAGAAGCAAGCGAGGGGCCGGTATCCTGCGCTGCGGCCGGCATGCAGACGGCCAAGACCAGAAATGTAGTAGCGACCGCCCTTGCAGGATTACAGACAACCATGGCCATGAAGTAAGGGGAGGCCGGCTGGGCCTCCCCGGTGAATTCTATTAGAAGCTGAACCGCGCCTGGAATTCAACAACCCGTCCCGCCAAGGCGTTTTCAGCCCGGCCAAAGAAGTCTGCGTTATCGATCTGCGTACTCCGGCTGTTGAATCCGAAAGGCCCTAGATTCAGGTTGTTGAACAAGTTGAACGCGTTGGCTCGGATCTCCAGACTCGCTCCTTCCCCCAAGAATGCCATCCCCGGCAGGCTGAACCGCTTGACCACAGTCAAATCCACCGCGAAATAGTGGGGGCCACGGAAACTGTTGCGCCCAATCCCCGGCCGCGGCGGGACACCGAAGGTTCCCTTCGGGGGAGGCGTGAAAAATTTAAGGCCCCCACCGGGGAAAGCACCGCCGGGCCGCATAAAGATCTGGTTGCTTGTGTCGTCCGTCGCCGCTTGTATCTGGGCGATGGGCCGCAGCGGGCACACGCGACCCCCGGCTACCTCGACCTGGCACTCACTACCGCCGAAAACCGGCGTCCAGGGGAAGCCGGAACTGGCCGTAAGGATGCCGGTGAGTTCCCAGCCCCCCGCTACTTTGCCCAACGCGCCGTTGCGGCCCCGGAAGAGGGGTAGGTCCCATGTGCCCCAGGCCCGGAAGGAATGCGTAACATCGAAGTCCGATGGCCCGTATTCCGTTCGCTGATCGAAAGGAAAACTCTGCACGCAGTTGTGATCGCTGGAGCAGGTGTCCAGGCTCTTGCTCCAGCGATACTCGGCGTTAAGCAGGTAACCCGCGGCAAAGGGGCGGGTCAGCCGCGCAAGCAAGGCATTGTAGTTGCTGTTGACGTCGGTGCGCATCAAGTTCACGCGTTCAATGCTCGGGTTCGGGGCAACGAACAGGTGATGGGGAACAACACGCGGGAGCTTATGGGCGGCGCTACCCTGGTAGCCAAGCGACACCAGCCAATCGGCCCGCACCTCTGACTCTGCGGTCAGCGAGTAGCGATAAGCATACGGTGTGGGAATCTTTTGGGCAGTCGCCTGATTTATGCCGACTTTGCCGCTTACGGGAAGGTTCGTGTTGGGGTCAAAAGTCCGAGTCGCTGCCGGGGTGGGCGGGAAGCCAAAGGTGTTCAGGTCACTGGCCAGGGCATAATGGATGTCTTCTCCGAAAAGGTTAAAGCCGTTGAAATCCGGTGGATTGAATTGCGACTCAAGCAGCCTGGATCCCGGAAGGCGGTTAAACCCCACGCCGAAGCCGCCACGCAGTACGACCTTGTTCTTGAAGGCCGCCGGGCTCCAGGCAAAGCCCAGTTGCGGTCCGAAGTTGTTGCGGTCCGGCTCGGACAGCTCGGATGCCAGCGTGATCCGGGCGCCCGTCAGCTCTCCGTTCGGGCCCAGAATCAAATTTGCCAAGTTGCCGCGCTTCGTGCGCAGGGGGGTAAAGTATTCCCATCGCAGGCCGAGGTTTAAGGTCAGGTTCGGACGGACCTTCCAGTCGTCTTGTACGAACAGGGCGTAATAGTCGGAGCGGGGGTACCGGGCCAGATCCGTAAACGCGCCGGTCTTTGGCTCCAGGAAGGCGACTTGCTCGCGCGGCGCGTCGTTGGCAAAACTCCAGAGATTGCCAAACCAGTAGCTTGGACGGCCGGCCCAGGGGGCACGGCTGTTGTTCTGTTCGCGAATGACGTCCGCGCCGAACTTCAGCGCATGAGCATTCACCACCTTGCTCAGCGTGTTGCGGAAGTTGTAGGTCGTCTGAAAGAAAACGCCGGGTCCGACATTGGGGCCTAACGTCCTGAGAACGGAGCCGGGGAAGGTCACGCGAACTTTGGGAATACCCCAGGGCATTGTGGGGTTGGACTCGATTTCGTCAAAAAACCAGCGGGTGACGTTGAAACGCGCCTCGTTGAGCAACGTCGGCGACAGGGTGCGCGTCCATAGCAACGTGCCCACCGTGTTCCGCCGGGCCGAAGTAAAGTCCCCATAGGGGCGGCCATCATTTGCCCATGCATTATTGGACTCCCTGGTGTTCGGGACAAAGTACATACTAAAGGCAACCAGGTCCTTCTCGGTGAGTTGGTAGTCGACGCGGGCGTTGAACTGCTGCGCGACAGTGTTGTTGAAGGTGGCAATCTCGGCACGCTGGATGTCCGGAATGCCGTCCAGGCCGCCGCCGAGTGAGCTGTCTCCGCCGGCGACGACCTGGCCAGGACCTCCGGTGAGCGATCCGATGTCCCGACGCTCCAGGGTCTTTGCGATCCGCGCAGGAGTGACGCCCGGGAAGCTGAAGATCTTCGCCGCGATACTGTTCGGCCGCTGGCTCTTGACCAGGTCCACGAACTCCGGCGTTTCAACCCAATCCGTGAAGAAACTGTCCTTTGCCCGCCGTAGGGTTTCGTAAGAGAAAAAGAAAAACAGCTTGTTCTGGAGGATGGGCCCGCCGACGCTGCCGGCCCATTGGCTGAGGAACTGGCTGACTCGCTGTGGCCGCAAGAAGGGTCCTCCCCATTTTTGGAAGGCGTTGAGTCCTGCAGTGTTTCGCTTGAAGACCCCGCTGCCATGAAACTGGTTGGTGCCGGCCTGCGAGACCACCAGCACCTGGGCGCCCGTGTTGCGGCCGTACTCGGCAGAATAGTTGTTCGCCACTACGCGGATCTCCTTCACGGACTCCTGGTTGGGCGTGATGACGGCCGCGCCGCCCCAGGCCTGACTCATCGTGGTCACGCCATCGATCTGGAAGTTGTTGGCCTCGACCCGCTGGCCGTTGGCGCTGATCGGAACCTGGTTTTCCGTCTGAAAGATGGAGTCGTTGGAGCCGCCCGGGCCCGCCTGATTGGGGAACCCGACCGAACCGCCTCCGGCAGAGCGGGCACCCAGGCCAAAGACTCCCGGCGCCAGGCGAATCAACTCGTACGGATCGCGGCCCAGCTGAGGCAGTCTTTGAATTTCAACCGTGGCCAGCGTGCCGGAGACATCCGCGTTCTCGGTCTGGGTCAGCCCAGCCGTCGCTGTGACGGTTACAACCTCCGATACTTCGCCCACCTCCAGTATGAGATTGACCCCGCGCGGTTCTTCGGCGCTAACCACCACGTTTTCGATGACCCTTTTTTTGAAGCCCTCGAGTTGCGCGCTCACCGTGTACCTGCCCGGCGGAAGCGCCGAGACGCGATAAACACCCTCGTCGGTGGTGATCACCTCTTGAGATAGGCCCGTCTCCTGGTTGGTGACCGTCACGCTGACACCTGGAATGACGGCGCCCGAGGTATCCGTCACCGTGCCCTGAATGCTGGCCCTAAATTGTGCATGAGCGGTTGCGGTTACCCCAAAAATGAAGAATAGAGATACAGTCAGACGAATGACAACACAGGATTTTTGTCCCACGATCAGCCTCCTCGATAAATTGTTATGAGCCTGGTATCTTTCTATAGGTGGGAAATATTTGGAAAAATTTCCAGCCCGCCCAGAAACTGGAAGCGGTAAGGGTCGAGATTAGTTTTCCGTAAGATCGCCCGCCTCTTCCTACTGAAAATCATTTCAAGCGCGGTCGAGAACAGAAACTTTCCAGCTGGAGGAGGCGATTAAAGAGGCTGCGGTGCCATCCATACCGGCCCCGGCACTCTTCATAAAGTTCATCCAGCGTGGCCTCTTGCTGGAGTCGATGGCGCAACCGGGCGCGGTTGCTCCACAGCTTCCGCAGATTTTGAGCTTTCGTGAGAGCCTTGGATTCCGCATCGTCCGGGAGGCGACAGACACCGGCCATGACATGATCCAGCGCCTGATATTTGAAAGCGATCTCACTGCCGGGCAGCTTCTCCTCCGGCCAGTTCGCCTGATCCAGGGCCAGATCCTGAACGAACGCCCGAAGATGGTCTTCGGCCTCCTGGTTCGAAGTCCAGTGGAGATGTCGAATGACAAAGCTCCGGACTTCCCCGACGACCCTTTTTTCCTCCTCGGGTAGTGCGAGCCGATCTCCGTTTAAATATCCGGCCCAGCTGATGAGTTGCGCCTTGCTCCGCCAGGTCCTGCGAGTCGGCAGGGCAGAGTCCGACTCCTGCGGCGGCAATTGCGACGTTAATTGGCGCAAATTGTCCAACCTGGAGAGCATCCGCTCCTTTTGTTCCAGACTCAGCCTTTCTTCGGAAAGATCTTTGATCTTTTCTGCCGCCTGCTCGTAGATCGCCTTCTGCTTGCGAGCAAACTCAATTGCCTTTCGGACCAGCTCGTCTTGCGGGTCGCCATGCTTTTGAGTCACTGACCAACAAAGCAAAATGTTGGCCGGCCAGTTACCCGGGTCGATTCGCAACACTTCTTCCACGTGCTTTTGCGCCTGGACCCACTGCTCTGTTCGGTGGGCTTTAGAAGCCTCTTCCCAGGCCTGAAACAGCGACCATATCGGGTAGGCTCCGTCCTCGGCCTCTGCATCCGTGTAGAAGTGGACGTCTCTGACCTCAATCGGCATCGCGCCGCCATGACGAGAACCTCTTCCCAGCATCTCTCCCAACTGCCAGACTTTTTCGATCTCCTTTCGCAGCTTGGTGCAGTGCGTGGCAAAGGCGCCCTTGGGAAACTTAGCGTGCGCGGCCGGCCAGATCACGTGGGTCCAGATCCAGTGAGTTTCATACCAACCCACTTGCAGGCCTTCGATAATGTGCCGAAATAAGTCAAATTCCGTACCGTGTATAATCTCTTCGAGCGGCGCTGAAGGCACCCTTTTCAACAACACGCGACGCTTGAGACCGTCCAGATACAAGGCGGGAAACCCTTTGGCGGCGGTTCGGGGTTCTGTAAACGGAGTCTCACGCTCCTGACTTTCCGCCGCTGTCACACGAGCCAGGCGACGTTCAAGGGTGGCCAGGCTGTCTCGCGTTTGTCGCAATTCCTCCGTGCGGATGCGTTCCACTCGTCGGTGCCAGAAAGCGATCAGCGTTATGGCTCCCACAAGGAAGGCAACGGCAAGGAGCCAGGGCCGCAAGAAAGAGAGTTTCCCGGGGGACAGTTCCTTATTAATATCCGCTTGGGCGGAATTCAAAGCAGCCAGGATCAAACTCTCCCGGATAGCCCGTTCAGTTCCGCTGGCTGCCGACGGGCTGTGACCCACAGCGGACAGGCGCTTCCAGAAGGCATAAATGTTGTCTCGAGTGGCCAGGTTCTCGACCACCGGGGCCCACTCGGGGATTTGGGGATAAGTCCTGCCTCGCTTCAGCGCCGTCTCGAAAAGGGGATAGTAGCGGAATTCGGCCAAAGCCTCCGGGTTTGCGGGAAGTGCCGCAAGCGCTTGAGTATATCGTTGCTGGCTTTCTTTTGAAGCAAAGAAGTCGATCAGGCGCCGCGCTCGATCGATTGGGCCGCGATCGTTACTCCGACCCGGATCGAGAACGGCCAGAAGAGACCCTCCCTTAATCGTCGTGGATAGGGGCGCCCCGATCTTCGGCGGCAAGGTTCCGCCGATCCGCGACTGCCAACCGGGACCGAACTTCTTTTCAGCACGGTCCGGCAGCCAGGTTCCTAAGATCACCATGGCGTATTTCCTGAGGAGAAAGTCCTCAGTCAGGTCGGTCTTTTCTGGTAGCACCAGATAACCGTTTTCGGTCAGTCTTATGAGAAACCGGGCCACCCGTTCTCCCTCAGGACCGGCAAAAACGGCCTCCTTCCAGGGAATGAGTCCGAGCTTCCGATCCAACGAGACCAGTGAGGGCAGGCCCGCATTATGGAGCCAGATCGAAAGATCGTGGAGCAGGTTCCAGTCCAGGGCGGTTGGGATGGCAAAGGGTGCGATCAATTCCGGAGGCGGGTTGCGGCGAAGCCGCGCACAGGCCGCGGCAAATCCCTCCCCCTCGCCAATCTCTTCGGCGCTCACCAGGTCCTTCCAATACCAGAGGAGACGCACATCCCAGGTGTGACGGCGCTCATAGGAGAGCACCCCGAGAGAACGAAAGTAGGCGGCCCAGGTGTCGCCAAGCTGGGCGACCACCTGAGGATTGCTCGGATCAGAGATGTAATCGACGAAATAACGAAAGGCGTCAGCCCAGTAGATAAACTTTACCTTGACGGCGATCCGGTGTTGCCGCTGAAATTCGGCGAGTTCTTGGAAGATTTGACGCTGCCCGAGCACGTGGCGGGCGAGATCTCGGTCACTCATGAGATCTTCCACCCTCATGTAAAGATTATCCTGGTGCTCCCTTACAAACCGAGCGATCTCGAAGTCAGAGGGCGGATGGTCCAGGGATTCCTCGTCGGGCATACGGACCAGTAGAAGCGGCTCCTCCGCAGGGGGATATGCAAGGGCGGCCGGCCAAATCCAAACGCCGATGGCGATCGCCAGAACTACTTCCAACATGACCTTCATCTGATGGTGGTGCGGAGGGTAGGCACTCCGTACTCAAACTTTTCCACTGGATTGTACACTAGAAAAGAATCATTCATCGGAAGTAGATCCAGAAAATGAAAAACAAACGTCGTGATTCGTTGGCCTCATAACACCTTACTTGTTAGCACTTGCAAGTTTCCGGACGAAAACCAGGCTAAATGCAAAGCGATTTGCAAGACGCGATTAAGTTGGCTGATTTTCTCCGGGGAGAGAGAACCCACGAAGGAACGAAAGAATCTATCTTGACCTCAACGAACGATAATCAGTCCGACATTCGGTTCCCGAGGCTCCCGGTTCGTTTCGCGCCAGCTTTTCGCGTTTTTCGCGGGAGGTAAAAGTTCCCAATCGGTTTAGCAACGGCTAAGTCGACCGGAGATTCTGCAACTCTGCGGAGATGCTGTGCGCGACACCCTTAACCCCTTCAATGACCCTGTTTTCTTTGTCTTTCAGGCGGAGCTTGGGGAGGGAGACGCTCACGGCGGCGATGACCTCCCGGTTCGAACCAAAGACAGGCGCCGCAAAACAACACCCCTCCAGAGTACTTTCCTCCGTGTCGGCGCTGTGGCCCTGGTGCCGTATCTGCTCGAATTCTTCTTTCAGCCGCAATTCGTCGGTGATAGTGTGGGGAGTAAATCGGTACAACCCGAAGCTCCTCAGCAGGCGCTGCCGCCTTTCGTCGGGCTGAAAAGCACGGCTTCTCGCACTTCATGCTCAAGGAAATTCACGAGCAGCCCGAGGCAGTGCGCAATGCCATGCGGGGACGAGTGATTGAAGCCGAAGGAATGGCCAAGTTGGGTGGACTCGAACCTGTGCGGGAAAAGCTGCTGAATATGAAGCATCTGATTATCGTCTCCTGCGGGACGTCCTATTACGCCGGTTTATATGGCCGCTATCTCATTGAGACGTGTACGGACGTAGCCGTCGAGTGCGAGCTTGCTTCAGAGTTCCGCTACCGAAAACTCAACTTGAGGCCGGAAACTGTGGTCCTGGCCGTTAGCCAGTCGGGAGAGACAGCGGACACCCTGGGCGCGATCCATGAGGCGCGGCGTCGGGGCGCACTTTTACTGGGTCTCGTCAACGTCGTCGGAAGCAACATTGCTCGCGAGACGGATGCGGGGGTCTACAATCACGCCGGCCCTGAAATCGGGGTGGCTTCCACTAAGGCATTTACCTCTCAGCTCACAATCTTGGCTCTGATTAACCTCTTCCTGGCCCGTTACCATCGGATGTCCGTGACCGAAGGACGGGATTTTATCCGGGAGCTGAAGATGATTCCCGAAAAGATGGAGCGGATTTTGAGTAAAGCTCAGGAGATCGAGAACATCGCCAGGCGCTACGCGCATTTCAGAAACTTTCTTTACCTGGGCCGGAAGTTTAACTATCCCATTGCGCTGGAAGGCGCGCTGAAGCTAAAGGAGATTTCCTATCTCCACGCTGAAGCTTATGCGGCCGGCGAGATGAAACATGGTCCCATTGCGCTCATCGATGAGAACTTCCCCTCAGTCTGTGTGGCGCCGCGAGATGGTGCTTATGAAAAAATGATCGGCAACATCGAAGAGATCCGAGCGCGTAACGGCCGGATTATTGCGATAGGGACCGAAGGGGACACAGAACTGGGACAGCTGTGCGATGACATTATCGAAGTGCCGGCCTGTCATGAATACTTCTCGCCTTTACTCGCCACAGTGCCGCTGCAACTCTTTGCCTACTACGTGGCGCGAGAAAACGGTTGCGAAATCGACCAGCCGCGGAATTTAGCCAAATCAGTGACCGTCGACTGAGGAGGCGGGGACCTTGTGTAGTGGCCGCTCTGTGAGCGGCCCCCGGCCGGTCATAGCAGTAGATCTCATTCTCTCCTCGATGCTCCCGGCACGGCTGAATCGCGAATTCCAAAGTGGACGCGATCGCTCACGCCCCAAAAAAACGTTGACAAAAGTCCGGCGCAGGCGCATTTTAGCTACCAAACACAACAACATCCCAGGCTGAGGAGGAGGGGTCATGTCCACAAGAGCCTTGAAACAAAGGCAAGCAGCACTGCTTAGCGTTCTGCTTGCCGGTCTGTTCAGCGTTGCAGGCACATTAATGGCACAGACGGCCACTGGCCAAATTACTGGAACCGTCAGAGACACGACAGAAGCCATCGTGCCTGGGGTAGCGGTCACCGTAAGCAGTCAACTCACGGGCCTGACTCGGGTGACCACAACGAATGATAGCGGCGACTATGTGTTTCCGCTTCTCCCCGTCGGAGTGTATTCCGTGAGTGCGGAGCAGCCCGGTTTCCGTGTGGCCAAGCAATCTGATGTTCAGCTTAGGGTCAACCAGTTCCTGCGTGTTGACCTGGTGCTGGAGGTCGGAGAGGTGACCGAGGTCGTCGAAGTGCAAGCTGCCGCGACGGCCCTGGACACCGAAACCTCTACGGTAGGTCAGGTGATCACGCAGCAGCAGATTACCGACCTGCCCTTGAACGGGCGGAACTTCCTTCAGCTGTTATTCCTGGGTAACGGGACCGTTGAAACCAACGGGGAGCAAGGCGGCATGCGACAGGGTGCCGGCAATGCGATCAGCATCAACGGAGCGAGGCCGACCTCGAACAACTATCTGCTGGACGGGACCTCGAACACCGACACGGCGCTGGGCACGCCAGCCGCCATTTTGTCGGTGGATGCCATCCAGGAATTCAAGGAGCAGACCTCGACCTACTCGGCCGAGTATGGCTTCAGCGCCAATCAAATCAACATCGTCAGCAAGTCCGGCACGAATGACTTTCACGGCTCATTATTCTGGTTTGGCAGAAATGACGCTCTCGACGCCAATAGCTTTTTCAATAATCTCGTGGGGCGTCCGAAATCGAAGTTGCGTCAAAATCAGTTCGGTTTCGTTGCCGGAGGTCCGGTATACATACCGCGTGCGTACAGCGGTCGCGACCAGACCTTCTGGCTGGTGAACTACGAAGGCGGGCGAACCCGGAGGGGATTCCAGGACTTTTTGAATGTTCCGACTCCGGATCAGTTGGCCGGCCGGTTCACGAGTGAGATCATCGACCCTCTCACGGGCCAGCCCTTCCCGAACAAAACGATCCCACAGCAGCGTTTCACGCGCCTCGCCAATCTGGCGCGCGCCAAGTTTATCCCCGCCCCGAATGCGGACCTCCCGCAAGGCAACTATATTCGGCGTCGGTCTTTGCCCACCGATACCGATCAGTACACTATTCGAATCGATCATGAGTTCGGCCGCTATGGAACGGTGTTTGGACGTTATACGGATACGGACTACACGAACACCATTGTACGCAACACTACGGAACTCGGCGATGTCTTCTTCGTTCAAAAAACGCGGAACTGGCAGGTCTCCCATTCGCTGCCGTTGGGCGCTAGTTTCGTAAATCAATTCCGGTTCGGCTACGTGGGGGCCACTGCCAACCAGCACGGGGCGACGGCGGACCCGGCCGATATCGAGCCGCTGAAGTTGACCGGCGTCTTCAAAGACTTGGGCGACGACCAGCGATCATACCCTGCTGTTGGGTTCGGCGGGGTGGGGGTAGGACTCTCCGGGGGCGGCAGCGCCGTCAACGACTACCAGGCGAGCTATCAACCCATGTGGGACGTGAGTAATACGACCACCTGGGTTCATGGTGCTCACACGCTGTACTTCGGCGCCAACTACCGCGATTGGTCGCTTCAGCGAGACCTGGCGAACGATTTCCTGGGCCAATTCACATTCAGCGGGTTTTTCACGGGCAACAAGACTAGAGACCACGCGGTCGCGGACATGCTGCTCGGGTATTTTTCGGGTGCCAGCGTGTTTCAGCCGGCTGGCTTCAGCGTTCCGGGTCGGTCGGGCAATCCGCGCCAGTTCAACTTCCAGTATTTTGCGCCGTACTTGCAGGACGATTGGAAAGTGAGCCCTCGCCTCACCGTGAATCTTGGGCTTCGCTGGGATTTCCGCACCGTCCCCCATGAAACGAACGACCGGATGGGCTGGCGCGATCCGTCCAATCCGAAAGGGGGCCTGCTGGTGGCGGATCGGACCCTGGTGGACAAGGGCATTGTGGGCGACGGCAGCTATTATAAGTTTGCCGGGCGGCCCAACCCCCGGGACGCCTCCAAGAACGTCTGGGCGCCGCGCCTCGGTTTTGCATTTCGCGCCTCTGACAAAACGGTCATACGTGGCGGCTATGGAGTCTTCTTCGATTCGGCCGAAGGACGCGAGATCGATGGGGCCGCCGATATCTATCCCTATGTGAGCCGCGGAAACTATATTCAGACTTTGGGCCAGACCAATCTGAGGACGACGGACCAGATGTTTCCCAGCTTTGCCGATCTAGGTCCGGCAACGCCCGCAGCGAACACGTTCCTGGCGGTGAGCATGTCACCGGAACCCCGGAACCCTTACGTTCAGCAGTGGTCTCTCGGAATTCAGCGCGCGCTCGGTGGAAGCACCACCCTCGAACTCAACTACATCGGGACCAAGGGGACGCATCTGCTCATGCGGCGGAATATTGCGCAGGCTCTGCCGCTTAAAGATCCGGCTCTTTGTGCAGCCAACCCTCGGGCTGGGGACTGCCCTGTGGCCGCCCGGAAGCCTTACCGGAACTTCATCGTTTACATCGACAGCGACTGGTCCGGCAACTCTAGTTACAATGCGTTTAACACCAGACTCGAGCGCCGCACCGACAACCTGATCTTCACCTCCATCTACACCTGGGCGAAGAGTATGGACAACAAATCCGCAGCCGCCGGTATTGGCAACGGCGGCGCCGGGTGGCAGGGCTTTTTGAACAACCACGACGTGGCGCGTGATCGTGGGCGCTCAGAGTTCAATGTGGACCACCGTTTGGTTAACAGCTTCATTTACGCCTTGCCAGTCGGGCGCGGCCAGCGTTTTCTGGGCAACGCCAGCGGCCTCGCCAACGCCTTGATGGGGGGCTGGCAGGTGAACGGCATCGCGACGTTCCAAAAGGGATTCCCAATGACCATCACGGCCGCCGATGTTGGCGGCCTGAACGATACTTTTGGCACCAACCGGGCCGATCTGGTCGGGGATCCGAACCCCAGCAACTTCAAACGCACCATTGAGCGGTGGATCAACACGGATGCCTTCCGGCAGCCTGCTGCGGGGTTCCTTGGCAACTCCGGACGCGGCATTTTGCAGGCCCCCGGCATTAACAACTGGGATCTGGGATTTTTCAAGAATTTCACCGTTGCGGAAGATGTGAGCGTTCAGTTCCGATGGGAGACATTTAATGCCTTCAACCACACCCAGTGGGGCGTTCCGGTCCGCAACAGGGCTGATGGGCGATTCGGTCGAGTCCTGTCTGCTCGGGCGGCCCGCATCAATCAGATTGGTCTGAAGATCCTCTGGTAACTGATCCGGACGTACTGGCCACAGCAAGCTGATCTGGCGGGCGACGACAAGCGATAAGGAGATCGCCCGCCAGACCTGCAGCCCGAAGTAACCTGCTAAAGGAGGACCATGCGAGGAACCCTCGTCTTCTTGTGCTTATCGGTTTCGTACCTTCCGGCTCAGCCGTCGGACGCCAATCTCCTTCAACGATACTTTGAAGAGGGGGAAAGAGCGCTGGCCGAGAAGCGGTATGCTGAGGCGGCAAAGGCGTACGAGAAGCTCCGACAGCTGGATCCTCAGAGCGCCGAAGTGCAGGCCAGGCTCGGCCTGATTTACTTTCAGCAGGGAAGCTTTGCGCAGGCTGTTCCGGCCCTGCAGCGGGCTTTGAAGCTGAAGCCCGACTTACCCAACGCTAGGATTATCCAGGCGATGTCGCTATCCGAACTTGGCCGCTACCAGGAGGCACTGCCCGGTCTGGAGTTTGGATTCCGTCAAGCGTCTGATTCTGCATTAAGACGACTGGCCGGGCTTCACCTGCAAAGGGCTTACACCGGATTACAGCGCGACAGCCAGGCGGTGGAAGTGGCCCTGCAACTGATGCGCCTTTATCCCGAGGACCCAGAGGTCCTTTATCACAGCAGTCGACTGTATGCGAACTTTGCATACCTGACAATGCGGAAACTTTCAGAGGTGGCATCAGATTCGGTTTGGATGCATCAAGCGGCAGGCGACATGTACGAAAGTCAGGGGTCGCATGAGCTGGCAATCACAGAATACCGGCACATCCTGGCACTCGATCCAGGCCGGCCCGGTGTCCATTTCCGCCTGGGTCGAGCGCTTGTGGCACACTCGCAGCGATCCAACACACCGGCGGAGCTGCAAGCGGAAGCAATGACGGAATTCGAGCGAGAGCTCCACTTGGATCCTACTAATGCCAATGCAGCGTACGAGCTGGCAGAAATGCATCGCAAGCGGGGCCAGCTCGACAAAGCACACGAGTTTTTTCAAATGGCTCTGACGGATTATCCTGATTTTGAGGAGGCTCAGATCGGACTGGGCCGGGTGCTGATGGGTCTGGGAAAGCCTGACTTGGCGCTGGCGCATCTCCGAAAGGCCCTCTCACTGAACCCCGAGAACGAGGTTCCCTATTACCAGCTTTCGCAAGTTCACAAGGTCCTGGGCAACACCGCCGAGCAGCAAAGGGCTTTGGCGGAATTCCTGCGCCTGAGAAACCAAAAGTCGAGCCGGCGAAAATCAATGAAGGAAGCGTTCTCGCCCCGCGAAGTGACGAGACAGGAAGTGGATTCAGAGCCTGCGCCGTAAAAAACCCGATGGCGGGTAAGGATCAGAGATGTAATCGACAAAATGACGAAAGGCGTCAGCCTAATCCGGGCTATCTGATTACCGCGGCCATCCCGGTGCATCTCCTGAAGAAAGCCGCGGCGGCGGGTGAAATGGTCATTCGCCTGAAAGCCGAGGAATCTCTATCAGGTGGGCTGGCCATTTACGGAGAGCGCT
>JBOGJG010000122.1:0-2855 GCA_050747825.1 Acidobacteriota bacterium | reverse complement strand
CGCATCATTCGCCACTCCCGGCCTTCTTCAGGCCTGCCTGCTTCAGTATCGCGTTCAACGTGCCGGGTGGCACGTCCAAGCTCGGTTTCCCAGCCACTGTCACTGTACCCGGCTTGTTCGCGTTCTTTGTACTGCCGGTGGCTACCGCGGGTCCTCGCCAGCCGCCATCCATCCTGCTCGAGGAACCGGATCAATTCGGCGACCTTCATTCAGCGCCTCGTGTCAGGTCCCGCTGTCCGCCTAACGACTTGCCGCTCAGCCGCCGGCGGAGCCGGTCGGCTGCAGCGGCTGGTTAGCCAGCATGTTTGACGCTCCTCGACTGTCGACCATGAGACTTCAATGGCTCCCCATGCCTCCGCCAGTGAGATGGAGTACCACGAACAGCAGGGCCAGGCCGATGGCGTGAATCCCCACCACCTGCACCCAGCGCGGTGTCCTGCTGATGGCTCCGAGGCTTGGTCTCGGCCCGACGTCGTCGGTGGAACGTGAGGGCAAAGCGACCTGAGAGACTCTTTGCCGGCCGTAAGCGGTCATGCCCTGTGGCTTGTAGACATTCAGCGCCTGGATCACGAGCAACAGGAGCACACCGACGCCCGCATGGAGGAGTTCGCCCCGCAACGCACCGCGAAGCCCGCTGACGTTAGCACCGTTTGCTATAGCCGCGACGCCTGCGAATGCGCTCACTGTCGGCATGTGTTGCAGCAAAACGACGGTGACAACGGTGGTCAATATGAATGAAATCAAGACCCAATAGTGGCGGAACAAGCCCCATTGTGTGCCCAACGACATGACGAACCCAGTGAGCAATGAAGCGAGGGCCAACGGGACGATGAGGTACCAGCCGATCAACTCCATCGCGATCCACGCGGCACGCAACGTCTGATCACTTTGACTCGTCATAGCCGCAACAACGAGAACCAGATAGGCAAAGACCGCACCGATCCAGCCGCCCGAAAGAGCGATGTGTGTCGTGAGGGCGAACTTGCGGAGATTGGGGTCCATCGTCATGAGCTCCTCTGTCTGGCTAACGTTAAGGCTGAGAGGCGCGAGCTTTGCGAGCGTCCTTCTCAAGCCGGTTGTTATGCGACACTCTGCATCTTGGTGGCAAAGTCACGTCCAGAAGTCGGAGGAGGTAACGGCTTACCGTCTTTTCTATGCAGTTCAATCGCCTCCTCAACGACTTGGCATAGCTCGTGGAAGACTTCCTTTTCGTTACTTCCGTGGCAGCCTCCGTATATCAAGCCAGGAGCACTTCCGACATAGCACTGATCCTCTTCCGACCACTCGACGATCTTAACGTACTTAGCACTGTCTTTCATTTCTTCGCCTCCTCGATTGCAAGCTGTACAGCTCGAAGCTGATAATGTTTCGCATCGTCACCTGGCCTGCCAGAGATAGTCACGGGTTTCGCCACCTTCGGGTGAACAAAGTTTCTATGGCTCCCTTTTCCTCCGCGGTTGACGAAGCCAGCCCGTTCGAGTTCCGAAATAACCTCTCTTACCTTGGGCGGCACACATTCATCCTGTGTTCATACTCGTGTAACGGGGCACGGGATAAGCCGCCGAGCCGGAGCGCGATGTTATGCATGCAGACTTTTCCTAGCATACGCTATTTCAACAGCGAGTAGTCTCCTAGGAATTTAGAGACGCTAACCCCATCCGTTCCCGGAACTAATATCGCGCATCCATTTCCCCTGTGGGCTACATTGAATTTCATCTGGCCGCCTGAATGAATGACTCATGTTGTCGCCGTATTCGTCAAAAAAATTTTTAGGGAGGCAGATTTCGATAGTATTCCCGGTATCGGGCTTGCAAAGCAAAACAGCATGATCAAAGCCTTGAAGAGGCAGACCCAGAAACCAGCGATCGGATTTGCGTTCCGTGGCGACAGCAATCCCAACTTTACGTCCCGATTGGGTTTCGTAAATGCTGCCCCTGACATGACGAAGATGAACACCGTCTTCAGAAACTCTTTTCAAGAAGTCCGTGCGGATTGTCCTACCGATGCCTCTCCCCGACACCGCGCTCAGTTTCCTGAAGTCTTTGTCGCTCGTGACTCTGGAACCCTCTCGGGTGTCTTCCGAGGGTTGAAATTTAGGACTCTTGGTGTCCAGATCTGAAATATCGCGCACAAGTTTCTCATATCTGCCAATTAGAGCCTCGACCTTCTCAAGCCTTTCACCGGCAACCAGAACTTCCTGCGATTCGCCCCGTTGAGCAAATTCTGCGATTCGTGTCAGCAGTTTAGATTTCTCATGCATCAACTGATTTTTGGCATCCATAATCTTGCCTCCTTATAGATTAGCGAAGATAAGGCAAGTATAGATTAGGTAAGTTTATATGTCAGACTCAGATTGAACCTCGAGGGGCTCCCTCTGATTGCATAGCGCTAGGCGTCAGCGGCGGGGGACAGGTGCGAGACACATGAACAGGAAAAAAGCCTACGCTGTCCCCCGTCCGCTGCACGCCCTTGTTATGTAGCTATCCGGCGAAGTGCTCGCCACACGGCCACACGTCTCCTCTTGCCCCACTGCCGTCATGCACGGGAGCGCGGACTCATGCGCTCCAGCCATGCTGTGAGCCGTGATCTTTCGCGGATCAACCCATCCTGATTGAAGTGGTGCACACAAAAATGCGCCCATGAATCTTCGAACGCCATCTCCATAGCACCCGTCACCGAGGTCGTACCTCGCCCGATTTCTGCGTAGGTGAACTCGAAACTGCCACTCGGACGTGCCAGCGCAACGTGGAACGGCTCACCATTAAACTTGTTGATTATCGGTTTGCCGCTGCTCCTCATAATGCCCGGGATATCGACCCTTGCGGTTCTGAGTTCCAAATTCGCTTCGAGCTCAA
>JBOGJG010000121.1:0-24989 GCA_050747825.1 Acidobacteriota bacterium | reverse complement strand
GCCGATCCTCACGCCGACCCGGAGCGGTTGCGTCATTATTTCGGTGAACGTGGCGGCCGCATGGCGACCAAGTTCGCCGTGCCGGGGAAACGATAGACGAAGCAAAGGCAGGCCGAACCAAGCGCTGCACCTGACCCGGGCCGCAAAGCCGGCCCCGGCCGGTGAGCTTGATCGTTATCCGACGACGACATGCGGCCCAGAAGGCAACTCGCGTGTTCTACGCCAAATCTTGAGGACGGCAGGCGAGAGGACACAGGATAGGCTCACGTTAGCCTGAGTCGTGCTGTTAAGAACAGGAGGTGACAATGCCCAATATTGAAGTCAACGGGACAAGACTCGAATACACCGAGCAAGGGGGCTGGCCAACCGATCGTCTTCGTCCACGGCGTCCTCAACGATCTGCGGTCATGGAAAGACCAAATGGAGGTGTTCGGCTCGAAGTATCGAACGTGGCCTTCAGCTGTCTCTACTACTACCCGAATGAAGGGATTTCTGACGACGCCGATCTCTCTTTGGACATCCTCGTGGACGATCTGGCCGCTTTTCTACGTGCTCTGCACCTGGCGCCTGCCCACCTGGTTGGTGCCTCTAACGGTGGGTTCGCGTGTCTTCTCCTAGCGCTCAGGGAACCCAGGCTGGTCCGAACCCTCGTCCTAGCCGAGCCGCCTGTTCTGGCTGTGTTGGGAGTAAGCGTTTCATCACCCGGGCGACCACAGCCATGATGACCCAGCGGGGGGACCGTCCCTAAAACCAAGCAAGATTGAAGCTCCTTCTGCGGAGTTCTTTTTGGAAAGAAGATGGTCTCCCGGACAAAACCCTTTTCAGATCTTCCCCGACCGCGTGGCCATCGTCCTTTGCCCGGAGCAGAAAATCTCCGCCGCTGCGTCACCTGGAGCCGCGCTTCCATCCCGGCGAGCGCATCCTGATTTCACCGGGTGACCGGGTCGAAACTATCCGGCTTCACCGGCGCCCTCATCCGTCTCGAGCCCAAACCCGCCAACGACGCCCTCATCCTCTCCGTTATCTACCGCGATCCAAAACCCTGATTCGCGTGATTCGCGCCTTAAAAACCCTTCCCAAAAACCCGTTTCGGGCCTATCGATTTTCTATCGCCCGATCAGGATGAGTATGCCGGCAAGCAGTGCCAGTACAGCCAGCAGCAGGCCGAGAGAACCGACAAGCGGGATGAAAGCAGCCAAGCCTGTCAGGACAAGATAGATGCCCAGCAACAGCATCCCGAGACTTCGTGTGATTACCATAGGTCTTCTCCTGGGAACCATTATCATCTGAGTCCGCGCGTTTGCGTGTCTCAGTGGTGGAGGATGTTTTTTACAGTCAGGGTACCGGGGCCGTTTCGGGTGGCGGTATCGTTTCGCGTTCCGGCTCCGCCACTTGCAGGTTATTGTGCACCTCTTGAACGCCCTCGACGGAGTGCGCGATCTCCTCGGCTCTGCGCTTAAGCTCTTCACTTCGGACTTCACCAGCCAGGGTTACGACACCGTTCGTGGTATTTACTTCTACAGCGGTCAGGGTCTCCAGCCCGTCAGAGACTAGCTCGGCCTTGATTTCCGCCGTAATGGCCGTATCGTCGAACTGGGTCTCCGGCGCCTGCGTGGTCGTGCAGGCAGAGACGAACAGAATAAGGAAAACCGGGATCAGGGACATCCGATTCACTTTGATTCGCATGGCAACCTCCGTAATCAATTATATCGGCTTGTATTCTCATGGCGAAATTCGCGCGCAGGCGGCAAGCCGATACAGACAGGGTTGCCTTTCGTTGGCCGTAAAGATCCTATTGCCTGCTCCTGGAGCAGATTCCGATCAAACCATTGGCAAATGGCTGAATCACGACAGCTTAACGACCCGCCCATCACCGAGGGGATAATTGAGCCACAGGCAGTATAAGCATCCGCCATCACGTTCAAGCTCCACAATGCGAAGGTCGAGCAAAACAACCTCAAAGGCGACAACCGATACTTAAAGGAAGACCGATGAGTAAAGAACAAAAGCTGGATCGTCGAAGCTTCATGGGGCAGGCCCTGGGGATTTCGACAGCAGCGCCTGCTGTGGCAAATTTGCTGGCCAAGCCGAGCCGCTCCGCACAATTACATCGGCCAAATATTGTTTTTATCTACACGGATGACCAGCGCTGGGATGCTATAAGAGCCATCGGACGGCAGTCCTGGCTGTCCACCAATCTGGATCGGCTGCTCCAGCAGGGCGCCAACTTTAGAAATTCCTTCGTAACACTCTCGCTTTGCGCTCGAGTTTTTGAAGGAGCGAGAAAAGCGAACCCCCTTCATGATGTTTGTCGGTCATAAAGCGGTTCACAGCCCCTTTGAGCCGGCTGCGGAATACCGCCACACCTTTGATGATGTCTGGTTTGAGCTCCCGAAAACATGGGATGATCAGTACACAGACCGCCGGCCCGCGTTCTCCTCAAAACTGAGAATGCGGACCCAGGAGAAGTCGAATTTAGCCCGAAGTGCGCGTTAGAAGATAATCTTCAGTCCAAACTGCAGGTTGCGGGGACGGCCCGCGCCGGTGATGCGCCCAAAATTTCGCGTCCCCAAGTTATTCCCGGGAAGATTGAAGTGAGGTGTATTGGTCGCGTTGAAGGCTTCGAACCGGAATTGAACACGCACATCTTCAGTAACTTGGAAGCTCTTGAGGGCGGCAAGGTCCAAATGCTGAAAACTCGGCCCGATCATGGTATTTCGGCCCAGGTTGCCGAACGTGAACTGCTGGTTGGGCTCAAACGCCTCCGTGTTGAAGTAGCGATCGATTGCACGATCATCCAGATTGGGGTTGCCCACCAGGTTAGGTCGGTTGATATCTCCGGTGTTTGCGGGATCACCGTTCACCAGGATGCTGTAAGGCGCTCCCGAACTAAAGGTGACGATCCCGGAAAGGCTCCAGCCTCCCAGAATGACCTCGGCCATACTGTTCCAACTTGAACCCCAACGACGGCTTCGTCCAAATGGCAACTCCCAGATAGAACTAGTGACGAACCGATGTGCGATGTGCTGGTTGTCCAAACTTCTCTCGGCTCGAAGATTGTTCGAATCCTGGAAACCACATCCTCCGGCGTTGCCTGAGCCGGCGAACCCACAGGTGTCCCCGATGGATCTCGACCAGAGATAGGAACCTAGAATGGTAAAGCCGGACGAAAAACGCTTTTCTACTTTGCTTTGCATGGAGTGGTAAATAGAGTTACCGCTCCATTCGTGCCGAAAAGTAGGGCCTAATGGCGAAACCACTACATCACTTCCGGGAATGGCGATACTCTTGTGTCGGCGCCTGGCGTTGATGTTGCCCGGTCCAGGCGGAGCCGGATTGCCTTGAATTCTTCTCAGTATATGATTTCCCTTGGCTGCAAAGTAGCCGACTTCCAAAAGCCAGTCCTGCCCGAGCTGGCGCTGAATACTTAGATTCCACTGCTGGCTGTAGTCAGAGGAAGGCCTCGTCTCAAAAGAAGAAAAGCGCAAACTACTGGCCTTCTCGATGGTGAGGATGTCGGGCGGGGGGCCATCCACCAGGAGAAAGGCTGGAGTAATTCCATCAGTCGTGAGGACGACGCCCAGCGCATGGGGCGGATTTCCCATGAGATTTTCAGCATCGCCGCTCGGTTCCAGGTAGCCGTAAAAGATACCGTATCCGCCTCGGATGACGGTCTGGGGCATGATCTGGTAAGCGAAGCTGATTCTGGGACCGAAGTTATTGGTGTCAGTTGCCACCAATGAACGGCGAAAGCGCCCCTCCCCCTCAGTTCCGGCCGGAATCAGTCGCGGGTTGTCAGGGGCCGAGTCCAGATCGAACTGCGTCATTCTGTCTTCCTTATCCTGGTAAGGAAGCGCCAGCTCATAGCGCAGTCCCAGGTTCAGGGTCAGATCGGGCGTGACGTGCCAGTCATCCTGCAGATAAATCCCGTGCAGCCAGCCGCGCAGGTTGACAATGATCGGAGTACTGCTCAGGAACCCGGAGGATAAGCCCAGCAGGAAGTCGGCCATGGGATCACCGTCTTGGCCTGTATTGGGATTGCGGGTGAACCTGCCGTTGAAAGAAAACTGCCCGTTAATATTGCGCACGTTAAAAATATTGTTCTGGGTGCGCAGAATATTCACGCCGAATTTCAAATTATGACTACCGCGAATCCAGGTGGTGTCGCTGATGAACTGGCGATTCTGGGAATTGCGGCTGACTCCGTTAAAGCTGGGCAGCCCCAGAGCCCGGTAACCTGAAATACCAAATTGGGACATGCCTCCCGGAATCGTGTGATCCACACCCTGTATTCCCAGTTGAGCACTCAAGTTTTCCTGGCCGGCCTCAGCCGGATTAGCTCGTGTGAAACCGGCGAAGTTCCACGCTACCCGGTTGGAGGTGATTAAGCCGGGTGAGAAGACATGGTTCCAAACCAGGCCCGTATTCCAGCCTCTGACAGTTCCGTCGAAAGCGCCCCCTCCGAAGGCCGGAGCCGGCAGATTGAGCGATGCGGGGAAGATGTCGTCGTGAAAGCTCAAGCGATAGTAAATGTTGTCGCTTTGACTAAACAGGTGATCGAGGCGAATGTCGAATTTGTCCACGTCTTCAATACTGGGAGGGTTAAACACGAAGTTGTCGCTCAGATTATTATTTTGAGGCTCCGGGTACAGATTGATCAGCTTGAGCGCCAGTGGATCGATCTGCTCTGCAGGGATGACATTCCCGGGGAAAGGCTGGCGGGTCCGATCTTCGGGATTAAAAGTTGCCGGATTGAAAATCGTGTCTTCAATTTCTGAAAAGTCGCCGGTCCTCATCTTTAGAGTGGGGATGGTGCTCACTACGGTTCGGGACTCCCGAATGCGGGTGCCTTCGTAGTCGCCGAAGAAGAAGGTCTGATCCTTGATAATCGGACCTCCAAAGGAGAATCCAAACTGGTTTCGTTTAAAGGGAGGCTTGTCCTCATCGGCAGGATCGAAAAAATTCTTGGCGTCGAGCACATCGTTTCGATGGAACTCGTAGACGGTGCCATGAAATCCGTTGCTCCCCGACTTTGTAGTCACGTTGATGACTCCGCCGGTGCCATGTCCGAATTCAGCCGAATAGGCGTTCGTCTGCACCTTGAACTCCTGAATGGCGTCAATTGAGGGCTTCACCATTTCGGCTCTGCGCCCGGCGGTGGCCAACTCGACGCTGTTGTTATCCACTCCGTCTAATATGTAGTTGTTCTGAGTGGTCCGTTGCCCTCCGGTGCTAAAGCCCCCGGCGCGACCTCCGACCGGCTGTACGGCTCCGGCGGAAAGAAGAGCCAGTTGGATGTAGTCCCGGCCATTGAGAGGCATATCTATGATCCGCTTATTATCGATCACCTGCCCCTGACTTCCCTCAGCCGTGTTGAGCACCGGCGCGCTCGCAACGACCTGGACCTCTTCCGTGACCTCTCCCACCTCGAGGGTGAAATCCACCATCGCAACATCCTGAACCCGCAGCCGAATTCCACTTCGGACGAAGCGCTTAAACCCGGGCAATTCGGCCGAAACACGATAATTCCCGACAGGCAAAGCAACAGACTGATAGCGGCCCTCGTCATCCGTGACTGCCAGGATTTGCCGATTCGTTTCCAGGTGGGTGATCGTGATTTCCACGCCGGGAATCACGGCGCCCGAAGCATCGCTCACAATGCCGGTAATCCGGGCGGTCTCTACCTGCCCAAAAACAACTGATGCCGCCAGGTAAAAT
This sequence comes from Acidobacteriota bacterium, assembly GCA_050747825.1. GTDB lineage: Bacteria > Acidobacteriota > UBA6911 > RPQK01 > JBOGJG01 > JBOGJG01. The sequence continues at coordinate 19,271 of JBOGJG010000121.1, read as the reverse complement.
AGGACTGCCCCGGCGCCAATCATGCATTTGAATCGTCGATTAGACATCGAAATACCCCCCATTATCTGTATTCTTTGTTGGTTGCCGCTCGCCTTTTTGCAAGTGGAGAGCTTTGAGATGAGCAGGTACGATCAATCTGACATGCGCATGGACTCCTGCTGCGAAGCGACTACGTATGAGTGCCCGGAATAACCGTAGTTTATATACTATAGACTCATGCATAATCAAGTCTAAGCACAATACCGTTCATTTAAGGATTCTGGCGGCGGGCATGGCGCGCGACCTTACGCTGCCGGCCCTGCCGCCGTCGCGCTTCTCGGCCTTGCCCGCGGAAGCTATGAGTTCGCGAGGGCGGCTTGCCGGCCTGTTGACCTAAACCCCGGCCTTATGTATGATTATTTCGTGCGCAAAGTAGCAGGCTTTTTTCTGGTAACGATCCTTATTGCCCAGTTGGGGATTTCTCACGTCTGCGCCAGTGCCGGCGGTGAGGAGCCGGTGGACTGTGCCGAGCGCATGGTTTTGGGTTCAACTTACTCCTGTTTTATTGAGGCAAACACCTGCGGAAATCTCTGCGACCTTAATCGGGAAAATGTCCCGGTCAAGCCTCAAAAGTCCTCGCTCGATGAGGCGCTAAAGCAAGTAGCTCATCTGCTTCCGGCCTTTAGAGTTGACAAAGAGCCAGCTTTTGCCCAGGTTTTTAATCCTGCAGACTCTGATATTCGCCTTCCCAGGGGCGAATCTTTGTACGTTCTCAATACTTCCTTCCTGATCTAGAACTCCCTAAGTAGAAGTGTGTCCGCTCGTAGGAATGAGCGGTGAGCTTTCTGAGGGCGCCCGGCCTCCGACAATCTCGGCAGCGTATGCGCTCCAGCAGCCTCTGATTCGCTAATTTCACAAGAGAGTTTTAGTAGCATGAAAAGAACAACATTATTTATATTGTGCACCTTCACCAGCTTAGCCGCTTTTGGACTGGTCTACTTCCTCTTCAACCAGGGCAGTTTCTTTCAGCCGGCTCAGGGAGCGGAGGAACATGAGCACGATCTGGTTCCCGTCAAAAGTGCAGACGGCGAAATCGATTACTGGACCTGCACCATGCACCCTTCGGTCAAGATGAAGGAGCCGGGGACATGCCCAATCTGTGGCATGGATCTAATCCCAGTGAGGCCAGGGCCTGCGCAAGGCCTTCCCGGCAGTCTAGAAGCGGCAGCCGACAAATCGGTATTCACAATCGATCCTCGCCAGCAACAGTTGATTAAGGTCCAGACTATCCAGGTAGCGGTGCGGCCCCTGAGCAAGGCCATTCGCACCGTAGGCACGATCGAGCTGGATGAGACCAAGATCGAGCACATCCATACCAAGATCAAGGGTTGGATCGAGAAAGTTTTTGTCGATTTCAATTTACAGCATGTTCAGAAAGGAGACCCGCTATTCTCGATCTACAGCCCGGAGCTGGTGGCCACTCAAGAAGAGTATCTTCTGGCATTGAGAACCGCCGAAGAGTTATCGGCCAGCAGTTTCCAAAACGTCTCTAGCGGGGCCAGATCGCTTTTGGAAGCCACACGCCGCCGGCTGGAACTGTTCGATATCACCGATGAGCAGATTCGAGAACTGGAGAAGACAGGGAAAGCCCAAAAGAATCTGATCGTTTATTCGCCGGTTTCGGGGCACGTCATCGCCAGGAATGCCTATCCCAATATGTACATCAATCCGGGGACCCAGGTTTACAGCCTTGCCGACCATACCCGGATCTGGGCCATGGTGGATATCTACGAGAATGAGATCTCGTATGTGAAGCCAGGCCAGATGGTCTCCATGACGACTCCGGCCTATCCGGGTGAAGTCTTTCGGGGAAAGCTCACCTATGTCTACCCGCACCTGGAGCAGAACACTCGCACCATGCAGGTCCGCCTTGAGTTTGTCAATCCGGATCTCAAACTCAAACCGAACATGTATGTGAATGTCAATATTGATATTCCGCTGGGAAGCTATCCGACCGTTCCGCAAAGCGCCGTCTTGAGGACGGGAACCCGAGACCTGGTCTTTGTAGACCTCGGGTCCGGCAGTATGCAACTGCGCCGGGTCAAGCTGGGTGTTGAAGCCGATGGTTATTACCAGATTTTAGAGGGGGTCAAAGTCGGAGACAAAGTCGTATCCGCCGCCAATTTCCTGATCGATGCTGAATCCAAGGTGCAGGGCGTAGAAGCCGCCTGGGAGACGCCGAAGCCAAAGGGTGATTTATGATCGAAAAAATCATTGAATTCAGTGCCAGAAACCGATTTTTCGTCTTCCTGGCGCTGACCTTTGGCCTGGTCTGGGGGATCTGGTCGCTTTCCAGCATCTCCCTGGATGCGATACCGGACCTTTCTGATGTCCAGGTGATCGTTTATACGGAATGGCCGGGGCGCAGCCCGGATCTGATGGAGGATCAGATCACCTATCCAATCGTCACTTCCATGCTGGCGGCGCCCAACGTGCAGCTCGTCCGGGGGATCTCAGATTTCGGATTCTCCTACGTTTACATCATCTTTGAGGACGGGACCGACATGTACTGGGCCCGCAGCCGGGTTCTGGAATACCTGCAGGGGATTACGGGCCAGCTTCCGGAAGGAGTCACCCCGGAGCTGGGCCCGGACGCTACCGGCGTGGGCTGGATCTTTGAATACGCGCTGGTGGATGAGACGGGGCAACACAACCTGGCTCAACTGCGATCTTTCCAGGATTGGTATCTGCGATACTGGCTGGAATCCGTGCCGGGCGTGGCGGAAGCGGCCAGCGTAGGCGGTTACGTCAAGCAGTATCAGGTCGAGCTGGACCCCAATAAGCTGCTGGCCTACAACATCCCCCTGAATAAAGTCATTCAGGCCATCAAAGACAGCAACAACGACGTGGGTGGCCGGGTCCTGGAAGTGGCCACTACCGAGTACATGGTCCGAGGCCGGGGCTACATCGACTCTCTTGAGGATATTGAAAGTATCCCGGTCAAGGTTAACGATTCCGGCACGCCTATCCAGGTTCGGGATCTGGGAAGGGTCCAGTACGGTCCCGACATGCGCCGAGGGATTGTCGAACTGGACGGGCGGGGAGAGGTCGTCGGCGGAATCGTGATCATGCGCTACGGCGAGAATGCTCTGACCGTGATCGATGCCGTCAAGCAGCGCCTCAAGGAAGTCGAGGGCTCGCTGCCCGAGGGAGTGAAGGTAGTCACCACCTATGACCGATCCGATCTGATTCTTCGGGCCATTGACACGCTTCAACATAGGCTGACCGAGGAAATCATCGTGGTCAGTATTATCATCATCGTTTTCCTGCTCCACTTGCGCACGGCTCTGATCCCGATTTTGGCGCTGCCTATGGCCGTCCTTTTCTCATTTATTCCCATGGCCTACATGGGGCTGACCGCCAACATCATGTCGCTGGGGGGAATCGCCATCGCCATTGGGGCCATGGTGGACGCCTCAATTGTGCTGGTGGAAAACGCGCATAAAAACCTGGAGGCCTGGGACTCCCAGGGCCGTCCAGGAAACAGATCAGATGTCCTCATCAAATCGTTTAAGGAAGTAGGACCTTCGATCTTCTTCTCACTGCTGGTGATCACGGTTTCCTTTATTCCGGTCTTTACCTTGGAGGCCCAGGAAGGACGCCTGTTTAAACCTCTGGCCTATACCAAAACCTTCTCCATGTTCTTTGCGGCCTTGCTGGCGATCACACTGGTGCCGGCGCTGGGGGCTCTGCTGATTCAAGGCAGGATACGCTCCGAAGATAACCATCCGATCAGTCGATTTCTACATTGGATCTATACTCCGGTTCTCAATTTCGTCCTGCGCTTTCGAAAGGTCATGATCCTGGTCGCTTTCTTGTTGATCCTGTCCACTATCCCGATCTTCATGCAGCTCGGTTCTGAATTCATGCCTCCGCTTAATGAAGGATCGATACTGTTCATGCCCACGGCGGTGCCGGGAATGCCGATCGGGGAAGCCTCCAAGATCCTTCAAACACAGGACAAAATTCTGCGCCAGTTTCCCGAAGTGGAGCGAGTCTTCGGGAAGATCGGCCGCGCCGATACCTCAACCGATCCGGCTCCGCTGAGCATGGTAGAGACGGTGGTTCTCTTGAAGCCACAGGAGGAGTGGGAACCCGTTCAGGAGGAACGCTGGCACTCGAGCTGGATGCCCGAATTCATCAAGCCGCCCTTCCGCTATTTCTGGCCGGAGGAGCGGCCCAAGTCCTGGAACGAGTTGATTAAAGAGATGGATGCTCAAGTGAAGTTTCCGGGTATGGCCAATATCTGGTGGATGCCGGTGCAGACCCGTACCGAGATGCTCTCCACGGGAATTCGCAGTAACCTGGGAGTGAAGGTCTTTGGCCCCGATCTGGAGGCCATCGAGAAAATCGCTATCGATATTGAGAATGTGCTGCAGGAGGTAGAAGGCACCCGCAGCGTCTTCGCCGATCGGGTGATGGGAGGCTACTATCTCGATTTCGAGATTAACCGGGAGCAGGCGGCTCGCTACGGACTGACGGTTGGCGATGTGGAAGATCTCATCGAAACCGCCATCGGAGGCAAAAACATTTCCTATACGATCGAGGGACGGGAGCGTTATCCGATTAACGTCCGTTACCCCCGAGAGCTGCGAGACGACATCGAGGCGCTGCGCCGCGTCTATGTACCCACCCCCATCGGCGCTCAGGTCCCCATCTCATTGCTGGCCGATATCAAATTCAATCAGGGGCCTCCCATGATTCGGGACGAAGACGGCCAACTGGTGGGATACGTTTTCGTGGACGTCACCGACCAGGATTACGAAGGCTATGTGGAGCACGCTCAGCAGATCGTGCAGGAGAACGTCAATCTGCCTCCGGGCTATCGACTCGAATGGACCGGACAATACAAATACCTGCTGCGCATGAAGGAACGGCTCACCTATATCATCCCGCTCACGCTCTTCATCGTTTTCGTGCTGCTCTACATCAATTTCGGCTCCTGGAAAGAGCCTCTGATCGTGATGCTGGCCGTACCCTTTTCGCTTATTGGCTCGTTTTGGCTCCTGTGGCTGCTGGATTACAACCTTAGTATCGCCGTCTGGGTCGGGATTATCGCCCTGGCCGGACTGGACGCCGAGACCGGAGTGGTCATGCTCCTGTATTTGCAGATGGCGCACCGGAAGTGGCAGGAAGAAGGGAAGATGCGCAACATGAACGACCTCATGGAGTCGATCCACTACGGCGCCGTGAAGCGCGTGCGTCCCAAGGTGATGACGGTGATGACTACTATCGTTGGATTACTGCCAATCATGTGGGCGCCCGTGACGGAAACCGGAGCCGACGTGATGAAGCGAATGGCCGCTCCCATGGTGGGTGGCCTGATAACCTCGTTTTTCCTGACACTGACCATTTACCCGGCTATCTTCGCCGTCTGGAAGCGCTGGGAGATGGAGGGAGGCCGAGCCATCTTGAGCGACATGAACCCGTTCCGGCGCCGGCCTGAACGCGAAGGGCCGGTTGAAGCGCTGCCCGAGCCGGGCGAGTTGCAGCCGCTGGCCGCCGATCGGCGCACCGCCTGGACCTGGATTGCAGCGTCCATCCTGGTGGGGTTGTTAGCAGGAGCCGTATCGGTTTGGATGCCAGTGGCCCGGGGCGGCGAATCGATGACTCCAGTAGCCCAGCAGCAAGTCGCCGGTATCCAGCTCGAGGTTTCCACTCCGGAAGGGAACTTTACTTCCGGCAGCAATCGCTTCCGGATTTCGTTCCGGACAGCAGACGGTGAACCGCTTGAGATTAACAACGTCCAGGTGGAGTTCTTCATGCCGGCTATGGGCACCATGCCGGCCATGCAGGAAGGAGCCCAAATCGAGCCCGGTGACTCCGGCGACATGTCCGGCCAGGTGAACTTATCCATGGCTGGGGAGTGGCAAATGCGAATTGCCTTTGAAACTGCTCAGGGACCACAAAACGCTCGAATCAATATTCGCACTGAGTAAAGGTGTCAAATCATGATGAAGATCTCTTCTCTTACATTGAAAACGGTATTAGTGGCCATCTACTTGTTCGCGTCTCCACTATTCGGGAACGTCAAGGAAATGGAGCAAAACCATAGAACTGAAGGGGCTCTCATTTACGAATTGAAAGATGCGGATACTGCCCATTTCCCCATCCTTCAAAGCCTGGTCCAGGAAGCGCTCTTGTCTAACCCCTCGATCCAAGCGGCCCGAAACCAATGGCAGGCCTCGACCAAGGTGCCCTCGCAGGTATCGACTCCACCCGATCCGGAAATCACCTTTGGTTCGATGAGCTCGGGAAACCTCCTGCCTTTTTCCACGATCGGTGACGGGCCGGTTTCCTGGGCGTCTTTCATGTTCATGCAATCGATTCCCTGGCCGGGAAAGCTGTCGCTCAAAGGAGATATTGCCGAGACCGATGCGGCCAGAACTGCCGAGTTTTATGAAGCGGTGACGCTGGATGTCATTCAGCAGGTCAAGGAGGCCTACTTTGAGCTGTATTCCATTGACCAGGCGCGAGCCATTCTGGACCGCTATGGCGAACTGCTACACAGTTTGTCGAGAATTGCCGAGGCCAGGTATAGCGTAGGCGAGGGAATTCAACAGGACGTCCTGCGATCTCAAGTAGAGATTTCACTCATTCAGGAACGCCTGGAACTCTTAGGCGAGCGGCGGGAGAGCGTGCAAGCCAGGATCAATTCTCTGCTCAATCGCTCTCCCGATGTATACCTCGCTACTGTCAACGAGATCAAGGACATCCCAACTGAACTTCCCTTTTCCCTGGAACGGTTGTATCTGGCAGCGAGAGAGAGCAACCCGGAAATCGAGGCGGAACGGCTGGGAATCGAAAGAGCTTCCCTGGAACTGGACCTGGCCAACAAGGAGTTTTATCCCGATTTCACAGGCTCCATCAGCTATCTGCCTAGGGGCGGAAGTTTTGAGAATATGTACGAGTACCAGGTCGGAGTGACAATCCCGCTTTATTTCTGGCGAAAGGAGCGGCTGGGTGTTGAGGAAAATGTGGAGGAACTCAGTGAGGCCCGCCATCTTTACCAGAGCAAGCTGCAGGATGTCACGTTTCGCATCAAAGACGCCTATCTAAGCGCTCGCACCTCCCAGCGTCTGGCTCAGCTTTATCGATCCGGGATTATTCCTCAAGCCACTGCTTCCCTGGATTCCGCCCTCTCAGGTTACCAGGTGGGCACCGTTGATTTCTTCGCCCTGGTTGAAAATGCCCTCACGATTCTGAACTATGAGATTCAATATCACGAAGAAATCAGTGATTTCTATCGGGCTCTGGCCCGGCTGGAAGAGTTGCTGGCCGTCGTGTTGGTGCGGTAGATAATGCAATGCAGAAAACAAGAAAGGTAAAAAGATGATGAAAAATTTATACATGGGCTTACTTCTGCTCTTTTTCAGCTTTCCCGCCCGGGCTGCTCCGCCAGAACCTTCTTTCACTTTCAAAGTTAAACACGACCACCTCTGGAAAGATGGCGAAGGTCAGCTAGTCATAGCCGAGAATAGCATTGTCTACGAATCTGAGGGCCATAAGGATCATTCCCGGGAATGGACTTACACCGATGTTCAGGATTTGCGAATTGAATCGGCCCAAAAGATCCGAATTCTCAGTTACGAGGACAGTTGGAAATTGAACAAGGATCGTGATTTTGAATTCGAGTTAGTGGAGGGAGAAGTTACACCCGAGGTAGTGCGATTTCTGCGTGAACGCTTACCTACTCCGCTGGTCTCGGCAGTTTTTACGCCTCCTGAGGGAAAAGTCTATTATTCTCTGCCTGTCAAACACCAGCATGCGTTGGCCGGGGGCTGCGAAGGCCATCTGACGTTTGCGGATGATGCGGTTTACTTTATTTCTACTCGTGCCGAACATTCCCGCATGTGGCTGATATCGGATATTGAAAGCATCGGGCGCATGTCCCGCTTTAATTTCCGGGTCACGGCTCGTGAAGACTCTATTCTCGGCAGTGAAAGAAATTTCCAGTTTCAACTCAAGCGGCCCATGGATGAAGAGGCGTACCAGTTACTCTGGAGCAATATTTACGAGCCGGATTCATGGCTGGCCCGCTATGCGGCGGAATCGAATGCCAAGCCTGATCAATCCCGGCAATCAGGGAGATTAGAGTAAGTGCTAGTAGGAAGGAAACTGCTGCTCGCAGCTTTATCGCTTCTCTGGTTAGGGACCGCTCTTCATCCGCTTGAAGCTGATAGTAAGGGCGACCGAACATTCGCAATAGATCGGCTGGAGCAGAAATTGGACCGCCAGCTCGCGATGGCCGATCTTCTCAAGGAAGCTGACCGTTACTACCAGGAAGGAAAGACCGAAAAGGCTCGGGAGGTGATCCTCAGCGCGGATGAAGCTCTCTTTTATGAGCCCGCCGTGCATGCCTACTTTGTGAAGCTAAGCCCAATTGGTATCGCGAATGATGCGAATCAAAGCCGGATGACTTGGGAAAGTAATAGCTTAATTCCTGAAGTGCAGGCTTACGTAAATTATTACCAGGGCCAGGGTCGCAATCACGTTCGGATCAGCCTGACTCGACTGGAGCAGTACGAGTCGATGATGCGAGAGATCTTCCGCCAGGAGGGAGTGCCGGAAGAATTGATTTACTTGGGACTGGTAGAAAGCGCTTACAATCCCTATGCCCGCTCCTCGGCGGGAGCCGAAGGCATCTGGCAGTTCATTCCCGAGACGGGAAGGCGCTACGGGTTGCAAGAAATCGGTAAAGTGGACGAGCGGCACGACCCGGTTAAATCAAGCCGTGCCGCCGCCCGTTATCTAAAAGATCTGCATGGAATGCTCGGCGACTGGTTGCTGGCGCTGGCCGGTTATAATACTGGGGAATACCGGGTTTTGCGCATCATTCAGAACACGGGCATCCGTGATTTCTGGAAAATGAGCCGGCAAAAGCTGCTCCCTGAGGAAACTCGAAACTATGTACCGGCCGTTCTAGCGGCGATAGCTGTGGGCAAGAATCAATCCAAGCCCAACCTGGAATGGACGAGGCTGGGTTTTTAACTTAAGTAAAATTATGGATCAAGTCATGGAAAAGACTTACTCGGTTGTTGTAACGTTGTTGATAACCCTTGTTCTCGGGTTGAGTCTAGGCGATTTTGCTCAGGCCCAGTCTAATCGCAAGCTTCCGCACTGGCCAATCCTTGAAGCACGGGCCAATGCCCGAAGGCATGGTGATACCGTTCCCGAGCTGCCGCCCTGCTGTGAGGTGCAGAAAACTGTCGAGCTTACCGCCTTGCTGAAAGAGGCACCTTCCGCTCGGGGGACAAGACGAGCATATAAAATCATCTGCTCGCCAGAGGTCCATCCGCAGGAGAGCATCATGTACATTGCCGGCGACAAGAGTTCCTGTGCTTTCGGGGACAAGGACTCGCAGATGGGCAACTGTGCGGAATCCTGTGTCAAGCAGCACCCAGGATACTAATTAGGATAGACCACCCCTTCCCAAGCCCGATAGTTCCAGCCCGCAGTTCCGATCCGGATCATAGTCCTTGCGGCCTGCTGAGTAAAGCCCACCGTTACTCAGGTACCTGGTTGCCGGCGATCCAGACGGAATGGATGCTGCGCAGGTTGCGGATGTCTGCCAGAGGGTCTTCATCGAGAACAACCATATCCGCCCATTTCCCAGGCTCCAGCATTCCAATTTGATCCAGCTCCAGGCAGTCGGCGGCGTCTGACGTAGCCGACATCAGGATTTGCATGGGGCTCAAGCCGGCCCTGGACATCAGGTCGAATTCCATATGCTCGAAATAGCCCTGGAAGCGACCCGGAGGCCCGCTGTCGGTGCCAAAGGCAATCACCACCCCGGCATCAGCCAGCGTTTTGAGATTCCTGCTGGCGACCTCCAGCGCCTGCTTGTACTGCTGGACCGCCGGATTGTCGCGCAGTTCCTCCTGGCGCTCGGGACTCTGGAGCTCGTCCAGAACCTCCTGGTCCGCCTCGCGCAGGAAAAAGGGATCATCAAAAAACTCAGGCCGGCTTTCGTAAACAAAAGTAGATACCTCCCGCGTCAATGTGGGACACAGGCAGACATCCCGCTCCTTTAAAAGCGAAATCAGCTCGGCATCCACCTCCTGGTCGCGGACACTATGGGCGACAAAGTCCACTCCGGAACGCAAAAGCGACTTGGCGTCCTCCAGATAAAAAAGATGAGCAGCGACGCGCAGGCCTTCCTGGTGTGCCTGATCGATCACCGCCTGGTAGACTTCGGGCGCCATCTTCTCCCGAGTGCCTAAGAAATCATCCACCCGGATCTTGATGATATCGACGTTCATGGCCGCAGCCTCGCTGACCTTGCGGCGCGCCTCTTCCGGAGTTTCCGCCGCGATCACCGGCCCGGCTACATAAAGACGGGCCCGGTCCAGTTCGGCTGTATCCTGAGACTCCCGGACGCGAATTCCCGCCTCGCCGTCATCTCCCAGGCTCAGGACCGTCGTTACGCCGTAGCGCGCATACAGAACGGTCTGATCCAGAATGTTCTCCTCGGTGTAATACTCCGGTCCGGACAGGAGTCCTCTGCTGGCGCCTACATGGCCGTGAGCATTAATCAGCCCGGGGATGACCGACTTTCCGGCCAGATCGATCCGTTGCGCGCCCTGTGGTATTTCAACCGAGTCAGATGCCCCAATGGCCTCAATACGGCCGGCGCGGACGAGGATGACAGCATTATCAACCGGTTCATTGCCGCTGCCATCGATTATCCGTGCTCCAACGAAAGCCCTTACACTCTCTTCCGGCTGAGCCGGCTCACCCGGCTCCGGACGGCAGCCAAAGCCCAGCATAAGTCCGACGCTAAACAGGATTGCGAATCTCTGACCCATCCGCCCGATACTAGTCCGGCTTCGTAGGCCTGTCAACAGGCGCGGCTTGACTTTGCGGCGGGCCGGGCGTAAAAGGCCCTGCAGGAAAAGGACGAAGGAAACGGATGCCGGGCAATACTTTTGGAACTCTCTTCCGCGTGACCACCTGGGGCGAAAGCCACGGCGACACCGTTGGCGTGGTGATCGACGGCTGCCCACCTGGACTTCCTCTTGAACCCCAGGACATTCAACAGGAGCTGGATCGTCGCCGCCCCGGGCAAAGCAAGCTGACCACACAGCGCCAAGAGCAAGACCAGATTCGCATCATGAGCGGCGTCTTTGAGGGAGTCACTCTGGGAACCCCGATCGCCATGATGATCGAGAACCAAGACGCCCGCCCATCTGACTACGAGGAGATGAAGGACATCTACCGGCCCTCCCACGCGGACATGACTTATGACTTCAAGTACGGCGTCCGCCACTGGATGGGCGGAGGGCGCGCCAGCGCCCGCGAAACGGCGGCGCGAGTGGCCGCAGGCGCCGTTGCTCAGAAATGGCTGGGCCTGGAATATGGGATCGAAATCGTGGGCTGGGTTCGCCAGGTCCATACTCTCGAGCTGGCAGAGGTGGACTACGACACCATCACCCGCCGGGAAGTCGAAACGAATCCGGTCCGCTGTCCTGATCCGGCCCTGGCCGGGCAAATCGCCGAGCGGATAGATCAGGCGCGCAGAAATCGTGACTCGCTGGGCGGCGTGGTCGAAGTAGTGGCCCGCGGCTGTCCTGCCGGCTGGGGTGAACCCGTATTCGATAAGCTGGAGGCGAAGTTAGCCCATCACTATATGTCGATCCCGGCCAGCAAAGGAGTCGAGATCGGCAGTGGCTTTCGAGGCGTCACTTTGACCGGTTCCCAGCACAATGACGAATTCATTATGAAGAGCGGCGAAATTCGCACGCGTACCAATCTGAGCGGAGGAATTCAGGGAGGCCTTTCCAACGGAATGCCCATTGTTTGCCGCATCGCCTTTAAGCCGACTGCCACCATCAACATGGAACAGAACACGGTGACGGCTTCCGGAAAGGAAGTGCGGCTGGCCGCCAAAGGACGCCATGATCCATGCGTCCTGCCCAGAGCAGTCCCTATCATCGAAGCCGTCACGGCTCTCGTTCTGATCGACTCGGCCCTTCAGGACCGCGCCCAGACGGGAGCGCGCAAGACCGACTTGCGCCCCATCAGATAGAATCTTGCATCACAGCAAATTATTTTTTATCTTGAAATGAGAAATCTCGTATAATGCGGAGCGTGTTGAAGGATGATTTTCTCAATTGAGGTAAAAGCCCCCCTGCAACCAACTCGCCTTCAGAATCCCATTTAATCTATAGAAATCGTGACTAGCCAGAAACGACAGGAATACTGTCTAGAATCGGCCGACTAGTAACACCATCCATGAATGGAGGAACCAACAACATGAAAATTAGTGTCGAAGATGCTGAATCTCAGCCTCCCGGTAGTTCCCTGCCTCTTCAGAATCTCAAGGTAGAGCACTCGGGAGGTCCATTTTATTTCCCGCTCCACACGCTTGTCCCCAGAAGCACAGTCAATTCACGAAGCAAGGTGTTTCGTAAGCGATTTTATCCGGAAGCGCTTTCGAAGGATTGGAACGACTGGAGATGGCAGGTCCGCAACCGGATCAAGGACCTGGATGAACTCTCGCGCATCATCCAGCTTTCGCAGGATGAACGCCAGTCCCTTGAGCGGCACTCCGGAAGCCTTCCCGTGGGGATCACTCCCTATTACGCCAGCCTGCTGGACGAGTTCGACCCGCAGCAGGCTCTGCGCCGGACAGTCATCATGGTCGGGGATGAGTACCTGAAGACGGCAGGTGAAGCGGATGACCCGCTGAACGAGGACGGCCACTCGGCCGTACCTGGCTTGGTCCACCGTTATCCCGATCGGGTCCTGTTTCTGGTGACGGGCTTTTGCGCCGTCTACTGTCGCTACTGCACCCGCTCGCGCATGGTTGGAAATCCGGGAGGAGAATACCGGTTCAACACCCAGCAGTGGGAGCAGGCCATTGATTACATCCAGGCCCATCCCTCCATCAGAGACGTTCTGCTCTCCGGAGGAGATCCGCTGACGCTCTCGGATGATCGCCTGGAATGGCTGCTTTCACGGCTGCGCCGTATTCCCCATGTGGAGTTCCTGCGTATCGGTACCAAGGTGCCGGCTGTCATCCCGCAGCGCATCACGCCCGAACTGACGCGCATGCTGAAGCGTTATCACCCCCTGTGGATGAGCGTTCATTTCACCCACCCCGACGAGCTGACTCCTGAAGTGAAGCAGGCTTGTGAGCGGCTGGCGGACGCAGGGCTCCCCCTGGGCAGCCAGACGGTTCTTTTGGCCGGTATAAACGACGACGTCGAGACTATGAAGGAGCTGGTTCACGGACTGCTGAAGATCCGTGTCAGGCCCTATTATCTCTACCAGTGCGATCCCATCACCGGTTCCTCTCACTTTAGGACTTCAGTGGAGAAAGGCCTCGAGATCATACAGGGCCTGCGGGGCCATACGACAGGATACGCGGTCCCCAACTTTGTGGTGGACGCTCCCGGCGGGGGAGGGAAGATTCCGCTGATGCCGGAGTATCTGGTCGGACGCGAGGGGGATGATCTGGTGTTCAGGAATTACGAGGGGAAAACCTATCGATATCCTGACCCGGTCAGTGCGCTAGCCGTATGAAAGTCGGCATTACTTACGACCTGCGCGAGGATTACGAGAAGCTGGGGCTTAGTGCCGAAGAGACGGCCGAACTGGACACGCCCGAGACGATTGAGGCCATCGATCGGGCCCTGCGTCTGCTGGGCTTCGAAACAGAGCGCATCGGCCGTCTCGACTCGCTGGTCCAGCTCTTGAGCCAGGGCACACGCTGGGATCTGGTCTTTAACATCGCTGAAGGACTTTACGGCTTTGCGCGCGAGGCCCAGATTCCGGCGCTGCTCGACGGTTACAGGATTCCCTACACGTTTTCCGACCCGCTGATTCTGGCGCTCACGCTGCACAAGGGGATGACCAAACGTGTAGTCCGCGACTTGAAAATCCCTACTCCTGATTTCGCTGTGGTTGAAAACCCCTCAGACACAGAGAAGATCGAGCTTCCTTTCCCGGTGTTTGCCAAGCCGGTGGCCGAAGGCACCAGCAAAGGTATCTCGGCGGCAGGCAAGATCATGTCGGCCTCAGAGCTGGATTCGATATGCCGCCGGCTTTTGCAGAAGTACTCGCAACCGGTCCTGGTGGAAGCTTTTCTGCCCGGCCGTGAGTTCACCGCGGGTATTGCCGGTACCGGTTCAACTGCCAGAGTGCTGGGAGTTATGGAAGTGACCCTGCACGGAGATGCTGAGCCTGAGGTTTACTCGTACGAGAACAAGGCCCAATGGCAGGATCGGGTCCAGTACCAACTGGTCAGTGACGCGGCTGCCGCAGAGGCGGCCGAAGTCTCTCTTGAGGTCTGGCGGGGATTAGGCTGCCGCGATGGCGGTCGGGTCGATCTTCGTTGTGATGCTGAGGGCCGGGTGAATTTCATCGAAGTGAACCCGCTGGCGGGACTGAATCCCAGAACATCAGACCTCCCTATCATCTGCAGGCTTTCCGGGGTTGCTTACCATGAGCTGATCGAAATGATCATGGTCTCGGCGCTGCAGAGGAGTCGGGTGGGCATTGCGTGCGGATAGTAGTCAGTCACGTCCGGATTTCCGAAGACGCGCCCAAGGATGAGCAGGATACGCTCATTCAAGCCGCAGCCGTGGCGCAGGCGCTGAACAACCTGGGCTTTGAATCGCGGCTTGTCCCCTTCTCTTCTGATTTGGAAAAGTCCATCCAGGAACTGCGGGATGCCGGGCCCGACCTCATTTTCAATCTGGTCGAGAGCCTGAACGGTTCCGGGCGCCTGATCCATGTCGCTCCTGCGTTATTCGATTACCTGAAGATTCCGCACACAGGGGCATCCTCAGAGGCTATTGTACTCACCTCCAATAAGCTTCTGGCTAAGAAGCTCCTGCGGCTGGCAGGAGTGGCTACCGCGGACTGGGCTCCAGCCGGTTCGACCATCGAGTTCGCCGGTCCCTACCTCCTCAAGTCTGTCTGGGAGCACGCGTCCATCGGTCTGGACGATCATTGTCTGGCTTCGGACCAGGTGGAACTGACAAAATTGCTTACAGGAAGGGCTAGCCTCCAGGAGGTTTTCATCGAGCGTTACATTGAAGGCCGCGAATTCAATCTTTCCATTCTGGCTGGCCGGGCAGGCCCCAGAGTGCTCCCTCCCGCGGAGATCCGCTTCGATTTCCCTCCTCAGAAGGCCAGGATCGTGGGGTATCGCGCGAAATGGGATGAAAGCTCCTTCGAGTACCAGCATACCTCTCGAAGCTTTGACTTCGGCCCAGAAGACAGAGCCCTTCTGGACAAACTGGAAAGGATCGCCCTGAAATGCTGGCGCCTGTTCGACCTTAGAGGCTACGCGCGGGTCGATTTTAGAATAGACAACGAGGGTTGTCCCTGGGTTCTCGAAATCAACTCCAACCCCTGCATCTCTCCGGACAGCGGATTCGTGGCCGCCGCCGAAAAGGCCGGGCTGAATTACGAACAGATGCTGATGTGTGTTATCGAGGATGGTCTATGATCCGAGGCACTACTGAGACACGCTACCGCCAGGAGGTGCGCCCGGCGGATCTGGAGAACGTCCGGGCTATTGTGGAGTCCTCAGGGTTCTTTTCCAGCGAGGAAGTCAATGTCGCCGTCGAGTTGGTAGAGCAACGACTGGCCGCAGCAGAAGCCTCCGGCTACCACTTCATCTTTGCAGAACAGCATGAGAACGTCGTTGCCTACTCCTGTTTCGGACCGATCCCGGCGACACAAGCAAGGTTCGACCTTTACTGGATCGCAGTCCACAATAACCTTCGCGGCCAAGGCCTGGGCCGCGAACTGCTGGCCAGGACCGAAGCTGCAATCCTCCAGATGGGCGGCCGCCGAGTTTACATCGAAACTTCTTCGCGCGAGCAGTACCAATCTACAATCCGGTTTTATGGGGCTATGGGTTACCAGCAGCAGGCGCTGCTGCGCGATTTTTACAGGTGCGGCGACTCCAAAATCGTTCTCATGAAGGACCTGCCTCAGCCGGGGTAAAATTCCCTATTCATTTATCTTGAGATTTCCCCGATACCCCAAGTTTGGCGAAAGAGCGCCCTTTCTGGTTTGGAGCGGCAATTGCTTCAGCCTTCCAGGTAAAGGAGGCGAATTATGCCGAATGATCCAAGTGTAAATAACATGATCCTGTGGATAGCGTTGTCGATGGGGGGGATTATTCTGGGACTGATCCTCGGATATTTCATTTTCGGAAGGAAAGCTTCGAATCAAAGAGAGCTTGAATCCCTGCGCAGAATGGTTGAGGAACGCGAGCGTGAGGTGGAAGGCGCCCTGGAACAGATGGACACTTTGCGGGTGGCACTCGAGGAAAAGACGGTTAAGGAAAGACGGGCCATGGAGACACTGCAGAAAGCGCTGCAGGAAGATCAGTACCCTGCCCTTGTGGAAGAAGAACCGGTTAAGAAGACCTGAGAATGAGGGCGAGAGGGAGAGAGGGTGAGAAGGGGAAAGCCATTCTTCTCGACACTTCCCGCCTTTTGATTTATCGTTCTGCCTGATGGCAGGAATCAAGAAATCGTTCTTAGTGACAGTCCTGCTGGCCAATATTTTCATTCCGGCTAGGGCGCAATCAGAGGATGCGATACCCCTGGCTGAGCATCCTCGACCTGATTTCCAGCGGTCCCACTGGATCAACTTGAATGGCCGCTGGGGTTTTCGCTTGGACCCGGATCAAGCCGGCGAACGGGAGTCCTGGCATGGCAAACCCCCTTCTTTTTTTTCAGAGCGAATCGTTGTGCCTTTTCCCTGGGGCTCCCCTCTCTCCCGGGTCGAGGACAGGGCTGACATTGCCTGGTACTCACGGCCGATTCGCATTCCTCCCGATTGGCAGAGACAGCGCACCTTTCTCCTGATCGGCGCCTCCGACTGGGAGACAAAGGCCTGGCTTGACGGGAAGCCCCTGGGGGAGCACCGCGGCGGATACACACCGTTTGAATTCGAACTGACGTCTTACCTTCAGCCGGGAAAGGAACAGCACCTCGTCATTCGAGTCGATGACGCTGCGCGCCCCTTCAAGCTGGAGGGTAAGCAAGGCTACGGGGAGGCCAAGGGCATTTGGCAAACCGTTTATCTTGAAGCCCGGGCTGCTGTCTACATTGAAACCTTGCAGTTCACTCCGAACATCGATCAGGAGAGGGTGGCCGTGCAGGCGCTTCTCTCTGAGCCGGTGGGCCAGAGCTCGGAACTGAAGCTGCGCTTCAAGACCGGTAATCCACCCGCCTCGCAGGTTGTACAGCCGGTCCCCGCAGGATCTCGTCAGGTGAGCTTCGAGGTATCCATTCCGGAGCCGCAGCTCTGGTCGCTGAATGACCCTTTTCTTTACGAGGTCCAGGCCGCACTGTCGGCAGCCGGTGGCGAAGACATTGTGGATAGCTACTTCGGCATGCGCAAGATCAGTGTTGAACGACTGCCGGGCTTGGGGTTTCCATACGTGGCTCTGAACAATGAACCCATTTATCTCCAGATGTCGCTGGACCAGGCCTATCACCCGGAAGGGTTTTACACTTTCCCCAGCGATGAGTTCATGCGGGATGAGATTTTGCGTTCCAAGCGCATCGGTCTGAACGGCGCCCGCATTCACGTCAAAATAGGTATCCCTCGAAAGCTCTACTGGGCAGACCGTCTCGGCCTTTTAATTATGGAGGATGTTCCCAATAGCTGGGGAGAACCGGATGCACAGATGCGCCGGGAAACGGAAACGGCGCTCCGGGGAATGATTCGCCGCGACTTCAATCATCCTTCTATTTTCTCCTGGGTGGTCTTTAACGAAACCTGGGGGCTGGAGACCAACGATGAATACAAAGTCGAAACCCAGGAGTGGGTGGCCGCCATGTACCGCCTTGCCAAGGAACTGGATCCCACGCGGCTGGTCGAAGACAACTCGCCTCACAAATTCGATCATGTCGTGACGGATATCAATTCCTGGCACAGATATCTTCCCGGCTACCGCTGGCGGGAGCACTTGGAGGAAGTTACGAGTAAGACTTTTCCGGGCTCGGAGTGGAATTTCGTCCAAGGCCGCAGCCAGGGGGAGCAGCCGCTTCTGAACAGCGAATTTGGCAATGTATGGGGCTATGAGGGAAGTACCGGAGATGTGGATTGGAGCTGGGACTATCACTTGGCCGTGAATGAATTCAGGCGCCATCCCAAGATTGCCGGATGGCTCTATACCGAGCACCATGATGTCATAAACGAATGGAACGGATACTACCGCTTCGATCGGTCCGAGAAGATTGCTGGACTCACGGAGTTGGCTGAAGGGATGACTCTCAATGACCTCCACTCGCCATTTTATGTCGCTCCCGGGGACGCGCTTTGCCAGGAAGTGGAACCCGGTGCCGGTGTGCGGGTCCCCCTCTGGGCTTCATTTTTGACCGGAAACACGGCCCATGGGCGGGAGCTTGTTCTTCGATGGAAGCTCTTTGGCTGGAATAGACTCGGACAGAAGGAAGTCTATTCCCGGTCATCAAGGCAGGTTCCATTTGCTCCCTGGATGTCGCAGGAGATTCCAGCGCTCGAGGTCAGAATGCCGGATGAGCCCGCCCTGGTGGTATTGAGCCTGGCGCTCGAGGACATGGGCGGTACCGTGCTGCATCGAAATTTCACCACCTTTCTGGTGGCGGATGGCCGATCCGACCGGGATGAGACCCTTCAGTTCGATGGACGCAAGATTCGGCTGCTCCGTATTGCGCCCGGCTCTTTCAGTGATGCCGATTGGTCGCTTAAGCAGTGGGATGTGCTTGAGGGGCTCAAGGTAAACGGAGCGGGCTCCGGATTTTTCGAGTATCGGCTCATCTGGCCCGGAGACTTGAAGCTGGAGGACGTTCAACAAGCCAGCTTTCAGGCCGAGGTTTCAGCCAAACAGCTTTACGGCAAGGATCGCGAGGGGACGGAAAGCATCGAAGGAAATTTCATGCTGGGGAAGGGGACTCACGATCCCAGCCTCAATCGCAATGCCTACCCCATGACTGACCAAGTACGTTTCCCCAGCCGGGTCAGCATCAGTATCGGGGGCGAGGTTATTGGGACCTATGAATTGGAAGACGATCCTGCCGACCATAGAGGGATACTTTCCTGGAATTCCCAAAAGCGGGATGGTCACTTGCGTGAGGCGGGATCATACGGCTATCTGATTACCGCGGCCATCCCGGTGCATCTCCTGAAGAAAGCCGCGGCGGCGGGTGAAATGGTCATTCGCCTGAAAGCCGAGGAATCTCTATCAGGTGGGCTGGCCATTTACGGAGAGCGCT
>JBOGJG010000120.1:0-23255 GCA_050747825.1 Acidobacteriota bacterium | reverse complement strand
CGTAGGTCGATCGTACCGGGTTGGCAGCGCGACCACTTTTGCGCCAGGGCGCAAATTCGTACCAACGGATTTCGCGTTCATTCGTGTCATTCGTGACTGGTTTTGCTTTTCGATTAATCAATATCAGTCTGCTTTTGAGTAAGCGGCCCCACGCACCCCGAGCCCGCGCCCATCTGGCCGCCGCGGTAACGACTCGATGATATCGGAACGCACCGGCAAGTGGGAACTATCGAACCCCGGCGCACTCGTGCTAACTTGGTGCCATGAATCGGGCGACTGACTGGATGCGGCAGGCGAAGAAAGACCTGCAGCATGCCGTCCACGCCAAGGGTTCGGGCGATTACGAGTGGTCCTGTTTTGCGGCGCAGCAGGCGGCGGAGAAATCGTTGAAGGCAACCTTCCTCAAGCGTGGCAAGGAGGGCTGGGGCCATTCGGTCGTGGCGCTATGCCAGGCCCTCGGGCAGGAAGTATTGGTTCCGTCTGAGATCGCGGACGCTGCAAAGCGGCTGGACAAGCACTACATCCCTTCACGCTATCCCAACGGCTTTGCAAGCGGTACGCCCGCAGACTATTATGTGATCCAGGACGCGGAGGGGGCGATCCGGGATGCAGATCAAATCATACGGTTCTGTGAAGGTCTTTGAATCTGAGCCGGCGAGGGTCCGACAGGCCCTGCGTTCGCTGGTGCAGGAGTGGCGCGCCAGACCAGAGTTGCGCGCGGTCTGGCTCATCGGATCGTATCACCGACAGGACTTTGGACCGTTCAGCGACATCGATCTGGTCTTGATCGTTGAGAGCTCCGGCGAGCGCTTTCTCGACCGCGCTGAGGGATTTCGACGGTTCGCCTTTCCCGTTGCGATGGATCTTCTCGTCTATACCCTCGAGGAAGTGGGGCAAATGAAAGGATTGGGCCATCCCTTCTGGAAGCACATCGAAGCCCATCACACGTCTTTGTTTGAAGCTGATCGCTGAGTGACCGCAACGGCACGCAGGGACGGGGCACTCTCGCCAGGAGTGCTGGAGCGAGTGGCGCGAGTTTTGCCTTTGACTCC
This sequence comes from Acidobacteriota bacterium, assembly GCA_050747825.1. Lineage (GTDB taxonomy): Bacteria > Acidobacteriota > UBA6911 > RPQK01 > JBOGJG01 > JBOGJG01. Next base: position 22,203 of record JBOGJG010000120.1, on the reverse strand, counting down.
AGCATGAACATTGAGCGTGGTGTTTTCTCATCCCCGGGCAGGGCCTGGGTCGCTGTCGGGGTTTATACCGTGTTTCTCTACTCGACTCTGACGGTGGCGTATTCGCTGTATGTGAGACTGTTTGCTCGAATGGGGCGCGCTGGTGCTCGCTTACGCCCTGAGGCACTTGACGGTTCCTGCCAAGCGGTTTAACTTCCTGCAGTACGGCCCGTTGACGGTGCTGGTCTTCGACGCCCTGCGGTTCAGATTGCACGACCGTTACCTCTACGTTTGGACTTTCGCAGCCGTCGCCCTGATCGGTTTGTCTCGTAGGTTGCTGGTTAGAGTTTAGCCGCCTGCGCGCCATCCCGCTGGAGGCCGTGCGTTTTCACCCCCTCGCAACCCCATTTTTCAGACACTTACAGCCAAACTGTGGGGTAAAAATCTTTTGGCGACTCCCAAAAGCCCCGCTATGATTGGCTCTCCCTACAGCGCGATTCCCTCTATTTATTTAGTTCAGGGACACTTCTGCGGGGACATTGGTAAAGATGACACGGCCCTCCGGAGTGACCAGGCGCTCAATGCGAGGGCTTTGGCGCGTCGGCTCCGGCAAGCCCTCACCTGCATCACTCACATCATAAAGAGCCGTAACCTTCTGAACATAGGCCTGAGTCTCCCGGTAGGGGGGGATACCCTGATATCGCTTCACGGCATTTTCGCCGGCATTATAGGCGGCCAGAACCAGCGGAAGCTCGTTGTTGAAGTGATTCATGAGAAATTGAAGATACTTGACTCCGCCTTCGATGTTCTCTACCGGGTCAAAGACATCCATCACACCGAAGCGCCTTGCAGTATCCGGATGCAGTTGCATCAACCCTTTACAGTTCTTGGGAGAGATGGCCAGGTGATCAAAATCGCTTTCCACTGTGATGATGGCTTTGACCAGATTATCATCCACGCCATAACGTTGGGCGATTTCCTGGATTAAAGGGGAGTAATCGTAGCTATCGGCCTCGGCCCCAGGGAAAGAGAACTGGTCCAAATGGGACGGAGATGATGGACCTTCCGCCCGGCGGTCCGTCCCTAGGTTGGTAAAGACCTTAATTCCATCCTGGCCCACATAGGATTCGATGCGTCCGCCCAGAGCGACCGGGCTAAAAAACAGGCAAATTAAAAGAAGAATCCGCATTATCAAAGTACTAGGATGCCACACTTTGTCAAAAAGTCGATGTGCGGGGGGTCACCAAGTTCAAATTCCAAGTGATGAGCGTGCTCTAACGAGAGGGTTCGAGTTTGGACTTGGAACTTGAAGCCTCAGCTCAATGCTTCCTCCACCACTCGATACGTCTCTTCCAGCGCTTCATCCAGGCGCGCGGGATCTTTTCCCCCGGCTTCGGCCCAATCGGCTTTTCCGCCGCCGCCTCCGCCGATCAGGGGGGCGATTCTCCGGATCAGCTCGTCAGCTTTGATTCTGTCTGTGAGGTCGGAGCTCACCATGGCCACCAGGCTGGCCTTACCGTCAAAAGGCATGCCCAGCACCACCACACCCGACTTCAGCTTATTCTTGAGCTGATCGGCCAGGGAGCGCAAAGCGTTGCGATCCAGGTTCTCGACTCTCTGCGAGAGAACGCGAATGCCGGCGATCTCACGTGCCTCAGCCAGTACATCACCGGTCTGCTTTTGAGCCAGTTTAAGCTGAAGCTGCTCGATCTGCTTATTGGCTTCCTTTAATTCCCGGCTGATCTTGGCAATGGCGCCGACCAGATCTTCCCGGCCTACATGAAGTTCTCCGGAGAGACTGTCCACCAGAGCCTCGTCCTTTAGGAAGCGTTTTAAAGCCCTCTCGCCGGTAATCGCCTCCACGCGCCGCACGCCGGCCGAGATACTGCTTTCGTTCACGATCTTGAACAGGGAAATGTCTCCGCTGCGGCTGACGTGAGTCCCGCCGCACAATTCTTGGCTGAATCCCGGGATCGTCACGACCCGGACATTCTGCTGATATTTTTCTCCAAAGAGGGCCATGGCGCCTTGTTGTAGAGCGCTTTCGAGATCACGGATTTCGGTCTGGACCTGGATGTTCTCCCTGATCTTGCGATTGACCATCTCCTCGATCTCCTGAATCTCATCTGCAGTCAGGGATTTGTAATGGCTGAAGTCGAAGCGGGTCCGGTCAGGCGCCACCAGGGATCCGGCCTGTTTCACATGCTCACCCAGCACTTCGCGCAAGGCGGCGTGCAACAGGTGCGTCACCGTATGGCTGCGGGCCGTAGCCTGGCGCTCTTCAGAAAACACGTTCGAGGAGACGCGGTCACCCACACGCAGAACTCCCTGCTGGACCGTCACCTTGTGCAGCCGCAATCCTGTTAGCGGGCCGTAGACGTCTTCTACGCGGGCATGGACGCTCTCACTGATCAGGGTTCCCCTATCGCCGACCTGCCCGCCCGACTCCGCGTAAAACGGCGTCTGATCCAGGATGACCTCTCCGGTCTCTCCCTCCCGCAGTTCCTCCACGGTGTCCTCCCCCTTGACGATGGCCAAAACCTGGCCGGGAAGGTCGGAAATTCGGTCATACCCGGTAAACTGAGTGTCCAATCCACGGCTGGCGAGTTCCTGATAGATTTTCTTTACGGACTTCTCGCCGCCCTTCCAACTGGCCCTGGCCCGCTCGCGCTGCTTTTGCAGTTCCTGCTCAAAGCCCCGTTCGTCAATCTGAAGGCGGCGTTCTTGGGCAATCTCCCGAACCAGGTCCAGGGGAAAACCGTAGGTGTCATAGAGCCGGAAAAGCTCGCTGCCCGGAAGCAGCGGCTGCCCCTGTTTGCCGACCTTCTCAATAATTTCATCCAGCAACTGCAGGCCGCAAGTCAGGGTGGCGCTGAATTTCTCTTCCTCATGCTTGACGATTTTGGCCGCATATTCGCGGCTGTTCTCGAGTTCCGGGTAGGCATCTTTCATGAGCTGGGCAACCAGCGAGGTCAGCGTAAAGATAAATGGCTCGGTCTGCCTCAGCATCTTGCCGTGCCTGATGGCGCGGCGCAGAATTTTCCTCAATACGTAACCGCGCCCTTCATTCCCGGGCACAATACCGTCATGGACAAGAAAAGCGCAGGAGCGGCTGTGGTCAGCCAGGATGCGCAGGCTGACATCTCGGCTTTCATCCTGCCCATAAGCCACGCCCGTCAGCCGGCTGGCTTCATCGATAATCGGGCGAAACAGATCGGTCTCGTAATTACTCTTCACGTCCTGCAGCACGCAGGCGATTCGCTCCAGTCCCATGCCCGTGTCGATGGAAGGCGAGGGAAGAGGCTTCATCTGTCCCGAGCTATCCCGATTGAACTGCATGAAGACAAGATTCCAGATTTCGGTGAAGCGGTCTGGATCGCTCTCGAAGCTGTAGCCTGTGTGAGAGCTGTCCCCCATATCATAATGCAGTTCAGAGCAGGGACCGCAGGGGCCGGTCTCCCCCATGGCCCAAAAGTTTTCCTCCTCGCCCATCCTGAAGAGGCGTCCCTCGGGAACGCCAATATGTTCCTTCCAGAGCCGGTAGGCATCATCGTCTTCGCGGAACACCGTCACGACCAGGCGTTCGGGCGACAGGCCGTAGACTCCGGTACACAGCTCCCAGGCGAACTCGATGGCCTCCTTTTTGAAGTAATCGCCAAAGGAGAAATTTCCCAGCATTTCGAAGAACGTATGGTGGCGGGCTGTCCGGCCGACGGTCTCCAGGTCATTATGTTTACCGCTGACCCGCATGCACTTCTGGCTGCTGGCGGCGCGCTTGTAATCGCGCATTTCCATTCCCAGGAATACATCCTTGAACTGGTTCATACCCGCGTTGGTGAAAAGCAGAGTTGGATCGTTTTGCGGGACCAGCGAACTGCTCTTGACGCGCCGGTGTCCTCTCTCCTCGAAATAGTTCAAGAATGCTTCGCGAACTTCGTTTGCAGTCTTCATCACTTACGCCTCGTCAGAGGAACTGACGATACCCTGAATGCGAAGTTTCAGATCCTGAGGCGAGGTCGCATTTTGGAGAGCGTCTTCCGTGCTGATCACGCCTTTCTGATGGTGCTCAAAAATAGATTGATCGAAGGATTGCATGCCGTACTGCGTGCCGCCGGTTTCCAGAGCGTGTTTGATTTCCTTGGTTCTCTCGGCCTGGCTGATGAGCGAACGCACCAGTTCCGTGTTGCGCAGGATTTCCACTGCCGGAATGCGCCCCCCGGAAATCGAGCTTCGAATCAAGCGCATGGAGATGATGGCGTTCAGCACTGAGGCTAACTGCAGACGTATATCGTGCTGCTGGTGAGTGGGGAAAACGGAGATAATGCGGTGAACGGTTTCAATAGCGTCGGTCGTATGCAGCGTGCTCATAACCAGATGGCCCGTCTCAGCCGCCTGCATGGCGATTTGAACCGTTTCCAGGTCGCGCATCTCGCCCACCATGATCACGTCGGGATCCTGGCGCAGGGCCGAGCGCAGAGCGGACGCGAAACTGCTGGTGTCGATGGCGACTTCCCGCTGGCTGATGAACGCCAGGTTGTCCCGCATCAAAAACTCGATTGGATCTTCAATAGTGATGACGTGAGATCTGCGGGTCTTATTGATGTGATTGATCATGGAGGCGAGCGTCGTGGACTTGCCGCTGCCCGTGGTACCCGTGACCAGGATCAAGCCTCGCCTCTCGCCGGCAATCTCGGTCAAAACCTCCGGAAGCTGAAGCGCTTGCAGCGACAAGACCTCATCGGGGATCAGGCGAAAGACCATGGAAATCGATCCGCGCTGATGAAAAAGCGCGACGCGGAACCGGCCCAGGCCTTCGACTCCAAAGGAGAGATCGACTTCCGATTTTTCGGCCAGAATCTCTCGTTGTCTTGCGTTCAGCAGATGCTGAGCCAGGTCCAGTGTCTCGGCCTTGGTGCTGGGAGGGATTGAATCGACCGGCGCCAACTCCCCGTTCACCCGGATATGAGGAGCAGATCCCATCTTGATGTGAAGGTCGGAGGCCTGCTTCTCCATGGCCGTCCGCAGGAGCGTCTTGAGATCGATCATTGCTTCAAGTGGCGGGCTGCCGAGTCTCCGAATAAACCCCGGTCATCCATCCGTGGCGGTCTTCAGTCTCCCCTGTGACATAGTCAAAGAAAGCCTTTTGAATTTCAGTGGTGACCGCTCCCCGGCGACCGAGACCAATTACGATATGATCCACAGAGCGCACGGGAGTGACTTCAGCAGCCGTGCCGGTGAGAAAGATCTCATCGGCAATGTAAAGCATCTCGCGCGGGATATTCTGCTCGCTGACTTCATAGCCCAGATCTTCGGCCAGCGTGATGACGCTGTGACGGGTGATTCCAGGCAAAATAGCACTGTTCATAGGGGGGGTATACAACCGTCCATTTCGTACCAGGAACACGTTTTCGCCGCTTCCCTCGCTGATAAAGCCGAAGGAATCCAGAGCAATCCCCTCGGCAAATCCGTTGAGAGTGGCCTCCATTTTGATGAGGCCGCTATTGCTGTAGTTGGCGCCTGCCTTGGCCAGCGTGGGAAAAGTGTTGGGCGCGGCGCGAGTCCAACTGGACACGCAAACGTCCACACCTTCTTCCACAGCCTCCTCACCCAGATAGCGTCCCCATTCGAAAACCACGATACAGACTTCGACTGGAGCTTTCAGAGGATTGACTCCCATGGTGCCGGCGCCTCGAAAAACCAGGGGACGGATATAGCAGTGCTGGAGCCGGTTGGCTCGTATGGTTTCCAGCGCGGCGTCATGAATCTCCTGGGGCGAGAATGGGACTTCGGTACGGTAAATCTTGCATGAGTCAAACAGGCGCTGCACATGTTCGCTGAGCCGGAATACTTCCGAACCGCGCGAGGTTTCGTAGCAGCGGATTCCTTCAAACCAGGAGGACCCATAATGGAGAGCATGGGAGAGGACGTGCACGGTGGCCTGATCCCAGTCGATCAGTTCGCCGTTGCGCCAGATCAAATCTGCTTTAAGAGTACTCATTGGTCACAATTTTAGCCGCGAAAAACGCGAACGTCACGCGAAAGTTTCGAAAGAAAAAGGGGGACAGTCACTCCGTCACGGGGTGACTGTCCCCCTTTTTTCCGCTGTTTCACCCTTCTCGGCGTAATACCCCTTTTTGGCCCGCATCTTGAGCCCTCGTTCCTTCGCATTCTCGAGCAGGACATCGATCTCCCGCCAGGAGCCATCCTCCGCAGGGTTGGTTGAAACATAGGCCAGCCGGTACTGATTGCGCAGGTCCTGTGCAATGGCTGCGAAAACTTCATCCAGTTTCTCGATCTCTTCAGGAAAGAAAGCCTTTCCTCCGGCATTCGAGGCTATTGCCTCGATCTGCTCCTGAATTTTCTTCTTCTCCGACTTGAAGATGCCGAAAAAACCACCGCTGTCTTCCAGGTCCGAATCCAGAAAAGCCACGATATGAACCTGCACTTCAGACTCCTGGATCTTCTCGATCAACTCCTGATGGGTATAGTAGCTGTCCTTATCTTCGCCGTCGGTGAAGACGATCACCACCTTCCTGGGCTCAGCGCCCAGCACCGCCTCTTCCACTGTGAGGTAAACGGCATCGTAGAGAGATGTGCCTCCGGAGATGATCATGTTGTTCAGAGCGTCGCGGATATCGTAGGGATCGCGGGTGAATTCTTCCACTGGTTCAACTTCATCATTGAAACCGATTAAGAATAGCTCATTCTCAGGATGGCTCATGGTCAGGAAGAGCTGCACGGCCTGGTTTGCCAGATCCCACTTGTCCCGCATGCTGCCGCTTCTATCCATGACGAGTCCGATGGTGGAGGCGATGTCGTCCTGTCCAAAGTAGGTGACGTCCTGAAGAGTCTTGTCCTCGTAAACTTTGAAGTCTTCTTCTTTGAGGTCCGAAACCAGTTGGCCGTCGGAGTCGTAGACGGAGGCGTAGATCACCACCTGGTCCACCTCGGCACTAAACTGGACCGGCCCTTTTCTCTCGCTCTTATCCGCCTGAAACGCCAGAGCCAAAGAGAGACACAGAGCCGCTATCAAAAAACCTGTTGCTCTTTTCATAACACCCGATATCTATTTCCGGGGGGCGATATACCCTTCTTTGGCTCGAATGGCCAGCTTGGGCATACCGTCGGGAAGAGTATCCTCGTCCAGACTGACCTTGATCTTTCTCCAATCGCCGCTGAAGTCCCGGTCGCTGGATCGATACCCAAGGATGTACTGATTGCGCAACTCCTCGTGAATCAAATCGCAGAAGTAGTCCAACTGCTTGAAGTTGTGCGGAAAAAACGAGCGGCCGCCCGTCAGTTGGACGATCTCATTGATAATACCGCGCCCGTAGCCCATCTCGCCCCGTTCTCCAATCACGTAAATCTGCACGTCGGACTCCTTCACGAAGTCTTTGACCTCGCTGAAAGTGTAGCGACTGCTGTTATCCTCCCCATCGGTTATGACGATGAGAGCCTTCTTGTCGTTGCGGCCTTCGCGGATTTTTTCCAGGCCCAAGTAGATGGCGTCGAACAATGCCGTGCGCCCTTTGGGATTGGCGAAAGAGATCTGATTCTGAACGTTTTCGCTGCGTGAGGTGAAATCCTGCACGAGCGTGGTGCGGTCGTTAAAAGTGACGAGAAAGTACTCGTCGGCGGGGTTGCCCTGCTCCAGGAATCGAACGACCGAATTGCGGGCGCTCAAAATATTGTCGCCCATGGAGTCGCTCACATCCATAATGATTCCGACGCTGATCGCCGAATCATCATTGGAGAAATGGATGATATTCTGCTCGATCTTTTCTTCGAAAAGCTTGAAGTGCTCCTGCTCGAGGCCAATCACGTAGCGGTTCAGGGGATCCGTGACGGTCACACGCACAACGACCAGATCAACATCGATCCGGAACCGGGGAGGGAACTGATCTTTTTCAGCCGCCGAGCCTAGGGGGCCGTGAATCAACGAAAAGCCAATAATAACGAGCAAGGGAGCGAAAAACTTGCTCATAGTTAGTGACTATTGTATCAACTTCCGCCAGGCTCATCAAAGTAATTCGACGCAACCAGGACTTCGCGGGCTTTACTGCCGTCCGGAGGCCCGATTATCCCTTCATGTTCCATCATATCCAGCAGCCTCGCCGCCCGGCCGTAGCCGATGCGCAGGCGCCGCTGCAGCAGCGAAGTGGAAGCCTTTCCGGTTTCGACGACGAAGCGCGCCGCTTCATCATAAAGGTCATCCTCGATGTCTTCCATGTCCACCAGGGCGCTTTCCTTCTCTTCCTGATCCTCTAGAATCTCCTGCCGATACTCAGGCGAGGCCTGCTGCTTAAGAAAATCCGTGATCCTGGCGATTTCCTTCTCGCTGATGAAGGCGCCGTGAACCCGAATGACTCGGGAGGTTCCAGGGGCCAGGAAGAGCATGTCTCCCGATCCCAGCAGTTGCTCGGCCCCATTGGCGTCCAGGATCGTTCGAGAGTCGATCTTGGAGGAGACGCGAAAGGAAATGCGGCAAGGGAAATTGGCCTTGATCAATCCTGTCAGGACATCCACGGAAGGACGCTGGGTCGCCAGTATCAGGTGAATGCCGATGGCTCGAGCCATCTGGGCCAGGCGCGTGAGCGACGCCTCCACCTCTTTGCCGGCTGTCATCATCAGGTCGGCCAACTCGTCCACGATAAGTACGATATAGGACAGGGCAGAAGCTTCATCCTCCTGAAACCGGGCCGGATCTGTCTGGACCAGCTTGTTGAACTGATCGATATTCCTGACGCCGTACTGGGCCAGAAGTTTATAGCGGTCCTCCATCTGCCGAACCGCCCAGTTCAGTGCATTGGCAGCCTGCTTCGGGTCTGTCACGATGGGCGTGAGCAGATGGGGGATACCCTCATAAACTCCGAGTTCCAGACGCTTGGGATCGATCATGATGAAGCGTACCTCGGAGGGGCCTGCCTTGTAGAGAATCGAACAAACCAGGCAGTTGAGCGCCACGCTCTTGCCGGCGCCGGTGGTGCCCGCAATCAGCAGGTGGGGCATGCGCGCCAGGTCGGTCACGTGCGTGTTGCCGTTGATCAGCTTTCCCAGCGCCAGGGTCAGAGGCGAAGCGGTTTGCTGATAAGCAGCCGAGCTGAGGATTTCGCGCAGGTAGATCACCTGCCGATTCAAGTTGGGGACTTCGATTCCCACCGTGTTCTTTCCGGGAATCCGATCGATGCGAACCGACTCCGCCTTTAGCGCCAGGCAAAGGTCGTCATCCAGATTGGTGATCTTGCTGTATTTGACTCCGGGGTCGGGCTTGAACTCGAAGGTGGTTACCACGGGACCGGGATGGATCTGGTGCACTCTTCCGTGGACATCAAACTCGGCACATTTAGTGGAAAGCTTCTGAGCCCGCGCCATGAGCTCCTGCTCGTCAAGGGCGCTCTCTTCACCGGGCAGCGTGAGAAAATCGAGCGGGGGCGTTTGGTACGGGCCGGCGGGGAGGGGGTTGACGTCGAATGCAGGGGCCGCCGGATACCCTTTGGATGTACGGTCGCGGCCCGGTTGATTCGAGTCGAAGACTTCAGAGCCGCGACCGTAAGGGAGCGGGCCCCTCGCAATCGTCGGCGGCTCGACTTCGGCCTCAGCCGGCGGAGCCTCAAAGGCGATCGTACGGGGCGGCTCGGCCAGTACAGTCTTTTTCATTTCTTTCTGGGCAGGCAACTCCTTTCTCTTGCGGCTGCGGCGGCTCCTGCGCCAGGAGCTATACCAGTCTCCGATATTGAGATCCCTTCCGGAGAAGATGTTCCAATTGCGGCCTCCCGCCCAGGCCAGAGAATGTTCCACCGAGAAACGAGTGGTCAACAGGAGCGAGACGATCAGGATGGTGAGTAAGACCACCAGAGACCCGAGAGTGTTCAGATACTGAAGCAGCCAGTCGGAGAGAAGGACGCCGAACACCCCTCCGGGAGTGAAGTTTAGGCTCTCAGAAAGGGCCGGCAGCAGCAGGCTGAAGCCGGCGCAAAGGGTCAATAAAAAGGAGGCGAAGCTGAAGCCTTTGAGCCAGGGGTATTCGATTTCCCGGCTGCGGATCTTCTTGTAACCCAGAAAGAGCAGAGGCAAGGGCAAGAGAAAAGCAGGCAGTCCCAGGAGCTGGAGCAAAAGATCGGCCACCCAAGCGCCCACCTTGCCCGCATAGTTGGCAGCCTGCCTGTCCGGCGACGCCACATTCAGCGATGGATCCAGCGTGTTATAGCTGAACAGAGCCAGGAGCAGCAAGGCAGACGCCGCCACGAAGACAATTCCAAGCAATTCACCAAACTTCTGCTTTGGATAAACCGACATATCTCTCCAAGTAAAAGGTGGCGGGTGGCCGGTGGCGGTTCTTAGGAAAACGCACCGAATCGCGAGCTTCGAGCCCGCCACCCGTCACCGGCTAGATCTCCAGCATCACCGGCAATATCATAGGCCTCTTCCCTGTCTGTTTACGCAGAAAGCGCTTCAACTCTTTTCGTAAGATTTCCTGGAAGAGCGCTTCATCGCGCTTCTCTTCGATCGGCGTATCCCGCACCACGGCCTCGATCTGGGCGCGGGTGGCCTCAAACAGCTCCTCGGAAGATTCCATCAGAACAAAGCCGCGCGAAATCAATTCCGGACTGCCGATGAGATTCCCGCTGAACCGGTCTATCTTGAGCACAACCACGATGAAGCCGTCCTCGGACAGGTAGCGGCGATCACGCAGAACGACCTCCTGGACTTCTTCCAGAATGCCCTCGTCAATGAACCGCCTGCCCACCGTTGCCTTGCCGCTGACCTCCGCGCAGTCCCGGGTGAGGCGGAAAATGTCGCCATTTTCGATAATGCAGACATTTTCAGACGGGATGCCCTGGTCGCGAGCGATCCAACTGTGTACTTTGAGCTGCTGGTAATCCCCGTGGATTGGAATAAAGAAGCGGGGCCGGGTCAAATTGATCATCAGCTTGAGGTCATCGGCGTGGCCGTGGCCCGAAACATGTACAGGCGCACTATGGGAATCGTAAACCCGGGCGCCACGGCGGTAAAAATGATTCACCAGGTTGGCGATGAGCTTTTCGTTGCCCGGGATGATACGAGTAGACAGGATCACCATATCGCCTTCGGTGACCTCAACGCCTTTAACCTCATTAACCGCCAGGCGGCTCAGGGCCGACATCGGTTCTCCCTGGCTGCCCGTGGCGACAATCAGCAGCTTCTCCGGAGGCACGTTGCGCACATCGCCGGCATTAATCAGCAAGTCGGCGGGGACCTGGAGATGGCCAAGCTCTCCGGCTATTCGGATATTCGAGATCATGCTGCGGCCGATTGGCAATACCTTTCGATCAAGCTCCCGGGCCAGATCCAGAATGATCTGGATGCGGTGCAGACTGCTGGCAAAACAAGAAACAATAATCTTCCCGGAAGCCCTGTGAAAAAGAGACCTCAGCAGATCATAGACTGAAAACTCCGAGGGAGAGAGCCCCGAAACCTGACTGTTGGTGCTATCTGAAAAGAGGGCCAATACCCCTTTATCCCCGTACTCAGCCAGTCGAGGCATGTCGCTCAGCTTCCGATCGATGGGCGTCTGATCGAACTTGAAATCACCGGTCCAGATCAAGTGTCCCACTGGAGTGGTTATGGCCAGACAAAAAGAATCTGGAAACGAATGGGTCACGTGTAAAGGCTCGATTTGAAAAGGGCCGATCTCCAGGCGCTGGCGGGCTGTAATGATCCGTAGATCGACTCCTTCGTAGACCTGGCGCTCCTTGAGCCTTTCAGCTACCAAGCCGAGCGTCAGGCGTGTTCCGTAAACAGGAACAGGAATTTCATTGATGATGTAGGAGACGGAGCCGATGTGGTCCTCATGTCCGTGCGTCAGGACCAGGGCGCGAAGCTGTTCCCGATTGTCCTTGAGGAAAGTGATATCGGGAACGATGATATCGACTCCCAGGTCGCTGCCGAGCCCCTTGGGAAAGGTCATGCCCGCATCGATCAGGATCATATCCTGGCCGGAGCGCAGGGCTGCCGAATTCATCCCGAATTCCCCGATTCCTCCAAGCGGCACTACCTCGATGTAATCGTCCACGTGATCAGTTTAGCATGCGCACCAGACACGCATATTGTTGAAGGCTCAGCTCTTCGGGCCGCGCCCGGGGTTCGACTCTGCAAGCCGAAAGGGCCTTCTCTAGCCGTCTCTCATCGCTCCTGGATTTGAGATTGTTCCAGAGCGTTTTCCGCCGGTGCTGAAAGGCCCTCTTTAGCAGTCGGACAAAGGCATCGTAGTCGGAAATCTCGACTTCGGGAACTCGAGGAATCAGCTTCATGACATGTGAGATCACCATGGGCTTGGGGACAAATACGCCGGGTGGAACATTGAATCCACGAAGGCGTTCAAAATGATATTCCATCAGCAGAGAGAAATAACCGTAGTCCTTATTGCCCGGACCGGCCAGGATGCGATCCGCCACTTCTTTTTGCACCATAAAGGTGAAGCTGTCAAATCGATCCGTCACTCGTGTCATACTGGAAAGCAGGCGAGTGGCGATATTGTACGGGAGATTACCCACAATCTTGACGGGGGCGTCTTCTAAGATATCCTCCCAGTCGAGTTGCAAAACATCGGCTTGGACCAGCGTGAGGCGGGACAGGAGTCCCGGCGCCAGGTTTTGGCGCAGACATTCGAGCATTTCGACGTCAAACTCGACCGCGATCACATGACGGGCTGTCTGCAGGAGAATCCGGGTGAGTTGGCCGGTACCCGGACCGATCTCAACAACCGTCTCGTGGGGCTCAACGTGAGCAAAGGCCACGATTTTTTTGCAATAATTGATATCGGCCAGAAAATGCTGCCCGAGTGACTTCTTGGCTCTTGGTTGCATTGAAGAGAACTCGGACTGTAATCTTAGCATGGCAACGCGAAACGGAGCCGACAGTGGAGGAAGCATGAGCGATAAAGTAAATGAAGTGACGGATAAAAATTTCGATACTGAAGTCTTGCAGTCAGATCAACCGGTACTGGTCGATTTTTGGGCGGCCTGGTGCGCCCCTTGCCGGATGCTGGCGCCCACCATCGATCAGATTGCTGAGGAGTTCTCGGATAGGGCCAAGGTAGTGAAGTTAAATGTCGATGACAATGCCGCGACCTCGGCCAAGTACAACATTAAGGGAATCCCAACCCTGCTGCTGTTCAAGCAGGGCGTGGTTAAAGACCAACTGGTCGGAGCCGCTTCCAAGGACAATATCGCCAAAATGATCGAGGCCCAGCTATAAAGAGCCTGAATTATGTCCAACGTCGTCATTATCGGAAGCCAATGGGGTGATGAGGGGAAGGGAAAAATCGTTGACCTCATCACGGAGCGCTTCGATATCGTGGCTCGCTATCAGGGTGGCCACAATGCGGGACATACCGTCTCGATCGATAATCGCAAGTACGTGCTGCATCTGATCCCCTCAGGCATCCTGCACCCGGATAAGGCCTGTGTGATCGGCAACGGTGTGGTAGTCGATCCCTTCGCCCTGGACCAGGAAATCCAGGAGCTGTCCGACTTCGAGCTGCAAGGGCGTTTTTTTGTGAGCAACCGGGCCCACCTGATCATGCCCTACCATCGGGCCACCGAGTCGGCCGAGGAGCAGCGCCTGGCTGAGGAGAAAATAGGAACGACCAGCCGCGGGATCGGTCCCTGCTATGAAGACAAGATGGCGCGGCGCGGCATTCGGGTGGGAGATCTCTTTTACCCCGACCTTTTTAAAGAGAAGGTCTATTCCAATGTCGAATTGAAAAATCGGATCCTGCGCTCCGTCTATGCGAGTCCTGAGGTAGACCCCCAGGAGATCTATGAGAGCTACATGGCCATCGCTCCAAAGATCCTTCCCTTCGTCACTGACACGGCCGAATACCTGAACGAAGCTATTCGCAAGCGGCAGAGCATTCTGTTCGAAGGCGCCCAGGGGACTTTACTGGACGTGGATCACGGCACCTATCCATTCGTCACCTCCTCAAATGCCACTGCGGGCGGCGCCTGCATCGGGACCGGTGTTGGTCCCAATCAGATTGACGGCATCATCGGCATCGCCAAGGCCTATAGCACGCGAGTGGGGGGCGGACCGTTTCCCACCGAGTTGCAGGATGAGACGGGCGCGCAGATGCGCAAGCGCGGAGCCGAGTTTGGAGCGTCCACCGGACGCCCTCGCCGCTGCGGATGGTTTGACGCCGTGGTGGTACGCTACGCCTGCCTGATTAACAACGTGGACACGCTGGTCATCACCAAGCTGGACGTGCTCGATCAGCTCGAGGAGATCCGGATCTGCCTGGGTTATGAATACCGTGGCGAGCGGATGCGTTTTTTCCCGACCGACGTGAGCGTGCTGGAAGAGGTTCAGCCGGTCTACGAGCGTCATCCAGGTTGGATGAAAGATACTTCACGGATTGAGCACTATCAGGATCTCCCGCGGCCGGCCCGAAGTTACCTGGACCGGATTTCCGAGTTGACCGAAACCGACATCTCCATCATCTCAATCGGCCCCAACCGGGCCGAGACGATTATCCTGGAAGAGAGCCCACGGCTTCAGAAGCTATTCGCCCAGGTGGCCTGAGGACTCGAATCTGAGCAGGTCAGGCGCCCCGGCGGCCGCATAGACGTCCTCAAACCATTCGCGCAGTTCCCCTTCCGGGAGATCCACCAGAGTCAGGGGTGCCGGAGCGATTGCCACGGCGGCAGTGCGGAAGTCGCCTGCACGCCTCAGCAGGGGAACGAACAAATTCTCGAGCATGAAGGCATCGCTGTCGGGATCCTGATCCGCGCACTGGATGGTTGTATTACGGACGGATGGCAGCAGAGCCCGGGCCAGGAGCGTCCACCAGCCGGCGTCGTTCAGTCCCACAAGATCCAGGCTCAAAACGTCGGGGCGGCGCAGGATCTCCGCAGAGGCCTTGCGGATTTCGGAAACTCGCCGGGAAGCGACTGTCGGATTGTAGGTCGTCCAGTGATTGGCATCCTCGGGAGGAGCGAACTTGCTGCCTCCTGGATAGGGATTCAGCACAAAGGCTAACCGTCCCCTGGCCTGGTAATCGTCAGCCAGCTTCTGTGCTTCGGCTTTGGCTTCGGAATCATCCGGATGGACGATCAGGACAGCGGCGCCGGCTTGCGTCCTCAATTCCGGTTCCCAGATCTGCATTTCCGGAAGCGAAACGCTGTACAAGCTGTCCAGAGCATGCTTCAGGACGACTCCAAACTCTTCACGATAGAGATTGATTCCTCTCCAGTCCTGCGGCCTGGCGGCTTCGATCTGCCCGCGCGCGCGCTTGGCAAACTGCTCGAAAAGCGGCTCGAGCCCCAGCGACTCTCCCGGCAGCTCGACCAGAAGCCGCGAACTCTCTTCCACTTCGAAAGCCTGCTCCAGGACCTGGCCCTGTTTCCCCTGCAGCCAGCGGGCAAACCACGAGTAAACCGCCTCACGACTCTCTCGGTTGTAATTGTGTTTGTAATCAAGGTGCACGTTCGCCACTCGCTCCGAATGCCCAAACAGACTGTAGATCTGCCGGATGGCTGGAAATTCAATCTCCGGCGTATCGGAAGTCCAGTCGCCGCTGGTAGAGACCATCAGGAGCGGCCGGGGAGCGGCCAGCGCTCCCAGTTCGGTATTGATGGCCTCCAGACGAAGCAGCGGAGGATTTTCGCAGATGCAGCCTCCCTGGTATTTGGCCGAGATCATGTTCACAGGCGCGGCCGCTTTGATGCGGGGCTCCACGGCGGTGAAGAGGTAGGTCTGCGTGCCCCCTCCGGAGGCGCCGGTCATGGCGATGCGCTCGGGATCAACCCCGGGAAGGGAACTCAGAAAATCCAGGGCTCGTAGACTGTTCCAGAGCTGCAGTCCGGCCGGACCGAATCCCCATAACTGATAACGCGGGTCATCGAATCTATGAGGAATAACCTGATCGTTTTCATTGTAACCAATCATTGAATAAGAGAACACGACATACCCCTGGCGAGCCAAATTGATGGCTCGGCCGGGGATTGAAGCCAACTCGGTGTCTTCGAGGCGTCCCTGCTTCCAGTGGCCGTGAGCGGAGAGGACAGCCGGGAACGGTCCCTGCTGCCCCCGCGGAAAATGGGCCTCCTGCCCTCGCGGCTTGTACAGGTTTCCAGTCAGGTAAAGTCCCGGATAAGTTTCGAGGGCGACATTCTGGACCGAATAGCCGTCCCCCTCGATCGGCTCCGAAATCTGTGGATTGAGCGGGCTTTTTTTGGGCAGGGGCTTGAGCCCGGCGCTGACCCAGATGCGCGTCCTCAGCGCCGCCGCCTGGCCCAGCCACTCGGCAAGGCTCTCGTAGGCCTGAGGCTTATAGGGCTCATCCAGGCGCCGGAATTGTTCGGATACGACCGGACCTGCTGCAAGCAGGTATACGCAAATAAAAGATATAAGTTTAGTTTTCTGCATCAGCATCCCTTTACACGATCAACGTATCATACGCCTTGAAAGTGAACGGTGGAAATTCCGTGACCGATACACTCCCCAGAAAGAGCGCACTCCGGAAGGATCTGGTGTATACTTCGCACATTACCATTAACCTTTAACCTTTAAACTTTTTCCCATAGGAGAACCGCTTATGCACTTGCGTATTATTGCCCTACTAACCGTTGGCATTTTTCTGACGAACCCTTTTTCGCAAGCTCAATCGGCGGACTCCGGCGATGCCGCGCCTATCCATGTGTGGGTGGCGCGCGAGTACAACTCCTGGGATAATCCGCTGCACAGCGAGTTCATCATTAACGGCAGCACCATCAATATCTATACCTCTGATTCCTTTGAACCTATTGAGGAGTACCTGAAGGAAGGGTGGAATACGATCACGATCAAAACCACTCCGCAGGAGCCGGCTTCCAAAGGTAATACGTTGATTTTCCGAATCGGTTCCATGCGCAAAGACAACAATCGGATGATCATGAATCCTGTG
Source organism: Acidobacteriota bacterium (assembly GCA_050747825.1). Taxonomy (GTDB): domain Bacteria; phylum Acidobacteriota; class UBA6911; order RPQK01; family JBOGJG01; genus JBOGJG01. The sequence continues at coordinate 5,303 of JBOGJG010000120.1, read as the reverse complement.
TTGTGGGAGTTTGAAAATGGCACGGACTGGAAATTTGACGAAGGAACGTATTCTCACCCTTTGGGTCCGAACGTCAAGGAAGTCACTCTGACCTATAATTTCTATTTCGCAGGCCTGGGAATGGAAAACCAGGAGCTGAAGGCCGGCGATTTTATTCTGGTGAGCAAGCCCAATTACGGCGGGGCGAGCGTTGCCTGGAACCCTTCCGCGACGGCAACGGTGTTTGTAAATGGTACGCCCTTAAATTCCTTTGCGCTGCAGTCTCGACAGGTCGTGATCACCTCTCTTCTGAAGAAAGGGAAAAACGAGATCAAGCTGGTCTCGCATCGTGTGCCCAATGCGATAAGGGATAACGATATTGAATTCAGCATCGCCGGGCCGGCAGAATGGAACGTACAGGAAGGAAAGTACGTCGTCCAGCCGGTTGTCCAGTTCGAAACGATGCAGGGATGGCAGATGGACTCGAAGAGCGGAATGTTGATCAATCCAGCTCAGCCTGACTCTGAGACGATCGAGCGGGTGATTCCTGTCTTCTTGAAGGACTTTCCGGAGTAACTGCCTGGTTTGTTGTGCTACCAGCGCCGGCACTCGTCAATGAGATTGGCCACCAGATCGGTCCAGCCGGTCTGGTGGCCGGCGCCCAGCCCGACTCCATCAAGTTCAATCGAAATCTCGAGCAGTAACCTGGAAGATTTTCACAGGGCGAGACTTGCCTTTGACCGTCACCTCGCCCAATTCCTGCACCGGATATTGATCTTGCAAGAGCTTTCGCGTGAACTCACTGATAATGATGTCGGCCTTGTAATCCTTGCACAACGACTCCAGCCTGGCACCCAGATTGACGTTGTCTCCGATGACCGTGTAGCTGCGGATCGTTTCCGCCCCAACGTTGCCGGCGATCATCTCGCCGCTGTTGATACCCACACCGCAAGCCAGCTCAGGTAAGCCGCGCTCCTTCCAATCGCGATTCAGTTCCTTCAGCCGCCGTTGCATGGCCAGAGCGCACTGCAGCGCGTGGTCAGAATGCTGAGAATCGGGGAGCGGAGCGTTGAAAAGCGCCATGATCATATCTCCGACAAATTTGTCTATGGTTCCCCTGTGTTCGAAAACTATTTCGACCATGGCCGAGAAATATTCATTCAACTGAGCGACAATATGCTCGGGAGGACGATTCTCGGACATAGAGGTAAATCCCCGCAGGTCTGAAAATAGGACTGTGACCAGCGTTCGCTTGCCTCCCAGGTCAGCGGCCGAAGGATCACTGAGGAGTTGCTGGTAGACGTCTCTGGAAACATATCGGGAGAAGATCGTTTTCACCTTCCGTTTCTCTACACCCTCTACCCAGTATTGATAGGCAAAACCCAGGACCAGCGCGATGCCCCAGGAGGATGCCACCGGCACCACGGGCAGTTTGTAATGGTTTGAGAAAAATTCCTGGGCCAGGGCCAGATACCCTCCAATAATGATCGCCAAGCCAATCCAGGCCATGGAAAGTCGAACGTAAAAAAGGATCAGAAGTCCGAGCGTGGTGACGATTGCGGCGATTATCCAGGCGAGCAGAGGAGGCATGCTGAACAGATAGCGGTTGTGGAGCAGATTATCCACGACATTTGCATGGACCTCGACTCCAGCCATCTTGCCCAGACGAACCTCATCACCTGCCGCCGCAGTGTCCTGAGCAGAGCCGCTGTAGGGAGTCGTAAACAGGTCGTGGAGACCAGCGGCGGTGACGCCCACCAGCACGATCTTGTCCTTAAACGTTCCAGGATCGATGATCGGCTCCTCTCCCGCCTCGATCTGGGCCTCCGAATAGACCACATGGCTGTACCCATAGCTCTTGTAGGTGCCGGGGCCGCCGTTGAACCAGATGGGCAGCCGCCAATTCTCATCCAGCGGCGCGCGGATGGCACCCGCCTGTACCGTTTTACCCTCCAGTTCAATATCCTGAATAGAAAGCCCGCGGCCGACCAGCGCCGTCGCAAGCGCCAGAGCGGGCAGCGCCCGGCCTTCATAGAAAACCATCAATAAGTAGTGGCGAAAAGGGCCGTCCGCATCCAGAGCGCTTGCCACATGCCCGATGGCGCGCGAGGCTCGTGCCAGAGGAGCAAGCGGAAAGTCGGCCTGCACAAAATCAGGAAAATCTCCAGCCAGGGAAATCGAACGGGAGCTCAAAATCTCAGCGTCCGGCTCGCCGGTGTCCTTCTGATTTCCAGGATAGACAATATGCACCACATTGCCTGATTTGCGGGTCTGCTCCACCAAGGCTTCATCCCCTTCGGGATTGGAGATGTCCTTTTCCGTAAACAGCACGTCGTAAGCCACCACCTTCGCCCCGGCTCTTTCCATAAAACGAAGGAAGAGAGCATGCACTTCGCGGCTCCAGGGCCAGCGCCCGAAGGCGGGTTCGAGATGCCTGATGCTAAAGTCATCAATTTCGGCAATGACGATGTCTGGGGAGGCTGATTGCTGCTGGGGCAAAAGCCGGAACCGGTAATCGACTGTCTTCAGTTCCAGGGTCTGAAAGAAAGCCGAGTTGTTCAGGATCCAGGCCAGAGCTACGCTGGCGGCAGCCAGAGCCATCAATGCCAGTACCTGGCCGTAATGTTTTTGCTGCGCCATTTCGGAGGTATTCTACAGTTTTAAACACTTGGCTGGCATTTGTTTTGCTAGAATCAGCAACTATCTTCTTGAAGCTTGAAGTAAGGAAGGAATCATGAACCAAATACTGACAGGACTTATTGTTTCAGCCTTTTTGCTTTGCCCCGCCAACGCACAGTTTGGCGGTTTGAAAAAAATCCTCGACAAGGCAGATAGCGCCAAGCAGACGCTGGACGAATTTAAAATCTCGGAACAGGACGAGCGCGCCATTGGCCAGGGGATCAGCCAAAAGATCCGTGACATTTACGGCGTGCAGCAGGACGAGGCACAAACCCGTTACGTCGCTCTGGTCGGACTCGTCGTCGCGGCCAAGAGTGAGCGGCCTAAACTCGATTATCAATTCGTTATCCTGGACTCCGACAGTATCAACGCCTTTGCCGCTCCCGGCGGACTTGTTCACATCACCCGGGGAGCGCTGGCGGCTATGAAGAACGAGGCCGAGCTGGCGGGAGTACTTGCTCACGAAATCTCACATGTAACTGAAAAGCATACTCTCAACGGCATTCAGAAGCTGAAGGGGATCGAACTGGCCGACGATCAGACGACACTGCGGGAGAACTCCCAGGTCATGCAGAAGATCGTGGATAAAGCTACAGAAGCTCTGCTCCAGGGCTTCAGCCGCGCTGAAGAGCTCGAGGCCGACGAGGTTGGTATTCAGATCGCTGCCGAGGCGGGGTATGACCCTCAGGGTCTGGGCGATTTTCTGGAAACGCTCAAATCGAGATACTCGGAACGAAAGACTCGAACCGGGTTGTTCGCCTCTCACCCGCAAACGGACGAGCGGATCAAGAAAGTAGACAAGCAGATTAAGGACGATAAGCTTGGAAAAGACTCGCCCGCGATTCTGGCAGAGCGTTTCGCCGCCGCCATCCAGTATGAGTTGCGGGAATTTGCCGACACGAGTGAGGTCGTCGAAGGCGCCCGGGGATTGGCAGGAGAGAGTTCAGGCGGAAAGGAAAACAAAGAAGAAGAGGAAGACAAGGCAGAATCAGAGAAGAAAGAACAGAAAAGCGGCGGCGGCCTCCTCTCAAAGCTCAGGAACCCGACAGGGCTCGGTGAGAAAGAGGAAAGCGCCGAAGTCACGGGCTCTGCCGCGGCACGAGGAGTGGAGACGGAATTCGGGATGGAGGATCCCGGAAACCCGGAAGTGGTCAGCGTCGAAATTACTCCCGATGAGCTGAAGAAGTTCAAAGAAGGGTGATTCGATGTACTTTATCAATCGTTTTCTACGGAGGTTTTTATGAACAGATTAAATCGGGTTGGGTTGAGTTTTGCTTGCCTGGCTCTCATGGCGGCATCTGTGGATGCGCTTGCGGACGTAAAGGTTGAGCAGAAGAGCAAGTTTGAGCTGGCCGGCTTTGCGGGGAAGGTGCTTGGGTTCTTAGGAGGCAAGTCGGCTAAGGAAGGTGTGGTCAGCACGGTCACGGTGCAAGATAATCGCAAGGCGAGTATTAACGAGTTCACAGGAGAGATCATCGACCTGGATGAGGAGAAGGTTTACAACCTGGATATGCGCAAGAAAAGTTATACGGTCACGACGTTTGACGAATTGCGCCGCCAGCTTGAAAAAGCCCAGGCCGAAGCCAGAAAGGCCGCGGAATCTTCGGATGAAGCGGTCGATGATGCTGAGGCCGGTGAGAAAGAATACGAAATCGATTTTGACCTGCGCGAGTCCGGCCAGACGAAGAACATCAGCGGCTATGATTCTCGCGAAGTGGTCATGACCATTACCGTCCGTGAAAAGGGGAAGGAATTGGAAGAAAGCGGAGGCCTGGTCATGACGACCAACACCTGGCTGGCTCCTGAGATTCAGGAAATGGAAGAGATTACGGAATTTGATCGGCGTTACGCGGAAAAGCTCTCCATGGCAATCTCGGGCAAGGACCTGGCCGCAGCTCTGGCCCTGCTTCCCGGTTTGGACCAGGCCATGCAGCGTTATCAGGCTGAAAACGTCAACCTGGAAGGAACGCCCCTCGTGACCGTCATGACCGTGGAAAGCGTGAAAAGCCAGGAGCAGTTGGAGCAGGAGAGAGAAGCGGAAGAGCAAGAATCTTCCGGCGGTGGTCTCTTTGGCGGCTTTGCCAAAAAGGTGATGAAAAAGAAGGACAAGGAGGAGCCGCAGGCTCGCAGCGTTGTGATGACCATCAACAACGAGACGCTCAACGTTTCAACCAGCGTATCGGATGCCGAGGTCGCCATCCCTGCCGGTTTTAAACTGAAAAATAACTAACTCTGTCGGCCCTGCCGGGCAGGGCCCGACAACTCCTCTCTACTGCTGGTTCTCAAGCTCTCGATACTTTCCGAGTAAAGATTTCAGGCCGATGACGGAACTGGAGCGGGGACCTCATGGCGGCTTTCTGCTGCCCTCCGGATTGTGGGAAATCCAGGCGCAGAGCTACTGCCTGAAGGCTGGCACACATTCCCCCGGCGGCGGCGCTGGATACCTTTATGCCAGATATCTATCAACCCAGAAGGCGTTTACTACTTTGGGGGACGAACCAGCGGCTGGAATGTCTAGTGCTTCGTAACATAAATAAGTGCGCTATCGCTGGAGGCGATTTGACCCGTATTCAAGGCGCGAGGAAGGCGCCTATCGGGAATAGGCAACTGACGAGCAACGCTGAAGACGGGTCCAAGCGCCCCAG
>JBOGJG010000119.1:0-3333 GCA_050747825.1 Acidobacteriota bacterium | reverse complement strand
CAACGTGATTGAAAAGAGAGACAGCCCCACTCCACCCATTATAAGAGAATAAGGTGACACGCACGTAATTGCCCCCCAGAACCGCATGTTTATTGTTGTTGTGGGAGAGACTGGCACAAATTTGCACCTAAGCTGTTCTGATCTGACCGATCGAGCCGCTGCCCTTCAGCGGCAAATTGGTGCCAGACTCGCCTTTGAGTCAATAACCACGCGGTTTCTACCGGCAATTACGTGCGTGTCACCGAATCCTTGGGCAGGATTGCGCGGGTGATATAGGTGGAAGTGTCCGTGGAGAGGTCAACCAATTTGTGTTCCTGCAGCCGCCGGCCGTCTTGGTTGTAGAGAATTTTTACCACAGGGCGTGAAAGGTTCTTTTCATTGATGTCCAGAACTTTGCCTACCTCGCCGCTGCTCAAGACCACGTACTCATTGTAGGGATATAGCGAGAAGCTTTTAATCAGCGCCTTGGCGATGACATCCGGGAACTGCTTTACACCCTCGGTTGTCAGCTTGAATAGTGATTCATACCCGGTCAGAGCCTTGCGATAGGGCCTGCTGTGGATGCAGGATTCAAAAACGTCGGCAATACCGATGATCTTAGCTTCCTCACGGATGCTGTCTCCGGTCAGCCCACGCGGAAATCCCTTGCCGTCTTCCCGCTCCTGAACCTGGGCCACTGTCTGGGCCAGCCACTCATAATCCGGACCCAGGTTTTCCATAATTTGGGCCGAATAGGAAGGCCGCAAGCGCAACAACTCCAGTTCCTCTTTTGAAGCCTCGGGCTGATCGGTCAAACCCTTCGGCAAGTTGACGACCCCTATCTCATGAAGGAGGGCAGCCAGCCCTATCCGGCTTTGCGGATCTTCCCCATATCCAAGAGTGCGCGCAATTCTAATCGCCAGAATGGCCACATTGATGCTGTGAGCTATGATCGAAAAAGCCTGCGTCTTATCCGTTGCAGACAGAAGCAAATCAGATCCCTGGGCCAGAGAGTCGATCATTCGCCTGACCACTTCGTGGCCTCTTTCCACATTGATGGCTCTTCCAGCCTCAGCGCGCCGGATCGAATGCCGGACGTAATTTTGAGCCCCTTCGTACGGGTCGCCTTCGTAGTTCTCGGCTTCTTCCATAGGCCTGAGGCTTGAGGCCTGAGTCCTTAGGGGGATATCTGGCATTTCCAGCCGATCCGCTGAAGCCTTGCTCTCCTCCTGTTGCTCCGGCTTCGGGCCTTCATTTTGACTCATTTTCCGGCGATACTCTTCCAAGTATTCCTGGATCTTGTCGGCGGATGGAATTTCGACGGCTGACGAGGGCTCAGGTGGAGGCGCTGCTTCCCCCTGCCCGATTTTCAGAATAGCGCTGATCCGGCTCGTGAATTCCGAAGCTGAAATAGGTTTCTGGATGTAGTCGCTGGCATAAGATTCATGCCCGATGACGTGATCGGGCGTCTCTCCGGGAGAGGTGATCATCATCAAAGGAATGTGCTCGGTACTTTTATCCTCCCTCATCTTCTGTGACAACTTATAGCCGTCAATCTCGGGGAGCGTCAGCGATGAGACGACCAGCACCGGCAGGTGCTTCCTGACCAGATGAAAGGCCGTCACTCCGTCCTGGGTTTTCAGCACGCGATAACCCAGATTCTCCAGGATGGTCGCGACCAATTCCAGTTCGGCAACATCCGCCTCAGCGACTACGATCAATCCGCGGCCGCTTTCAACGGGCCGGGCTTCCCTTTCCTGCTCGCGGCCGATTTGCCCCAGGCGCCGAAGTAAAAAGTTTCCCTTGAAGAAGGCCATGGTTTCTTGGTTTCTTGGTTTGTTGGTTTCTTAGTTTATTGGGTTGTTGGGTTTTCAAGAAACCAAACTACAGAAGATACTTTATGACCTCTCCGGTAATCATATCGATTTTTTTCTCAGCTCCATGCAAAAGACACAGATCGCATAAATTATTAATACGGCGGGGGACGCCGTAACTGATTTTGTAAATCACATAAAGGGCCTCTTCAGAGAAAATCGTCTTGCGCGATCCGGCCACCTTGAGGCGGTGATTGACATACTGAATGGTATCGCTGTGATCGAAGCGGTGAAGGTGGAATCTGACTGCCACACGCTGCTCGAGTTGGGGATAGGCCATAATCTTTTCGCGCAGCTCGGGCTGGCCGACCAGCAGCACGTTTACCAGAAATCGATCCTGCAGTTGTATGTTGAGCAAGAGCCGCAGCTCCTCGAAAACCTCACGAGCATCAATCAACTGGGCCTCATCGATGATGATGACGTTCTGCTTCTTCTGAGAGACATTTTCGTAGAAGAATTGAGAAATCTCCCGGAAGGAGTCCATCCGGGAGGACTCTGCGCCGTCTCTTCCAAATTCGTGCAGGATTTCCCTGAGAAAATTATCCTTATTGAAGATCGGATAGCTAATCAGGGCCACTTCGGATCCCGACAGCCCGAGTTGGTCAACCATGGCACGAATCAGAATGGTCTTACCGCAGCCGTACTCCCCCGTGAGCAGAGCGCAGCCTTTATCCTGGCTGATCGCGTAGAGCAGCCGATCCAAGCCTTCACGGTGCTCTCTGGATGGATAAAGGAAATGCGGATCCGGTGTATTCTCGAAAGGCTTTTGCGAAAGACCCCAATAGTCAAGATACATAAAGATCTACAGATCGAGAGGAAAGGACGTCAACTTCTTAACACCCTCTCCAGTCACCAGATAATCTTCTTCCAGGCGAATGCCGGCATTGAGTTCCTCGTAGTAGAGTCCGGGTTCGGCCGTGAAGAAATCTCCTTCTTCAAAATAGTGGTCCCAGTGAGGATTGAGATTCGGCTGCTCACGCGGTGAAAGGCCCACGCCATGGCCAAGGTGGTGGAAAAAGGCGCCCGACCGCTGTTCATCGAGCATTTGTTTACACTCCTGATACAGCTCCTTAAGATGGCGGATTCCCGGACTAAGCTGAGAGGAGAGAGCAGGCGCGAACGCGCCAAGCCAACAGACGTGCACGCTCCATCGCCCCGGGAAACACTTTTTACCCGGGAAACACAGATTCTCCCCACCTTAGAAACCATCGCCGTGGCGATATTACAGGTTTCAAAATGTATATTGCAACTGTTTTAGCCGACCTTCAAAACCTGGAAAAACGGACCCTTGACCTGCTCAAAGACCGAATTGCAGATGCGATATCCTGCCGACTATTGCAAATCGTTTTAACATCATATCGACTGGTGAAGGGATCGCGTCCATCGATGATGGATATGATGGAAGATAAACTTCCTGTCGCCTGAAAGTAATCGTGTGATTGGTTACAGTGTGGCCTATGGAACCAACGAGGTTTGCTGC
>JBOGJG010000118.1:0-13677 GCA_050747825.1 Acidobacteriota bacterium | reverse complement strand
CCGCGACGCCGAGCACAATCGACGCCCAGTCGGCATCATCCAGATTCATGAGGACGATGACCGTCAAGCGGTCGTCGACATTATACCCTCCGCCGCCATACACGATTCGATGTGGCGCCGATTTTTGGGCGTCGCTTGCTAACAGCCTGTAAAAGTCCTGAGGGGCCGTGCGCCAGGGAAGTGGCGTCGTCCGGCAAGGCGAGAGGAGGAAGGCGATGCTACAGCATCGACGACGACGAACAACGCAGCCGGCGGCGGCAATCCCCTGGCGCACGGCCCCTCAGGACTTTTACCACAGGCCGCTAAAGGTGGGCACGCGAAAAGCAGCCCAGCGATGGCGCTCGTGTTTCATGGTGTATACTCGGCCGTTGCTTCTATGAATGAATCCGCACGGGGCATTGTCTTGATCTCGTCATCGATCTCTAAAGACGAACTTTCTGCAATTGCCAAGACGGGGTTCGGAGACATGGTTAAGACAGTTGTGGATGTAAACTTGAAAACAATGGCGGTTGGCGCAGAATTGCATTCAGACGAAGAGGCTTTTCTCCTTGACCGAGGATCTGAACAAGCGGACTTATGGGGAATCAACATTTACACCGACCTGCCCCGAGAGCAGTGGGTTGAATTCGATTCCGTGATTAATATCCGGCCGAGCCAGGGCAATCGCTCTCGGTCCGTCGAGGATGAAGCGATTCGATTAAAGATCATCGAAATCGTCAATGGGCTGGTGACATGACGGAATATCAACACCGCTATATGGCTTCGGGGGGGTGGTTCCGTTTCTCTTGGGCGGAACAACTGGCCAACATCGGGAGCGAAGTGGAGCGCGCCATCAGTTGGCACAGAAAGCAGGACCAAGCACGCTTTGAGAAGGCCTTTGAGCGATTACTCGAGTTAATCGATCTGACCTTAACCGACCCAAGGTGGAAGGGACCGAAACGGCGTGAGATCGCCCGTCTTCGCGAGGAGCTTTGTGTGGTGCTTCTCGATGCGAGACCGGACGATCGGATCCTGGATTCGCTGAAAAAAGAATTTCTTTATTACGGAATCCTCGCCGCTCTCAAGCGAAATTCAGGAAATCCATAGGGCGAAAGCCGGCGGCTGTAAACAGGTAAATCGAGCAGGGGAGGAGAAACGAGGGTCGGTTGAGCTTTGAGTACGAATCCGATAAGCACCGATCACAAACCCAGTTCGGTCATCTCCGTGATCGCAATGAACGTAGATCGGCCAATAAGCTCACGCCGCGAGTGATAAGAAAAAGCTTATTCCAGGCTTGGTTGCGGGCCGAAGTCTAAGAGTGATACACTCGCTTCGTGATTTCCAGTAAGAGGCAAAAGTTTTGGGCGCTAACTCTCCTTATGGCGCTTATAGGAATACCCGTTATCGACCAGTATCTCTGCTTCTTTTGCGGACCCTCTCCTGAAAACTCTGTAACTGCGAAAGCGGTTCCCCATGTCATGGAAGATGATTGCCTTCTGAAAGACGGCTTTGAAAAACCAGGCGCTTCCCCTAAATCCCAACCCAACCACATCCATTTCTGCATCCTGCACTCCACCGTAGTTGTAGCCACTGAAGCGGTGGATCTGGCGATAGAAATAACAGAACGCGACCTTCCGCTGGCCATCCACTTTTTAGACCCAGTCTATCCTGAAGGCCTTTTTCATCCCCCTTACTCTTTCGAGTAATCCCGTCCTGAGTGACTAAAACATCCTGGTCTGGAGAGTTGGCTTTTCCGAAGTCGCGGCCAAGTCAAACTCCATCAGGAACCACTTAATTCGGCGGCATATCCGTGGTGGAAACAAATGCCGTTGTGTCTATGAGGATGAAAACTCATGTACTCGAGAAGTTTACTTATTTTGATAATTCTGGCCGGGGGCATGCATGATCTCGCAGCTCAAGAAGACCAGCCCCAAATACCTGCCCAATTAACGATCGAGGCGGCCAAAGCCCTGCTCCGCTTCAATCCGCAACTGCAGACTAAAAATCTGGAGATTGAGGTTGAACGCGCAGATATCATTGAGGCGGAGAAATATCCCAATCCGACCTTTTCGCTGGGCTCGGAGGGCCTTGTCCTGGATTCCAACCGCGGTCCCTTTCTCAGCCGCTTACAGCCATCGATTCTTTTTCGACAGGAAATCCTGACGGCTGGAAAGCGACAAAAACGGGTCCGTGTGGAACAGGCCGATGCTGAGATCGCATCGATAGAGACGGCCGATCTGCACCGGCGCCTTCTATTTGATCTCAAACAGGTTTACTACCAAGTGGTCCTGGCTCAGGAGGACCTCGGGATCGGCCGCGAAATCCTGGAGCAAATGGAAGAAGTAGTCCGCTTAAACCAAGCTCGCTTTGAGCAGGGGGAGATTTCGGGTGGTGAGCTGCGTCGCACCCAAGCGGCACAGTATCCGTTCTTTGCAGACGTGGTAAACGCCGAAGTGCAACTGCAGAATGCCAAGACGCAGTTACTGGCGCTGCTGGGCAGGACCGGTTTCAACCAGAACTTTGAAGCGGTAGATCGCTTCAGTGCGGATTTTGTCCCGCCGCCTCTTGCTCTCCTTAAAGAGATAGCGGTCCGGGAGCGGCCGGATCTCGCGGCTCAGCGTGCCCGGGTGATCAGGCAGGCTTCGGCCATCGAGTTGGAAAAAGCGCGCTCAACTCCAAATATTTGGGCGTTTGGCGGCTACCAACGAGAACTGGGGATTGGGGGTCCCCTTATCGGGATCGATATGCCCTTGTTCGTGTTCAACCGGAATGAGGGACCGATCTACCGCGCGCAAGCCGAAGGACGGCGGGAGCAATCCGCTGCTCGATTTAAGGAAATCAAAGTCTTTAAGGAGGTAGAGCTGGCAGTCCAGCAATTAGGTGGAACAGCTCTGCGGATTGCTGCCCTGGAAGGGGAATATCTGGAGAAAGCGCTGCAGGCCAGAGAGATCACTGAGTCAGCCTATCGTCTGGGAGAAGCCTCCTTGATCGAATTCCTGGATGCTCAACGCACTTACGCCGAAACGGTCCTGCTCTATAACCGGACTCTTTACGACTCTGAGATCAGTCGCGCCGGCTTGGAACTGGCGATTGGGGAGGATCTATAGCCATGAGAAAAAGAGGCAAGTATGTACGTGCTCTTCAAATCATCGCTCTAATCCTGCTGAGCTTGGCCTTGCAGGCCTGCGGCGATCAAGCAGCCAACCTGAAGGAGACCCATGCCGATGAGCATAGTCAGGAGCTTCCAACAGATACAGTGGAACTTACTCCCGAAGCGATCCGCAAGGCCAACATCCGGGTCATGGAGAGCAAAAGGATTGAGCTTCAGGAATATCTGGAGACGACCGGCGTGGTCTCGCCGGACGAATCGCGCATCGCGCACATCCGGCCGCTGGCCCGCGGCGTGGTTGAGAAAGTATACGTTCTCCGGGGCGACCGGGTCCGGCAGGGGCAGGCCCTGCTTCAATACGACAACATTGAACTGGGGGAGTTGATAGGGGAATACCTGAGCCAAAAGGCCCAACTACAGAAGTATCTCTCGGAGATGGAGATGGCCAAGAAATTCTGGGAACGCGGTGTGGAGCTGTTGGATGTGCAGGCGATTGCCCAAAAGGAAGTCGAGCTTCGCGAAGCACAATTCAAAAATACCCAAGCAATGGTGGAAAGCCGGCGGGCCGAGATGGCGCGGACAGAAGAAAAGCTGCACCGCTTCGGCCTTTCCGATCAGCAGATCAAACAACTCGATGCGAGCAACTCGGCAGGACACCGAACCGCCAGCCACGGCGTGCTTCGGGCGCCCTTCTCGGGAGTCATTATCGGCTACGACGTGGCTGAAGGAGAATTGGTGGATTCTTCGCGCGAACTGATGACCCTGGCGGATGTAAGCACGGTCTGGGTACTAGCCGATATCTACGAGAAAGATCTCGGATTCGTGAGGGAAGGCCAACCAGTAGAAGTCCAGAGTTCTTCATACGCCGGTCAGATATTCGAAGGCCGGCTGACCTACATGAGCGATGTTCTGGACAGCAAGACCCGTACGGCCAAGGCTCGCACGATCGTCCCCAATCCTGCCGGTCTTCTGAAGCTGGAGATGTTCGTCTCAATCAAAATCCCTTCGGCTCGTCTGGTGAGCGCGGTGGCGGTTCCTGAGTCCGCCATTCAGAACATCGACAATCAAGAGGTCATGTTCATCGCTGAAGGACGGGCACGCTTTCGAAAAAAGACCGTCCAGACGGGGAGAAGTGCGGACGGTTGGATTGAAGTGACCGGCCTGGCCGAAGGGATTCCGGTAGTTGCCGATGGGAGCTTTTATCTGAAATCAGCCCTGAAGCGCTCTGAAATCGAAGTAGGACACGGACATTGAGCCATGCACAGATTAATCGATTTTTCTCTGGACAACCGTTTCTTGATTGTTGTTCTAGTCCTTCTGCTGATCGGAGCCGGAGTCTACGCCATGTTGAACCTGCCCATCGATGCCGTTCCGGACGTGACTCCCAACCAGGTGCAGATCTTGACCAATGCACCGGGCCTAAGCCCGTTGGAAGTAGAACAGTTCATAACTTTTCCGGTAGAGACGGCCATGAGCGGCCTCCCGGGTATAGAAAGCATCCGTTCAGTCTCGCGCTTCGGTCTTTCGGCCGTCACGGTCTACTTTAAAGAAGGAATGGATATCTATTTTGCTCGCCAGCTGGTAATGGAGCGGCTGCCCCAAGCTCGCGAGGCCATTCCCGAAGGCTTTGGAACTCCTGAAATGGGACCCATCAGCACCGGCCTGGGCGAAATCTATCAGTTTGAAGTAAAGGGCCAAGGTTACTCCCTGATGGAACTGCGCAGCATTTTGGATTGGGATATTGCTTTCACACTGCGCTCGGTTCCCGGAGTGGTGGAAGTGAACTCCTATGGCGGCGAGCTAAAGACGTACGAAGTACAGGTCGATCCAGACAAACTGATCAGTTACAACATCCCTATCGAACGGGTGTTTGAGGCCTTGGAAGCAAACAATGCCAATGCCGGCGGCGCCTACATCGTGAAGAACCAGGAGCAGTATCTAGTCCGCGGCGAGGGTCTGATCGATGACCTTAAGCAGATCGGGGATATCGTTTTGGCTGCTGATGAGGACGGCACGCCGATGTACGTCAAGAACGTGGCCGAAGTGAAATTCGCTCCCATGGTGCGCCAAGGCGCGGTCACCCGGGACGGCAAAGGCGAAGCCGTAACCGGTGTGGTCATGATGTTGATTGATCAAAATTCTCGCGTGGTGGTGAACCGGGTTAAAGCCAAAATCGAGGAGATCAAAAAATCACTTCCTCCGGGAGTGACGATTCACACCTACTACGATCGAACGGAACTGGTGCGAAAGACCATTAACACCGTCATCAAGAACCTCAGCGAGGGCGGACTGCTGGTCATCGCCGTGCTACTTCTCCTGCTGGGAAGCTTTCGGGGCGGCCTCATCGTAGCCTCGGCCATTCCCTTGTCTATGCTGGTTGCCTTCATCGGGATGCGCCAGTTCGGATTATCCGGCAATCTCATGAGCCTGGGAGCGATTGATTTCGGACTGATTGTCGATGGTTCGGTGGTGATTATCGAAAACATCATCCGGCATTTGTCCGAGCGCTCTGAGGCAGTGGCCAACAAGCTGGAGGTCATCCGGAAGGCCGCTCGTGAAGTGGCTCGTCCGGTCACCTTTGCTGTCGGGATCATCATTATTGTCTATCTGCCCATCCTGACCTTGCGAGGAGTGGAGGGAAAGATGTTTCGCCCCATGGCCCTCACGGTGATCTTTGCCCTGGTCGGCTCGTTAATCCTGGCTCTCACACTGATGCCGGTTCTGGCCTCGTTCGTCTTCCGGGGAAAGCAAAAGGAACAAGATACATGGCTGATCCGAAAGGCGAAGAGGATCTATACTCCTGCCCTCAATCGCACCATCCGCTTTCCCAAGCTCACGCTGGCGATAGCCGTGCTGGTTTTCGCATCGAGTCTGGTCTTGGTCCCCTTTATGGGGGCTGAGTTTATCCCCCGTCTGGACGAGGGAGCCATTGCGCTCCAGGCCTGGCGGCTTCCCAGCGTTTCCCTGGAAGACTCCATTGAATCGACTACGATGATCGAGTCGGTCTTGAAGGATTTTCCTGAAGTCATCACGGTGGTTTCAAGAACCGGCCGGGCGGAAATCGCCACCGATCCCATGGGAGTGGAAACCAGCGATATTTACGTGATTCTGAAGCCGCATGAGGAGTGGGAGATCGCTGATAGCAAAGAAGAACTGATTGCCAAGATGGATGCGGCCCTAAAGCAACAGGTCCCTGGAAACATCTTTAGCTATTCGCAACCTATTGAGTTGCGTGTTCAAGAGCTGATTGCAGGGGTTCGGTCCGATGTTGCCATTCAAATTTATGGTGAGGATCTATACGAACTCAAACGGCTGGGGGATGAAGTGGTTCGCGTGGTGAGCGGCGTTCCGGGTGCCGCCGAAGTAAAGGCCGAACAGGTGGCCGGCCTTCCCTATTTGCGCATCAGGATCGATCGGGGCGCCATTGCCCGCTACGGCATCAATGCCTCGCAGGTTCTGGATGTCGTGCGTGCCATCGGCGGGCGCATCGTGGGCCAGATTCTGGAAGGCCAGCGGCGCTTTTTCCTTCAGGTGCGCTTCCAGCCCCAGGACCGGACGGATTTGGAAACGATCTCTAATTTAAAGGTAGCCGATCCGGCAGGGCGCTTGATTCCGCTCAGCCAACTGGCGACTTTGACCACCGAAGAAGGACCGGCTCAGGTCAGTCGAGAAAACATTCATCGCCGCCTGTCGGTAGAAGCCAACGTACGAGGTCGCGACCTGGCCGGCTTTGTGGCCGATGCCCGCCAAGCAGTGGAGGCGCGCATTGACCTTCCTACTGGTTACTGGGTTGAATGGGGTGGGCAGTTTGAAAACCTGCAGAGGGCTTCTCAGCGGCTGGCCATAGTGGTTCCCATGGCTCTGTTCCTGATTTTCGTGCTGCTCTATACCACGTTCAATTCGGCCCGGCTGGCCGCGCTGATTTACATCAACGTTCCAATCGCCGCTACCGGAGGCATCTACGCGCTTTTCTTGCGAGGGATGCCGTTTAGTATTTCCGCCGGAGTCGGCTTTATTGCGCTCTTCGGAGTGGCGGTCCTCAACGGAGTGGTGCTGGTGTCCTACATCAATCAGATGAGATGGGCGGGCCCTTCGGCGGCCGAGGCGGCCTATCAGGGAGCCCTGGTCCGCTTGCGTCCGGTACTGATGACCGCCCTGGTGGCTTCCCTGGGCTTCGTGCCGATGGCCCTGGCTACCAGCGCCGGCGCTGAGGTTCAACGGCCCCTGGCTACAGTAGTGATCGGTGGCCTGGTCACTTCCACACTGCTCACGTTGCTGGTCCTGCCAGCCATCTACCCTTGGTTTGAAGACCGCCGCCGGGATATCGAGATTTAGAAAGGAAAGGATCGAGGGGCTTTGCAACAAGCATTCAGTGAGAGACACGCTAAAGCGAGCGTAAGAAAGCCAGCAGGTCCACTATTTCGCTTTCCGTAAGCGCTTCGAAGGCCTTTCGACTGTTTTCCGCCTCGCCGGCGTGCATTTCGATGGCCTGCCTCAAGGTGAAGGCCCGCCCGTCGTGCAAAAAAGGCGTCCGCACTCGCAGACCCCAGAGAGGAGGCGTCCGGATCTCTCCGGGTTCGGCCTGGTCCTGGCCGATACCGTCTCCGGTACCGATATCGTGCAAGAGCAAATCGCTGTAAGGCTCAAAACGCTTGACGCTCAAGGCCCTGACCGAGTGAGGGCCCGTTCTTAGAGCCGGCACATGGCAGGAAGCGCATTGGACGCTTTCAAACAGCATTTTGCCCCGTTGTACCTGCTCAGTGATCTCACCCCGGGGAGGCGGGCCCAGGAGCCGCAGGAAGTTGGCGAAGTTGTCGATTCCCCGAAGGCCGGTACTCCTTTCGGGGGCGTCCTCGGGATCGGGAACCGTGTCCACAAGCTCAATCAACTCGCAGTCGCCTCCCGGGCAAACCTCCTCTGGGAAGAGGTCGTTGGTGATGCCCATTTCGTTCAGGTAGGCCTCGGCTCCAAAGGTGAAAAGTGACGCCTGCTGCGCCTTCCAGCCAAAGCGTCCCACACGGATATCACCGCTTTCCTTATCCAGCACGCGGTGCGCCCGGCCGCTGATTCCGTCCCCGTCTGCGTCATTCGGGTCCTCCAACGCTAAAAAGAACTCATCCGGCACGGCTTCAATCAGGCCGTTGCCGAACAGGGGGAGGGCCTTGCGGCGGGCAATTACATTAACCTCGGTCGGGATCAGCGGCTGCACCTCGTGGGAAGGCACGGAAAACATCTGGATGCTGGAGCCTCCCGGAGGGTCTTCGAATCTTCCGTCCGGATAAATAATCCCGGCTCGCAGGATCATGACCGTTCCCGAGCCCCCAATGCGTGGGACTGAATGGCATTCCGCACAGGAGCGGCCATTGAAAACCGGGCCCAGCCCTTCTTCCGCGTCCTCTACCTCCAGGAAATCGTCCAATCCGAGCCGAAAGAGCTCGAATTCCGTTGCGGAAATCCCCTGGATCGGATCGCCGAATTCGGTGCCGGTCACCGTCTCCTGTCCCTGGGCCTGAAGAAAATGCGACGGGCTGACTGCGCCGGCCAGTCCGGCCAGAGCAAGCATCGCCGGTAAGATTTTCCAGTATCGACTCATAAACTTCTCTCCTTAATCCACGATTATGGCCCCTCGCATCATGGTGTGCCCTGCTCCACAGGGGCGGGAGCACTCGAAGACATAGGTCCCCGCTTCCGAGGCTTCAAAGCGAATTTTGACGCTGCCACGGCCCCGGGCCGGAATGGTTACGTTTAGATGGGCAGCGGAAATCCGAAAACCATGAAACGTATCCTCGCTGATCAGCTCAAGCTCCAGAGGAACGTTTCTTTTCACCTTGATCTCGGACGGTGTAAAGCTGAATCGTTCCGCTACCACGCGAACGCTTTGCCTTGCTGAAGAAGGCTGGTCCGGATCCAATCCCCAGGTAGAAGCAGTCAGAGCAACAACAACGATGGACGCAAACAGGCAAGTCCACCAGAAATATTTCGCGCTCATATCGATCCTCTCTCGTCTCAAAACCACCAGCCTACGCCTAAATTCCAACGGTCGGGAGGCTTGATGACGGCACTGGCATTTCTCATAAAGTTGTAATCAATCTTGAAGGCGATATCCGGGTACGGAAAATAAGTCAGACCCAGAACATGGGCGGAGCGGTCAAACTGCTTCAAGGGCAGAAAACCCTCAGGCATACGATATTGCGTGTCGAAGTTTTCGTAGCGGTAGAAGGCGACGATATCCTGAGCGAAGTGAGCAGGAACGAGACTGACCCCGCCTTCCAGATAAAACCCCAGCATCTTTTCCGCAATATTGGGATTAACGCCTTTTTGCCGCTGCAGCGCTCTGTTGATCTCGGCAGCGTCCTTAAGCCGGGTGATCACAATTTGTCCCCTCCCCTCCAGACGACCTAAACGATACCGTCCATCCGTCTCAAAAATGAGCGCCCGGCCGTTCAGATCTCTAAAATTAAAACCTGTTTCTCCTGTCCAAAAGCTGGTACCGAGGTTGAGCCCCGGGACGCCCCGATAATCCAACCGGCCCACAACAGCCAGGTTGCGGGCGTTTTCAAAGAATCCTTTCTGCCGTCCCTCGCGAAAGCCCTCCTCGGCTGAGAATTGAGTGGCATCCAGTGAACTCATCAGGTAGGTCTTGTAGGAAAATCCCTTTCCCAGGTCTCCCAGGATACCGGCCCCGGAGGCAAACCAGGTGGTGGGTACAATCACCGTATCGACGAACGGTCGCTCCACGCCGTTGAAACTGGGCGGCTCGTGGCGCTCGTTGATGAGCCCCACAGGCGCCAGCAGCATGCCCGTACGGAAGTTGAATTTCGAGTGGATTAGGAAATCCAGGAAAGCCTGCTCCAACTCCAGCTCGCCGCTGGCCTCTCCTCCTTCCACGAAAGCGTGTTCCAATTCCAACTCCGACCAGAACCGGATCCTCTCGCCAAACCCGTGGCCAAACAGCAGCACGAAGCGATGAAAATCCAGCGTAGTCGGATTGAGATTGTCGTGATTCAGGTGAAGTTCCATGTAACCGGAGTAAGGAACATTGACTACCTCTTCGGAAGCGTCCGCTGCTCCCGGACTGACGACTGCTGTCACGGCAGGTGATGCCTCCCTCTGCGGGGATTCAATGGATTCCGCTCTGGCCGCTCGCGCTTCTTCAGCGACCGCCGCCGTTTCTTCGCGAATTGCCCGCAACTCCTGTTGTTGATCCGGAAGGGACAGAAGCTCAAAAATGCGCTCCAGCTTCTGTTCGATCCTGGAAACCCGCTCTTCAATCACTTTCAGCCGCTGTTCGCCAGTCTGCGAATACCCCGCTTCCCAGGTCAGGACAGACAAAAGCACCACTATCATTACCACTTTCATATCTTCTTTCCTCTTTCCTCCAAACGGACACGGCAGTCTTAAGTACCGGCTAAAAATTAATTTAGTCTGAACTAAAATGCAAGAGGAAATTTTAGGTGCGCCCCAGTGAGCCCTCCATAGACTGGGGTAGGCCTACCTTTTAAAGCACTGTGAATACTCTCCTGCGCGGGTGGTAATGGGACGAAGAGCAGCGCGCCCACCAGCATCAACAGACAAGAGACCAGGAGGATGCGCGGTTTGTCCATCGAGAAGCTCAGGACCGGGGCGTAGGCGGCTTTCAGTTTGCGAATGAACCAGCTCCCTTCCTCCTGCTCCAGGACACGCGCGCCGGGAAGCAGGTAAGCGCAAAGAGCAGGAGTGACGGTGAGGGCTACCAGCAGGGAGGCAAAAATGGAGATGATGTAAGTGATTCCCAAAGGCCTGAGCATGCGTCCCTCCACTCCGCTCAGAGCCAGCAGAGGGAGAAAGACGACAATAACGATGGAGGTGGCAAACAGGATGGGATATCGAACTTCACTGGATGCTTGGAAGACGACCTCCAAAGCCGGCTTGCGCCGATCGGCGGGCAGGTGACAACAACGCCCGGTCGAGCTTCCATGACTCTAGGTGACATGCTGACCGTGGACCATCTTCGAGAAATCGTCACCGCAGTTCGTCCAGAAACTCGTCAGCCGAAAGGACGCGAATGCCATGGCGAAGGAGACCGACGAAGTCTCGCTGATTTTCCGTAACCACCAGCTGCACTCCGGCAGACTTGGCGATCTCAGCGATATGAGAATCGTAAATGCGCCCCCCAATGACTTTATCCCGGACGGCGAATTGAAAGAAATTCTTTCTCCTCGTTCTGGGCAACTGGTGAACCTGGAAACGAGCGAATAATTCTTCCTCGATCAAGCGAAGCGCCTCTTGAGGCGCCAGTCGAAATTCCTCAGGAAGGCGAGTGGAGACTGAATAAAATTCCAGACAACAATGCCACGCCGTGCACGGCTGCCCGACTTTACCCGCCGCAACTCCATCCATCAGCTTCTGCGGAAGTTCCGATGTCTCCCCCAATTCGATGAGACCTGCCAGGAGGATACTGGTATCGAAAAAGGCTTGAGTCACCAGGGCCACCTGTCTCGTTCTTCTTTAATGAGGAACGAGATATCCATGGGCGCTCGCTGCTCGGGTGGGACCGTCGGCCGGGCCACGAGCCTGTTGTTCCTACGCACGATCTTGGGCCGAGGTACGGCCCGCACGAGCCGAATCGACAAGTCCCGCACTTCTACTTCCAATTCCATTCCCGCTCTAAGACCCATCCGGGAACGGATAGGCGCCGGTATAACCACCCGACCTGCCTTATCAATAGTAGTCTTCATGGTTTTAATCTACCATATGCTTTACCAGTATCCAAGGAGGCGCCGCTATACTAAGGCAACCCAGGAGTTGGCCGCTTACTACAGGCTGATCAGTCTAGAAATTTCAGGACCGTTTTCAGGTAGCGATCCGGATCCGAGGTGTAGGGAGCGTGGCCGGCGCCTTCCAAGAAGACGAGTTGCTTGGATTGATGGGGGATGGCTTTAAAAAGCTGCCTGGCCATGGATTCAGGCATGCGCGGGTCATGCTCACCGTAAAGGAGAAGAATGGGGACAGGCTGGAGTCCTCTGAGAGCCTGTTCGGTATTCAGGCGCGTCCCATCAAATCCGCTCATTCTGGTTAAATTCCAGATGAAGACGTTGGCAAAGGGAAAGGCAGGGAGCCCCAGGAATAGAGTGACGTGACGAGCCACGGTCTCGTCCAGGCTGGCGAAGGGGCTGTCGGCGATAATCGCCGAAGGGCGGCTCTGCAGCTCGGCCGCGGCATGGATGGCGGCCACCGCGCCCATGGAAACACCGAAAAGCACGGGATGATCTTCCTTTTCGGTCTTCCTCAGGAAATCACAGGCCCCCAGAACGTCCAGTCTTTCCTGGTATCCCAGCGACACGTACTTTGGCTCGCTCTCACCATGGCTCCGAAAGTCGAAGAGCAGAGCCGGGTAGCCTGAGCGATTGAGGGCGCAGGCGCGCTCCAGGACTTCCTGCCGATTTCGGAACAATCCGTGGCACAAAATGACGGCAAACCGTTTGTCCTCCCCCTCAAGATACCAGCCGCTTAACGTCAGACCATCCCGGCTCGGAAACTGAACATCCCGATACTCGCGCCCGTAATCGGCCGGTGTCGCCGTCAATTCCCGGTCCTGAGGACGCGTGGAAGCGTTGGCTATCAGGCTGGCGAGCAGAAGTGGAGAAATCAGGAAGAAAAGCAGGGGCAAGAACAAAAGAAAGGCGATCCCCGTGGATTTGAGAAGCGCGCGTCCCCGGACGGGCTTCCTCAAGAGCCGGGCTGTGAGCCAGACCAGGAAGCCGACCAGGGCGAACAGGCCGGCAACAACGAAAACAGTAAACAGGATGAGCATGCTCGCGATTGGACCCAAGTGACGAAGGGCCGCCTATGCGGCGATCTGTGGCTCCACTTGCTTGCGCACAGCAATTTTCAGAGCCAGCGCCCCGAAGAGCGCGCCGGTAACGATCGTGTAGGCCACCCACAGAGTCAGTTGGGGCAAGACACCGGTCAAAACAAACCTCGCCAGCAGGCCTGTCTCGGGAAATCCCGGAGGAGGAGCGTCGTAGTGGGTCCCCCAGCTTCCCACAAAGGCAAAAGCCATGATGATCACCACAGGCAGGCGCGCTGCGACTCCGTAAAGGGCCAGGGTTTTACCCAGGACCGGCCAGCCTCTAGCCGATACGACTATGCCCGCGATTCCTGCCAGACCCATAACCAGGTACTCGGCTGGAAAGGGGAACCCGAGCACAACTGGAACGCTTCCCAAAGTGATAAATGCCACCAGGCCCAAGATTGCCCAGAGTGCGATTCTCACCGGCCTGGGCGGCTCATGGCCCTCCCTCTGCAGCTTGAGCGCAAAGTAAATCCCGAAAACAGGCGCCAGCCAGGCTATCCCTATCAGCGCTCCGAAGCCGCCGGCCCCGCTTCGAAAGAAAACCTCAGACCATCCGTTCAATTCCCCTACCAGCCTCAAAAGGCTCACCAACAGGGTGATCAAGGCCGGTATCGCAATCAATCGCCAGCTAGTGCTTCGTAACATAAATAAGTGCGCTATCGCTGGAGGCGATTTGACCCGTATTCAAGGCGCGAGGAAGGCGCCTATCGGGAATAGGCAACTGACGAGCAACGCTGAAGACGGGTCCAAGCGC
>JBOGJG010000117.1:0-24492 GCA_050747825.1 Acidobacteriota bacterium | reverse complement strand
ACCATCAGATTCACTTCATCCTGCACTCCCCGCTCTTCTATTCCGCGCAGGATATCTCCCAAAATTCCGTCCACCTGCGCCGCGGCTCGCCGGGTCTGGGCTGCTTCGGGCCCGAAATCGTGTCCAGCCTTATCGACCTGGCCAAAATATTGAGTAATCAGCGATGGGCGGGAGGAAGGCGGCATATCGAGCCATTGAAACAACTGCTCAATGCGTGCCTGGCGGCTCACGGAAGGGTCGAAGCTATACCAGTAGTCAGGTCGCATTCCTCCGATTTTCACGTCGGTCCCGGGCCAGAAATAGGTGGCTGTGACCAGGCCCTGTCGCTTCGCAGTGGCCCAGATGGGTTCCCCACCCCACCAGCGGGGGTCCGTTACTGCGTTGGAGTTGCGGATTCGGAAAACCGCATCAAACTCTGGATCGTACATGGTGTTGCTTATCAGGCCGTGATCTTCGGGAAAAAGGCCCGTCACGATCGAATAGTGACTCGGAAAGGTCTCGGTCGGGTAGACCGGAATCAAGGCTCGCGCGCGAACACCTTCGGAACCCAGCCGGAGTAAATGGGACATCTCAAATCTTTCAGGATAGTCCCAGCCGACGCCATCGAGTGAAATCAGGATCAGGGTATGCCCCGCGGTCCAAGGCTGCATCCCTGCGCCCAGGAGGAAAAGGCAAAGAGCCAGCAGCAGCACAAAGCAGAGTCCGGCAGGTCGCGCCGGGGGTTGCTCTGTCCCTGCCGGATCCCGAACCGGCCGCTCCTTCAGATCCCGGATTACCTGCTGAAGCTCCTGCACTCTGGCTTCCAGCCGCTCCACGCGTTTTTCGAGCGATGCATCCCGCTGCTCATCCATTCCCAATTTGACGATAGCCCCAAAATGGGGTTCGACACAAGCACTAGGCCACCGAATGGCTCTTGCGCGATAATGAGGGCCTGGCATAGAGTAGGGGCATGCTTCAGCTTTTATTGATCTGGATGGTTGTTCTTACCTCGCCGGCTTGGGCCGGGGAGACGAGTTCGCTTTTTAACGGGAAGGATCTTACCGGCTGGACAGCCGACGTGCCGGCTGCCGACGAAGGACCGGTGCCGCCCAGCTTTATTGTCCGGGACGGTTTGCTGGTGAGCATGGGTGAGCCGCGAGGCCACCTGATCAGCGATCAGTCCTTCTCCAGTTACCGGCTGGATGTCGAGTACCGGTTTCCCAAGGAAGGCGGCAACTGCGGTGTCCTGGTCCACACTTCGACGCCCCGCGTGCTCTCCGGGATGTTTCCCCAGTCGATTGAAGTGCAGATGCACTCAGGCAATGCCGGGGATTTCTGGTGCATCGGCGAAAATATCGAAGTGCCGGACATGGAGACACGCCGGCCTCGGAGACCCGAACAGGCCTATGGGGGCGAACGGGGCGATGCCCGGCGCATCCTGAACCTGACCGACGACTCGGAAAAGCCTCTGGGCGAGTGGAACCATATGGCCATCGAGTGCAGGGATCGTGAGGTCAAGGTCTGGGTCAACGGAGACCTCGTAAACCATGGCTTCAATTCCAGCGCTTCCGAAGGAAAGATCGCGGTGCAGGCCGAGGGGACCGAGGTCGAGTTCCGCAGGATCGAGCTGACTCCTCTGGACGAGTAGGCTATCGAGACTTCGCGCACACTTCAAAAACGCTGCCTACAGAGGCGTAACCCTCACGGTTGACCGCCTGGCCGTCAGCCTTGGACACAATGGACCGATTCTCGTAAAGCAGCACGTTTGAATGGCTCCAGCCGACGGAGATGATGTCCAGGTCTCCATCATTGTCGATATCGACGACCACAGCCCCGTCGTGATGCTCATCCCCGGTGTGAAGGACATGTTCCCGCCAGCGGCTTCCCTGTCCGTCCAGGTTCTCAAAGACGAGAAGACGGGCGGTGGCGGGGTCCCGGTAGTTGTGCTCTCCTACAATGACGTCCAGGTCGCCGTCGCGGTCCACGTCCCCTACCTGCATGTCCGTGGTGAACGAGCCGGTATCAATGCGGTGCGGCTTTGACTCCCGTCAGATGCTCGACCCAGGCAATGCCCTGCTCCAGGTCAGCTGCGCCCAGCAGCAGATGATCGAGAGCGGCGGTTACAGGCACCAGTGTTCGACTCCTTGCCGTTTCGCTCATTAGATACGCGGCTCCCGCCCTTCCGAACAGGCCCAGCCACTTGCGGGCGACTTAAAAGGTAAGCGTTCATATGTGAACTCTGGATGGCTTCAATATAGCACGGATGTTGCTCGTATTTGAGCAATATGGTCGGTCATCAGGGTCTGGGCACGCGCGTTTGTCGAATCGGATCGTTGACCAGGGTCATGCATGTGCATGATAATTGAGGACATGAGAACAACGATCGAGCTGAAGGACGAGCACCGGGCCAGGTTGCTGGAATTGGCCGCCCGCCGGGGCGAGAAAGGCTTCTCAGGAGTCATTTCCGAGGCAGTCGAACTCTATCTCAAGACAAGCAAGCAAGAAAAAGAAAAGCGCAGGCTGGCCTTGGCGCTTCGAGGGAGTCTTTCCGATGAGGAGGCCGATGGGCTGCGAAAGGAAACTTCCAAGATTCGGGAGAGCTGGCGGTGATCGTAGCGGACACGGATGTCCTGATCGACTTTTTGCAGAACCGCAATCCAGGCGCGGATCGCATTGCTTTCGAGCTCGAAAAAGGCGATCTCGCAACTACGGCAATCACCCGTTTTGAATTACTTTCAGGAGCCAGGGGCGCTCGTCAGGAGCGAAACGTCCGCCAACTTTTGGACGTGCTTTTGAGTCTCCCATTGGATGAGGCTGCCGCCGATCTCGGGGCCGGTGTTCGCCTGAAACTTCAAAAAGCTGGGCAGGAAATCGGCATGGCAGACAGTCTGATCGCCGGAATCGTCCTGGCGCGCAATGCCATTCTGCTGACCCGAAACCGCAAGCATTTCGAGCGTATCGAAGGTCTCCACGTGAGCCTCACGGGTGCGTAAGTCGGTACCCGGGGAGCGGCCCCCGTCCCCGGTAAGGTGTTACAATCGAGGGCACCAGGGGACGCCATGCTGACAACGAAACGACCCATCTGTTTCTTACTGTCTGCCGCCTTTACCGTCCTGCTCAGCGCCTGCGGCTCCGGGGAACCGAATGCCGAGGAGAAACAGGCGCTTTTGGAGGACTTCGAAGAAACCATGACGGGCGCCACTCTCGTCGGATACTTCACCAGCGGGGAAGGCAAATTGTCCGAGGAGCGCTACACCATTGAAGGTGTCAACCACCTGGGCGGAGACTTCTGGCTCTTTCGGGCCCGCATCCGGTACGGGGAACGGGACATCACGCTGCCCGTCCCGCTGCAGGTCAAGTGGGCCGGAAATACTCCCGTCCTGACCCTGACCGACGTTTTTCTCCCCGGCCTGGGGACCTTCACCGCCCGGGTGCTCATCTACCGTGGGGAGTATGCAGGCACCTGGAGCGGCGGCGATCACGGGGGACAGATGTTCGGTCGAATCGAGAAGAGCAACGAATAGCAAGTGTGCCGGGCAGCGGCTGTAATGTTGAGCTGTAGGAAAGACTAAGAGGATGTTTTAGCCTACAGCCTACAGCCTAAAAGGGGCGCGATCGCAGCTCCTCCACTGTCTCCGCAACGCGGTCGGCCGCCCACCTGACTTCCTCTTCCGTGTTGAACCTACCCAGCCCGAAGCGGACCGAGGACAGCGTCAGCTCGAGCGGCAGTCCAATGGCGCGCAGCACGTAGGAGGGCTCCGGGACGGCGGAAGTGCAGGCGGCGCCCGGCGAGAGCGCGATCTCGTTCCCCAGGGCGCGAAGCAGCGCCCGCGCTTCGACATCGGCGAAACTCAGGTTGAGATTTCCCGCCAGCCGCCGCTCCGGATGGCCATTCAAGCCCACGCCTTCCAGCCGGCTGAGACGCTGGTGCAGAAGAGCGCGCAGCCGGACGAGCCGGCTGCGCTCCTCGTCCATTTCGGCCCCGGCAAGCTCACAGGCCTTGCCGAACCCGGCGATGGCAGGCACGTTGAGAGTGCCCGAGCGGAAGTTGCGTTCCTGGCCACCTCCGTGCACCAGAGGCTCCAGGCGGACGCGCGGCTTTCGGCGCCTCACGTAAAGGGCCCCGATTCCCTTGGGACCGTAGATCTTGTGGGCGGAGAGGGAGAGTAGGTCCACGCCCAGCGCGTCTACATCGATCGGTTCCTTCCCGGCCCCCTGCGTAGCGTCGCAGTGAAAGAATATCTCCCGCTCCTTGGCGATTTTGCCGATAGCCTGGATCTCCTGAACAGTGCCGATTTCATGGCTGGCATAAATGATGCTGATGAGGATGGTCCTGGCGGTGAGGGCGCGGCTCACGGCCTCCGGGTCTACCGATCCGCAGGAATCGACGGGCAGGGACGTGACCTCGAATCCCTGCTTCTCCAGTGCCCGGCAGGTGTCCAGGACGGCGCGGTGCTCGATGCGGCTGGTGATAATGTGGTTTCCACGGTCGCGGTAAAAGGAGGCCACTCCTTGCAGGGCGAGATTGTCGGACTCGGTGGCGCCGCTGGTAAAAACAATATCTCGGGGCTGGGCGCCAAGCAGAGAGGCGACCTGCGCCCTGGCACATTCCACGCCTTCCTCGGCTTCACGGCCGAAGGCGTGGGTTCGGCTGGAGGCGTTCCCGAATTTCTCCGTGAGGAAAGGGATCATGGCTTCCAGGACTCGGGGATCCAGCGGAGTCGTGGAGTGGTGGTCGAGGTAGACTCGGCGCATACGACTGATTCTAACAAGTGTGAGGCCAACGAATCACACGAATCACACGAATTGGGATGTTTGACAACACCGGGTGGAGGTGGTAGACATGAGCTTCATTGAGTTCTGGTCCTCACGAGCAGGTCCGTTATAAGCGCGCGCGTTTTTCGACGCGGCTTCCGGCAGGTCGCCTCTACACCAGCGGACATTTTTGGATGAGTGAGCAGGAACCTAATCTGTGGCAGGTGGGCATGACAAAATTTGCCACCCGGATGCTCGGTGAGATGGTGGAACATGGCTTTGAAGTCGAGCCGGGCAAAGCCGTTCAGGTCGGACAGGTGATCGGCTGGGTTGAAGGTTTCAAAGCTGCCAGCGATTTGTTTTGCGTCGTGGACGGTCAGTTTCAGCGTGGCAATCCGAACCTGGATGAAAAGATCAGACTATTGCACACTGACCCCTACGGCAAAGGATGGCTTTATGAAGTTCGGGGCACGCCTGAGCCGAATGCCGTTGACGTGCACGGCTATGTTGAAGTCCTGGACGAAACGATAGACAGGATTCGGGGGAAGGAAGATTGACAGTCGCCTCGAAGAAAGCTCGATACATCATGGTGGGGGGATTCCTGGGAGCGGGGAAATCCACTTCCATCCTGCAACTGGCCTACTACCTCAAGCTCCAGGGCCTGACGGCCGGGCTGATTACCAACGACCAGGGTGAGCGGCTAGTCGATACGGCCTTTTTTCATTCCCGCGGTCTGCGCGTGGAAGAAATCGCCGGAGGCTGCTTCTGCTGCCGCTTCAGCTCTCTGATGGAAGCTGCCGAGCGACTCTCGATTGAGGAGAGGCCGGACGTGTTCGTGGCTGAACCCGTGGGAAGCTGCACCGATCTGGTCGCCTCCGTCAGCTATCCCCTGCGCCGCCTTTACGGCGACGATTACACGATCGCCCCTTTGAGCGTCCTAGTGGACCCCGTGCGCGCTCTGCGCGTTCTGGGGCTGGAGCCGGGGCGAAACTTTTCCAGCCGGGTGACGTACGTGTATCGAAAGCAACTGGAGGAGGCCGACCTGATCGTCGTCAATAAATCCGACATCGTGGAAGCTGAACGTCTCGAGCGTCTGCGCGGCGCCCTGCAGGCCGAGTTCGCGCAGGCCTCCATCTTTGTCGTTTCCGCCCGGCAGGCGACTGGACTGGAATCGTGGTTTGAACGGATGACCCAAAGCGAGCAGCGCAGCACGCAGGCCATGCACCTGGACTATGACGCCTACGCCGAAGGAGAAGCCGCTCTGGGATGGCTCAACTGTACGGTGGAACTCGATTCCCAGCGCGACTTCAATGGAAACCGGCTGCTCTCCGAGTTGATACGCGACCTGGGGGAAGAACTCGATGCCGCGGAGATCGCGCATTTGAAGATGACGCTTGCTTCTCTTCATGGCAGCGGGGAAATAGCCACCATCAACCTGGTCCGCAACGACTACATCCCTGAACTCTCCCAATCGCTCACGGAGCCGCTGGCCCGGGGCCAGCTGATCGTCAACCTGCGGGCGGAAGGCTCTCCGGATGAGCTCCAGGCGGCCCTGAAGAAGGCTCTCGAGCAGTGCGCGAGAAATTTCAGCGGACTCAGCGCCCGTGTCAGTCACCTGGAACACTTTCGACCGGCCAGACCCGTCCCGACTTATCGCCTGGCGACTCCTGGAGGAGCGGTTTGAAGAAGAACGGCCGCATCCTTTACTGCCACTGCGCCTACGCCCGGGTGGTGCCTGAAGAAGTGAAGGAAGCCGTTCTGAAGAAACTGTCCGCCTCGAACTGCTCGTTTGAGGCCGTGGCCGATCTGTGCGAGATGTCGGCTCGAAAGGATGCCTCTCTGAAGCGCATCGCCCAGGGAGGAGCCGTCAAGATTGCGGCTTGCTATCCCCGGGCGGTCCGCTGGCTGTTCTCCGCCGCCGCCGCTCCCCTGCCTGAAGAAGGCGTTCACATTCTAAACATGCGCGTGGACTCGGCAGAACAGGTGATCAGCGACCTGCTCGAAGGAGATGCCCCAGAGGGTGAGGATAAAGAGGGAAGTGACAATGCCTGATTCCGCCACGCTGCGAATCGTCATGTACGAAGGTTCCGACAGCAGGCCTTTGCCGGAAAGCGGCCGCTTCGCCATTCTCAAGGGCTTGATCGAGAAGGGCTACGCCGTCAGCCGGACAACGGGAGTCGGCAAAGTGGCCCCTGCCGACGACAACCCTCTCCTGGTCCTGGGCTGCTTCGATCGCGAGGATCTGCCGGGCCAGGCGGACGCCGATGTCCCGGTGTTGTTTCGAGACATCGAAGGATTGACGATCGAACAGATTGTGGAGACAGTCGAGAAGGCTGAAGATGACCTGGACCTTTCCCGCCGGCAATCCTGGAAGCCTTGGTTTCCGGTCATCGACTATGACCGCTGCACCAACTGCCTGCAGTGCCTGACCTTTTGCCTGTTCGACGTCTACGGCCTCTCGGCCCACAAGAAGATCGAAGTCCGGAATCACAACAAGTGCAAGACCGACTGCCCGGCCTGCTCCCGTGTCTGTCCCGAAGTGGCCATCCTTTTTCCAAAGTACCGCTCCGGTCCCATCAATGGCGACCTGGTCAGCGACGCGGATGTGAACCGCGAAAAGATGAAGGTCGATATTTCGGCGCTCCTGGGCGGGGACATTTACGCCACACTGAGGGAGCGAAGCGAAAAGGCAAAATCGCGCTTCTCAAAGGAAAGAGACGAAAGCCGAGCCCTGCGAGAGCGGCGCCGCTGCCTGAAAGCTCTGAAAGCCGCTGGAGATATCTCCGAGGACGTCCTGATGTCTCTTCCCGACCTGGAGGACATCGAGAGCAGGGCAGCGCAGGTCCTGGCACAGGCAGGAGCCGGGGAGCGTGATGAGTGAGCCTGAGACCTGCCGTCGTATTGGTCGCTGAAAGGACCTTGAGCGCGGACTATAAAGTCCTATTCGAAGGCATCTTTGCCACGATGCAGACCACGCAGGTCCCTGAGTGGGCCATGCGCCACCTGGTTTCCCCCCGCACTCCGGTGGACGACGAAGGTCGCGCCCGCGAGGCGCCGCTGGGCTTGCGCCGCCTGGAATCCGCGCTCATCGCCAATACACCTCTGGACAGTAATGACGTTGTGTGTACCACCCCGGAGGTCCTTCCGCAGCTGCTGGGTCCCTGGGTGAAAGCCGTGGGCGTGAGTTCCAGCGACCCCCTGGGCAAGGGGATGACCAATACCACAACCACCAATTTCTGGCGCGGAGAGCTGTACACCCGCCTGTGGATGGACCGCCTCATGGAGACGATCCGGCAAGCCAAGGCCAAGTCTCCCTTCCGGGTGATCGCAGGAGGAGCCGGAGCCTGGCAATGGGTGCAGAATCCCGCCGAAATTGAAAGACACGGCATCGATACGGTTTTCGAAGGATACTTCGAAAACGCCGGGCCGCAACTCTTCATGGATGCGGTCAACGGCCGGGAGCTCCCGCCTCACGCCAGCGAGAGACACACCGCTGTGGAAAGCATCCAGCCGCTGCGGGGCGCCTCCACGCTGGGAGTAATCGAGCAGTCGCGCGGCTGCGGGAAAGCCTGCCAATTCTGCACCCTGGCTTTCAAGAAGATGGGACACGTGCCCGTCGATACGATTCTGTCGGACCTGGAAACAAACGTGGCCGAGGGCCGGCATTCCGTGGTCAGCGGCAGCGAGGATTTTTTCCGCTACGGGGGTGCGGGGATGCGCACCAATTTTGAGAAGCTCCACGAGCTGCTGGTCGCCATGAGACAGGTCAAGGGGCTCAGCTTCATGCAGATCGACCACGCCAACATCTCATCCGTGCTTCAGCTCAGCGACGAGCAGTTGAGGACAGTCCGAGAGCTGCTGGCGTGGGAAAAGCGGACGGATTACCTCTGGGTCAACATGGGCATCGAGAGCGCCAATGGGCACCTGGTCCACGCCAACGGCAAGGGCAAAATGGCCCCTTTTAAACCCGAAGACTGGGAAGAGATGGTGAAGGAAGCGGCCGAGCGCATGATCCGCAACGGCTTTTTCCCCGTGTTCAGCGTCATTCTGGGGCTTCCCGGGGAAACGCCGGATGACGTACGGCGGACGCTCGACCTGGTGCGCTACCTGGGAAAGCAGCGGGCCGTGGTCTTTCCGATCTTCCACGAGCCGGTCCTGCTGGAGCATCCCATGCGAGGGCGGACTTTCACGCTGCCTGAGATGCGCCGGGATCACCTGGAGCTGTATACGACCTGTTACGAAATCAACTTCAAATGGGTGCCGCGGCTGTACTGGGACAACCAGCGGGCCGGCGGAGTATCCTGGCCCAGGCGCGCTCTGATTCAGTTGCTGGGCCGGGCCGAAATTGCGACCTGGCGCCGTAATTTTGCCAAGCTGAGGAAGCAGCAGTATGGAGTTGCAAACGGCGATTTGCCGCAGTCGGGACAGGGGCCGCTCCCCGGTTACCCTCCGCGTGGTCGCGGCTCGGACACTGTCCCTGACGTGGGCAGTCAACCGAGCCGCGCGCGCCAGCAAGCGTCCCCCGGGCAAGCGGCCCCTGAGGTAATCAGTCAACCAAGGAGAATCTGATGGCATCACTTCCGATCATCTTGCCCAAACCAGTTCCCGCTCAAAGAGAGAGGCCTCCTCAGAAAAACATCCCCCAGACCAGAGCGGAGCGCGAGCGACTCCTGCAGATGGTGAAGTTGTACGTCAGGGGAAAAAAGCCGGTGCCGCCGCTCTCCATGGACGAGCTTTCCCGGCATGCGGACGCCGTCATTCCGATAGCCGGGACGGAGGACATTTACCGCGACTACATCGCCGTCCTCATCGGCAACGAAATGTGGCGGGAAGCTCTGGCGGCTGTCCCCTACGAGCGCCGCCTTCTCCTGCTGCCCAAGTGCCTGCGTGTGGAGGAAAAGTGTCCGGCCCCCTTCGACGAGTTTGGACTGCTGTGCAAGCAGTGCGGGCTGTGCACCATCCAGGACCTGCAGGCGGAAGCCGAACGGCTGGGCTATGCCGTGCTGGTGGCGGAGGGCTCCGCCATTGTCATGGCGATTATCGAGACCGGGAAGATCGACGCCGTGGTAGGAGTGAGCTGTCTTTCCGTGCTGGAGCGGGCCTTCCCCCACATGGAAGCGGCTGCTATCCCGGGAATTGCCATCCCCCTGCTGCAGGACGATTGTGCCAACACCAACGTGGATCTGGAGTGGATTTGGGACGTCATCCACCTGACCAGCGAGGACAAGACCAGGCGGCTGGACCTGGACTCGCTGCGTTCGGAAGTCCAGGCCTGGTTCACGCGCGATTCCCTGGAGGATATCCTGGGACAACCCTCCAGCCAGACCGAGCAGATCGCCCTGGAATGGCTTTCCAGGTCGGGCAAGCGCTGGCGGCCTTTCCTGACCGTCTGCACCTACCGGGCCCTGCGGGAGGGCGAGCTGCCTGCGGACACGCGCAAGATTGCGGTGGCTGTCGAATGCTTTCACAAGGCCTCTTTGATCCACGACGACATCGAAGATGGAGACAGCACGCGTTACGGCGAGAAGACGCTGCACGACCAATACGGCGTGCCGGTGGCCCTCAATGTGGGAGATTTTCTGATTGGCGAAGGCTACCGCCTGCTCGCGGAGTGCGATGCTCTTCCTGAAGCGAGGGCTCGGATGATTTCCGCGGCCGCCCGGGGGCATCGGACGCTTTCCATGGGTCAGGGGGAAGAGCTCTGCTGGATGCGCAGCCCGAAGCCGCTTTCCTCAGTCGAAGTACTGGACATCTTCAGGAAGAAAACCGCTCCGGCTTTCGAGGTGGCGCTGCAACTGGGCGCTCTTTATGCCGGGGAAGCTGAAGGGATCTGGGATGTCCTGGGCAAGTACAGCGAGTCACTGGGAATCGCCTATCAGATCCGGGACGATCTCAATGATTTTTCCGGCGATGGCGAGTCAGAGGACCTGCGCTCGATGCGTCCTTCCCTGCTGCTCTCCGTGGCCTACGAGAGGGCGCAGGGGGAAGAGAAAGAGCTGATGGAATCGGTATGGCGCCGCTCCTTTGATTTCGGCGCGGACTCCGACCGGCTCGAGGAAATCTTCAGCGCGCGCAAGGTCGAGGAGCGAGTCCGCTCCCTGCTGGAGTCCTATAAGGAAGAGGCGGTCAATTCTCTGAGAGAGCTTGAAAACGCAAGCCTGAAAGGTTTGCTTCGCCGCGTGGTGGGCAAGGTCTTCAACGACCTGCAAATCAAAGGATGGTGCAGTGAGTTTGAGGCTCGAAATGCCGGCGCCGGCGCTGGACCGCCTCCATCTGCATGACATGAGAAAGCTTGCCCGGCTGGTCCTGATTTTCTTCTGTTCCTTTCTCTTCGCCTCAGACGAAGCGAAGTTGCCGGAGCTGAAAGTCGAGCAGCCGCAGGTAGACGGGCTTTTCCCACTGGCCGCGCAGCCGGGGCAACGCCTCCGCGTGGAAATCAAGGGCGAGAACCTGGATGAGCTGCAGGAAGTCTGGTTTGAGGGAAAGGGGATTGAGGCCGCCGTGCTGGAATCTAAATTCACCACGGGGGAATTGGAATTCCAGATATCTGAAGAGGCGGAACCTGGGAATCACTACTTTCGCGTCGTCTCAGCCCGCGGGCCTTCGAATCTGACTGCTTTTCGAGTGACCGATTGGCCATGTCCCCAGGAGGAGGAGCCCAACGACAGGCTCGACTCTCCCACTGAAGTCAGTATTCCCTCTCTGATTAATGCCCGTCTTTCATCGACTGACGACGTCGATTTCTTCCGCTTCTCAGCTCGCGCAGGAGAGCGTATCCAGTTCAATCTCCTGGGGGCTCGCAACTGGACGAGTGCCGATGCCTCACTGGCCATTGTTGGTACGGATGGCCGTGAAATCGTACACGACGAGGGGCGCCTGATCTGGGATCCATACATCGTGCATACCTTCGAAGAGACAGGGGATTATCTGGCGGCCGTGACGGTGACCAGAATGCCGGCCGGCGGGCAGTCTCGATACAATCTGAATTACCTGCTGGGAATTGGCCAGGCACCTTTCCTGTGGTCGGCCTTCCCTCTGGGAGCGCGGCTGGGAACGGAAAGTGAGCTGCGGCTGCGGGGGGATTTCCTGGGAAAGGCCTCGGAGCTGAACTTCAAGCATCCAGGTGTTGAATTCCAATGGGCCGATCAGGCCCATCGGACAGCCGAAGAGCGCAAGGGCTATTTGAAGGTCGCCGAAGATGCCGCTACCGGTTTTATCGAGCTGTTTTTAAACGAGACTTCAGGATCCTTTACTCCCTCCCGATTCGCAATCAGCGACCTCCCTGAGAGGCCGGAGTCCGAATCCAACGACCGGATGAGCCAGGCGGAGCCGTTCAGCTATCCGGGAGTGGTCAACGGGCGGATCGGGTCTAACCGGGACGAGGACTGGTTTCGCCTTAAGTTGCAAGCAGGGGAGACGCTCTCGATCATTGTAGATGCGGAGAAACTCGGCTCCCTTCTGGACGCCCACTTGACTCTGCTGGACTCCCAGGGCGAGACACTGGCACAAAGCGATGATGAGAAGTGGCCGGGCCGGCCCAGCAGCCGGGACCCGCTCCTGACCCATCAGTTTGAGGAAGCCGGAGAGTATTGCCTGAGAATCAGAAGCCTTTACCATCTCGGGGGCGAAGATTTTGTCTATCGGCTGACGGTTAGGCCTAGCCGGCCCCAATTTGCCATCGAGCTCAGCGCTGACCGTTTTGTGGTGCCCCAGGGAGGGCAGGCCGAGCTGAAGTTCTCGATCCTGCGCCAGGAAGGGTTTGAGGGAGAGGTCAGCGTGCAGGCAGCCCATCTTCCCCAAGGCGTGATTTCTTCACCAGTGTCTGTCCCTGTCGATAAGAATGGCGGTTCTCTCAAGCTGACTTCAGACGGAAGCGCGCCCCTCCAGACCAAATTAATTCGCGTCCTCGGCCGGAGCAAAGAGGAGAAAACACCCGTTCACGGTGTTTCCGTCCTTCCGCCCCCGCGCTATATCGGCAGCGGTCCTGGATTTCGCGATTACCGCAGACCCGGCCCTTACCTGACGGTCGCGGAGGCGCCGGACTTTGATCTGGACTCTGCGGCCAGGACTGTGTACCTTGTAAGAGGAGGGCGAAGTGAGTTCGGTGTCCGGATCATGCGGGCTCCGGGATTGACATCCTCCCTCGACCTGACACTGGAAAATTTGCCGCCCCAGGTTACTGTTGAAGACGTGGAGCTGGTGGACGAAGGCCGCTCGGCCAAAATCACTCTGGCAGCCTCCGGGTCAGCTCCCAAAGCTCAGATAGAGAACGTCGTGGTCGTGGGAAGAGCAACAGAAGGCTCTGCCGGGAGACAGGAATCCACTCCCAAGATTCTTCTGCAGGTGGATTGACTGAAATGAAAAGAATAAGTCCGCTGCCGTCCTGGTTGGGCTTTTTTCTTTCCATCTCATTTACCGTTCCCCAGTTGCAGGCGCAGATCGCCCCCGATCTGGTAGAAATCACCTTTGAGCCATCCTTCATTTCCATTTACGGGATAGGAGAGTCGCAGAGGGTCCTTGTGACCGGGCGCTTCCGGGATGGATCGCTTTGCGACCTGAGCCGGACGGCCCGTCTTTCCACGGCCAATCCGGAGGTGGCGCAGGTGGAGCCTGAGAGCCGGCTGGTGGTCGCCCGGTCCGAAGGTGTGACCGAGCTGATAGCCGAAACCGGCGGACGGCAAGCATCCGCCCAAGTGCGAATCGTCCCCTGGGACAAAGCCGAGAACCTGAGTTTCACGACTGACGTGGCGCCTGTGTTCTCGCGGCTGGGGTGCAACGCCGGCGGCTGCCACGGAGCTTTAAACGGCCAAGGCGGATTCAAGCTGTCCCTCTTCGGCTATCAGCCTGAGGCGGACTATAAGGCGATCGTGGAGGAAGGGAGAGTCAACCTCGAACAGCCGGAGCAGAGTCTGATCCTCATGAAGCCTACGTTCACCGTCCCCCATGGGGGTGGAGTGCGATTTCAGAAGGATTCGCTGGAGTACCGGGCCCTCCACGAGTGGATTCAAGCGGGAGCTCCTCGAGGGAAGGACGATGGGCTGCGACTGGAAGAACTGAAGGTCTATCCGCAGGGGCAGCGATTCCTTCAATCGGAAGGGGCGCGGCAGCAACTGGTGGTCATTGGCCGTTACAGTGACGGGCGTGAAGTCGATATGACCCGCCAGGTGGAATATACGCCCAGCGACGATACCGTGGTGGAAGTCACTCCGGAAGGCCTGGTGTCGGCCCTCCGGGATGGAGAGAGCAGCGTCATGATCCGCTCCCTGGGAGCAGTCGATGTCGCTCAGTTGGCCGTGGTCACGCGGCCTCCCCTGGATACCCCCTATCCGCTGG
Source organism: Acidobacteriota bacterium (assembly GCA_050747825.1). Classification (GTDB taxonomy): domain Bacteria; phylum Acidobacteriota; class UBA6911; order RPQK01; family JBOGJG01; genus JBOGJG01. Next base: position 10,425 of record JBOGJG010000117.1, on the reverse strand, counting down.
CCGCTTCCCACAATTTCATTGATGAGCTTGTTTTCGACAAGCTGGAAAAGTTGCGGATGGTCCCCTCCGAACTGTGTACGGATTCCGAATTCATCCGGCGGGTTTATCTGGATTTGATCGGCACTTTACCGACGGCAGAGGAGACGCGGGGCTTCCTGGAAGATGCTTCGCCCGACAAACGGGAGCGCCTGATCGACGCTCTGTTCGCGCGTCCTGATTATGCCGATTTTTGGGCGCTGAAATGGGGCGATTTGCTCACCAACAGCCCGCAGTTCCTTTTCAATGGGACGGCATATTTCCAGGCCTGGTTGCGCAAGTCCTTCAAAGAGAATATCCCCTACGATGAGCTCGTCCGGCAGCTCCTAACGGCCGGAGGGGGAACTTACCAGGCGCTGCCCACCAACTATTACGCCGTGGGCAAGAAACCCGAGGACATGGCCACCTTTACCAGCCAGGCCTTTATGGGCGTGAGCATCGAGTGCGCACGCTGCCACGATCATCCCAATGCCAAATGGAAACGAGAGGATTTCCTGGGACTGGCCGCATTCTTTTCTCAGGTTAAGTTCAAGGGCGGGTTCCGCAACAACGAGCGCTTCCTGTACATCGAACCGTCAAAGGAATTTGAGCATCCTGAGAGCAAGGATAAGGTTGCGCCGAGGTTTTTGGGTGGGGAACTGGTCCAGGTGACGCCGGGCGAGGACCGGCGGGCCATACTGGCGGACTGGCTGGTTTCGTCCTCCAATCCCTATTTTGCCAAGGCCGCCGTTAACCGCATCTGGAGCGAGTTCATGGGGAGGGGAATTGTGGACCCGGTGGATGACTTCAGGACCACCAATCCACCTTCTCACCCGGAGCTGCTGGAGCGGCTGTCGGCCGACTTCATCGTGAGCGGCTTCGACCTCCAACACCTGATGAAGCGAATTCTCAGTTCCCGGGCTTACCAGTCGTCGTCGCGAACGAATGAGACCAACCGGGAAGATGAAACAGCTTATTCCCATTACATGCTGCGAAGGCTTACGGCCGAACAACTGGCCGATGCCATCGCGCAGGTCACGGGAGTACCCGAAAAGTATCCCTTCTTTTATCCCGGGAAGCGTGCCATTCAGTTGCCCGACCCGATCGTAGACTCTTATCTTTTGACCATTTTCGACCGGGCGACGCGGGAGAAAGCTACCTGTACGAGAACGCCCACGGCCAGCCTGGCCCAATCTCTTCACCTGATCAGTGGCGAAGTTATCAATGCCAGGCTGACGGAAGAGAGCGGCAAGCTGGCCCAGCTCATTGCGGCCGGCAAGTCCAATGAACAAATCGTGGAGCATTTTTGTCTGAGGGCGCTTTCGCGCCTGCCGACGGCTGGAGAGATCGAGCTGGCGCGGAAGTCGATTGAAAAGAGCCGCAATCGGCATGAAGGACTGGAAGATTTTGTCTGGGCGCTTTTGAATTCAAAGGAGTTTTTGTATAACCATTGACCTGGGATTGAGGAGGCAGGGAAATGACAGCCAAATGCGATTGTGGACAGGTGCCGGCCAGGCTTTTCGGACGGCGTGATTTTATCAAGGTTGGATCTCTGGGCCTGTTTGGGCTGGGCCTGAGAGATTACCTCGCCCTCAAGTCTCTGACGGCCGCCCCGGTCAGCTCAGCCGCCGGATCCGGGGAACGATCCGTGATTGTAGTCTGGCTGAGCGGCGGGCCTCCGCAGATGGACACTTTCGACATGAAGCCCGACGCTCCCGCAGAGGTTCGCAGTCTGTTCAAGCCGATCCCCACCAATGTAGCGGGCATACAGGTTTGTGAGCATATGCCCCGCATTGCCGGAATAGCCGATAAGCTGGCGATCATCCGCTCCATGACCTCGCGGGAAGCCAATCATGAGAGGGCCATCAATTACCTCCTGACGGGTTATCTGCCTCTGCAGACCCTGGAGTTTCCGTCCATGGGCTCGGTGATTGCCAGGGAACAGGGATCGAGAAACGGGCTTCCTCCTTATGTGACCGTTCCTAATATTTTCCCTTCTTTCGGCCCTGGCTTCCTGGGAGGGGAATACGGTCCTTTTATCGCCGGCGATCCCAATGAAAGCGGCTACCGGGTTCGCGATCTCAACCTGCCCACGGACATCGATTGGAGCCGGGTGACCAACCGTCAATGGCTGCTGAGTCAGATCGATGAGCAGTTCCGGCGCCTGGATGCCGAAAACGAATTTCAGACCGTGGACGCGTTCCATGAGAAGGCATACGACTTGATGAGGTCAACGGTAGCCAAGAACGCCTTCGATATACATGCCGAGCCTGAGGAGGTCCGCAACCGCTACGGCCGCACGCCGGTGGGCCAGGGATGCCTGATGGCCCGGCGCCTGGTGGAAGCGGGCGTCCGCTTCGTGACCGTCAGCAAGGGCTGGCTCAACTGGGATACCCACGGGAACAATTTCAATACCCTGGAAAAGCTTCTTCTCCCCGAGTTGGATATGGCTTACTCCGCCCTGATCGAGGATTTACACGAGCGGGGTCTTCTGGAATCGACGCTGGTCGTCCTGATGGGAGAGTTTGGCCGGACTCCCAAGATTAACGCCCAGGCCGGGCGGGATCATTGGTCCAAGGCCTTTTCCATCGTGCTGTCCGGCGCCGGAGTGAAGGGAGGCCAGGTGATCGGGGCCACCGACAAGGAGGCCGCCGAAGTCGTGGAGCATCCCTGCCAGGTCGAGGATCTGGTGGCCACGATTTATGATCGGGTGGGGATCGATTTCACTCAGGAATACGAGACGCCCATCGGACGTCCTGTCCGGCTCTCCAACGGCGGCAAGGTAATCAGCCAGCTCTTCTGATGAGTCTGAGGCTCGAAATGCTACAGGTGGCCAGGCTGGCTCGCCTCCACCTGCGTGAATCGGCCTCGCTGGTCGTGGAGTTCGTCAGGAGAAACCAGAACCAGGGCTGGGGCTTCAAAGACCGCGACGGCAAGAGCGATCTCTACTACACGGTTTTCGGGCTGGACGCGCTGCACGCCTTGCAGGCCGAGCTTCCAGCCCAGGCAGTCACCGCCTATTTGCACTCCTTCGAGAGCGGCGAGTCTCTGGATTTTGTGCACTTGGCCTGCCTGGCGCGCTGCTGGGCCGCCCTGCCCGGGGGCTTTCCGCCGCCCTCGGTGCGGCAGACGATCCTGGAGCGTATCGAAGGCTACCGTTCTCAGGATGGGGGATATCAGGAAAGACCCGACGCGCCTCACGGGAGCAGCTACGGCTGTTTTCTGGCCGTCGGAGCCTACCAGGATCTCGACTCCCAGGCGCCCTGTCCCAATGAAGTGGTGAGCTGCATCCAGAATCTGAGAGCCAAAGACGGCGGATTCGCCAACCAGCCCAGCCTCGAAACCGGCTCCACTCCGGCCACGGCGGCGGCGGTCACGGTCCTGCGCCAGCTCAATGCCCCCGTGCCGGCGGGTGTGAGCGAATGGCTGCTCTCCCGCTCTTGCGCAGCAGGAGGATTCTTTGCCGGTCCCGGCGCTCCCATGCCCGACCTGCTTTCGACTGCCACGGCCCTGCATGCCCTGGCCGGCCTGCAGGCGCGGTTCGAGCACCTGCGCGAGCCGTGCCTGGATTTTGTTGACACACTCTGGTCCAGCCAGGGTTCATTCTATGGAAGCTGGGCCGACACGGCCCTGGACTGCGAATATGCCTTCTACGGACTCCTGGCGCTTGGTCACCTGAGCTACTGACGTTCGACGCACGAAACTCACCAGCCCTGCTGCGTTGCGGCTTCAAAACCTTCTCGCTTGGTGGTGCTTCACTATCGTGCGCCGTAGATCTTTAGAATTTCGATGAAGTCGGAATCGCTGTGTTCGAGGGGAACGTTATAAGCTAGGGCGCAGGCGGCGATCAGCAAGTCGGGAGCCGGAAACGTCCTGCCCGCTGATCGGCATTGACGGGCCAGTTCGAAGGCAAGTAACCAGACCGTATCGTCGATCTCAAGACGCTCCAGTTCCTTCTCAAATTCCTTGAGCTCTCTTTTTTCGTAATCGCCGCGAGCGCCGTTCCAGAGTTCCAAGATCACCATGTCGCACCAGGCGGCGCGTCCCTCCAGTATTAATTCCCGAACCCGCCTGTAAATTTCACCTCGACGATCCTTCCGAAAGGCCTCCACCCAACTGGACGTATCGACCAGCACCCTGTCCATTACGATTCTTCTCGCCTGCGGCGAAGATCTTCCAGAGTCATAAAGTCTTCAAAGGTTCCCAAAACTTCAGCTAAACGAGCCAGGCGCTGGCGTTTGTTGAAATCTCTTATGGCATGAACGACTGCTTCGCGCTTCGTTTTAGCCCTGGTAAACTTCATGACTTCTCTCAATTCCTTTTCAGGAATATCAACTGTCGTTTTCATGATTCCAATTTTACCAGGAAGTGGAATCCAATCGGGTTGTAGCTTGAATACTTGGCTCCAGAGGCGACCACCATGGTGTCCCCCTGGCGCTAGGCGACGTATAGGACGCGGGTATCGCCGATCACGGCCGAGAAGCCGTCGCCGAGATCGCGCTGCCAGACGCGCCGCGGGCTATCTCTCCAATGGAGACCTTGTGGAGACCTGGAAATTACGGTCCGGCCCGCCCCACTGCAGCCAGGATAAGGAGTCTTCAGTCCCGCACGCAGTACAGGCTGTTTCGCCCTCGAAGATAGAGGCTTCCTTGGACTATCGCCGGGGTGGCAATGAACATCTCATCGGCGAACTTGTTGACGGCCAGAACTTCGTATTCCTCCCCCATTCTCACCACGATGACGTTGCCTTCCTCGCTGGCCAGGTACAGTTTTCCACCGGCTCCGACCGGAGAGGCCTTGAAGTTGGACGGGCCGGGCAGACGCTGCTGAAGATAATAGGGCTCTCCCGTCAGGGCATTGAGGCAACTGAGCATGCCGCTGTCGGTGAGAAAATAAAGCCTATTATCGTGAAGGACGGGCGAGGGCGTGTAGGAGTTGCCGCGGCTGTTGGTCCAGGCGACGGCATCGCTGCCGGTGAGGTCGCCCTGCCGGCCCAGCCTTATGGCCAGCAGGTTCGGGCTGCGGTGGCCGCTCATGACATAGACGAGGCTGCCGTTGCTGACGGGCGCCGGGATCACGTTGCTGCCCAGGCCGGCGCACTCCCAGATGAGCTGGCCTGTGGCGGCGTCATAGGATCGGATCTTGTTGCTGGCGCTGACCACCAACTCCTTGCGCCCGTTGTGGGTGACGACCAGGGGCGGCGACCAGGAGCTGCCTTCATCGCGCGCGACACGCCAGATCTCCTTACCCCTGGTTTTGTCAAGGGCCAGCAGGTACGACTCTTCCTGGCTATCAAACTTGAGATACAGGGAATCGCCGTCCAGCACGGTTGCGACGCCTTCGCCGAACTGAAGGTGCATTCGCATGGGCGGGAACTGCTTCTCCCAGACGAGCTGCCCCGCCAGGTCATAGCAATAAAGCCCGCGCGAACCGAAGAAGGCATAGACATGCTTGCCGTTGGTCACGGGAGTGTTGGACGCAAAGCTGCCATAACGGCGATGGTAGCCTTCATGTGGGGTGGCTACGGTGGCTACCCGCTCCCACAGAACTTCTCCACTGTTCCGGTCAAGGCACAGGACGATGAACCGATGCTCAATACCGGCGCCGGCGCCACCCCCGGGGCCGCGACGGCCCTGTTGAGATTGAGCAGGCTGCGCCGCGTCCCCTACGGGCACGGCCGTGGTGAGAAAAATCTTGTCGCCCCAGATCACGGGTGAGGAGTGGCCGCGTCCCGGGATGGCAGCGCGCCAGGCTGTGTTCCGGGAGACGCTCCATTCAAGAGGCGCCTCGCCGCGTGCCATTCCATCGTCATTGGGCCCGCGCCATCGGCTCCAGTCATCGTCGGCTCCAAACAAAGCAGGCAGGAAAAGCAGGACAGCAAAGCGGAATATGTGCATTATGTTTCGTTACGCACAGATCCTTCGAACGTTTCACAGCCTCTTGTTCGAACGGATCTTAAAGGGCATCCTATTCGTGAGATTGGTGAGATTCGTTGGCCTTGACATGCTTGACTCCACAAATTTCCAAACGACCATCGACCGGATGCTCTCGAATGCAACCCAAATTCTTCAGGCGTGCCGGATGCAGGAAGGCTACTGGGAGGGAGAACTTTCGAGCAGCGCTCTCTCTACGGCCACTGCTGTCGGCGCCCTATCGAAGGTCGATCCCGAAAGTCACCGGAATCTCATCACCGCCGGACTGGAGTGGCTGGCCAGGAATCAAAACCAGGACGGCGGCTGGGGGGATACCGTCTTAAGCCGGAGCAACATCAGCACGACGCTGCTCTACTGGTCCGCCTTCGCCATGGCGGGCGCTGCCGGGAATTATAGCCCGGTGATCTCGGCCGCCGAAGCATGGATTGCCAGAGAGGCGGGAGACCTGCGACCTGTGTCGCTGGCGCAGGCGGTGATCTCCCGTTACGGCGGCGACCGGACGTTTTCAGCGCCCATCCTGACGATGTGCGCCCTGGCCGGACGCCTGGGAGAGCGGCCGGCAGCATGGAAGCTGGTCTACCCGCTCCCTTTTGAAATAGCCGCCCTACCGCAGGGGCTCTTGAAGTGGATGCGCCTGCCGGTCGTCAGCTATGCGCTTCCCGCCCTGGTGGCGATTGGCCAACTCCGCTTTCAGCGGCTTCCTCCTCGCAATCCGCTCACCCGGGCAGCGCGTCGCCTGACGCGCAGCCGCACTCTTCGTCTCTTACGAAAGATTCAGCCTGCCAGCGGGGGTTATCTGGAAGCGATTCCCCTGACCAGTTTCGTGATCATGAGTCTGGCGGAGTCTGGCCTGAAGGAAAACGAAGTGGTGCGGAACGGAGTTCGTTTCCTGACCTCGAGCATCCGGTCAGATGGGAGCTGGCCCATCGACAGCAACCTTTCTACCTGGGTCAGTACCCTGGCGGTCAATGCCGGCGCGGTAGCCGAACAGGATGAGGATCTTCAAGGCTTACTTGTGAAATGGCTTCTGGACCAGCAGCACAGGCCCGTGCACCCCTACACGCGGTCTCCTCCCGGCGGCTGGGCATGGACTGACCTTTCGGGAGGCGTTCCGGACACGGACGACACCTCGGGAGCGGTTCTGGCGCTGTCGCGTTTGGGGCGAGACGACCCGCGCCTGGCGCAGAGCGCCGAGCAGGGCATCGCCTGGCTCCTGCAGGTGCAGAACCGGGACGGAGGGCTCCCCACGTTTTGCCGCGGCTGGGGGGCGCTCCCCTTCGACCGCAGCAGCCCTGACCTGACGGCTCACGCGCTGCTGGCCTGGGACGCATGGCTGGATAAGCTGCCGGCTGATCTGAGGCGCAGGGTTAGGGCCGCGATGCGAAAGGCGCTTCGCTATCTGATCGGAAGCCAGCGCCCGGAAGGCGCATGGGAGCCCCTGTGGTTCGGCAACGAGCAGGCGCCGGGGGAAGTGAACCTGACGTACGGAACGGCTCGCGTGCTCATGGCGCTGGTGGAAGTGCAGCCGGAGTTTGGAGAAACGAAGCCGGCGCTCGAGAAGGGAGCGGCCTGGCTCCTGTCGGCTCAGAACCAGGACGGCGGCTGGGGCGGAGCGCCGGCAGCGCCCTCATCCATTGAAGAAACGGCCTTGGCCCTGGACGCGATGGCCAGGCTTGCCGCCGCCGGGTCCCGGCCTGCCGAATCGCTTCCAGCGCCTATCGGCAGAGCCGTGGCCTGGCTGGATGAGCGGACGCAGGGTGGAACGTCCTTCAGTCCCGCTCCAATCGGACTCTACTTTGCCCGGTTGTGGTATTTTGAAAAACTTTACCCGGTGGTCTTTACCGTCTCAGCACTGCGAAGAGTGGCCCCCCTCCATCTGAAAAGCCCGCGGGCGGAATAGAAATTCCACCAGGTTCCCCTCATGGGGCTGCAGCCAGTTGAGCTGGATGGTGGGAATCGGTCCCAGGTTGAGCCGCTCGATCTGCGGGGAATCGATCAGGGCTCTTTGAAAGGCGGAGTCCTGTGTAATTCCCGTGGCCACCAGCGTCGAGCCGATGTGCTCCAGCATCTGCTCCTGGGGGCAGCGCACGACGCTGACGAAGGGGAACATGAATTCCGTGTTGGCCAGAGCTTTTCCAGGAGAGTCGCAGTGAATGACCGTAGGACGCAGGTAGGCGCAGCGCTCCCTGAGGACGAGACGGTTGCCCGGGCGGGTGCGGGCGGCGGCGTCCTCCACTCCCGCCTCCTGCAACCCCAGTTCGATGCTCTGCTGGATGGCCTGTGCCTGCTGAGGGACGGTGAATGCGGCAAGCGCTGCGTCGGGGTCCTCCGGCAGCTTGGGAGCGATGGGACCCAGGCGCTCGGCCAGCGCCTGAGCGATCTTCTCGGTGTGCCTGGAAGCCCAGATGCCCGAGCAGTTGATGCAACTGCGGCCGCTGTTTGCCAGGACGCTGTCCACCATGAGGTCCAGGTATTTCTCCCAATCGTCCACTTGATCGTCACCCATCAGGATCTTGCTGAACCCCGGCCCATGGACCTGAACGCGAGGATTCCCCTGATACTGTTCGACCGTAGCCGTGCCGCCGAAAATCAAACTTCTGGGGCAATGCTCGAGCACTGCCGCGCCGATCTCCCCTGCGCCCGGATACAAAGCCGCCGCCTGGCGCGGCACTCCGGACTGGAAGAATGCTTCACTCATACGGTGGGGCGTCCAGGGCTCCTGAGGACCAGGTTTGAGCACAAGGCCGATTTGTAACGCGATTACGGGCAGCCACAGCCCGTGAACCCCGGGAGAGTTGGAAGGCAGGACCATGCCCAGCACCGGACTGGGAGCCTGATAGCTGCGCATGACCCCATTTTCCTGGCCGTAGCCCTGACTGAGAATCTCCAGGTCGAGTCCTCGCGTGAGAGAGTCCAGGATCTGGTCCAGATGAGTCAACACATGATTCAGTTTCTCCATGTTGCGGCGGCACAAGTGTTCCGGAAGGCCGGTAGTGGCCGATTGACAGCGAACGAATTCCTCAGGAGTCTGGGATCCGTCTCCGGCCGGCAACTCCGCCTCCATGAAAAGCTGCGCGGCATTCTTGAGCATGCCGATCAGCTCAGGGCTGGGAATCTCACGCAAGACGTCTCTGGCCTGGCGCGCGCGGCGCAGGTCGCGCTGGACCAGGCCGGCATTCGCCAGACTCATTTCGGCCAGCGGCTCACCGCTCAGAAAATGGACAACCTTGTCGATATCGAGACTCTTGTAAGGTTGTCCCCAGCGAAGAACCGGAAAATGGATCATGAATCACTCCCTCTTGGATAAATACCTGGCCCGGGCGCGAATATCAGTAGACCCCCACCGTTGTCGTGGCCGCAAAGCTGCGATAGGGGCGGACCCCGCTGACGCCGTCCCAGGAGTAAAGCTCGCAGGGAGGCTCCCGCTCCCCTTCATCCCTTTCCAGAAACCGGGGCATGAAAAAATCGCGCGTCAGGGTCGTCAGCATGATCCGTCCGGTGGCGCCATACCCCACCGGCTTCTCCGCACGGTCGAAATCCATCACATGCAGGACAGCGCGGGGCTGGGGGGCATAGTACGTGATCTTGTAGTTGTCGGCCGGGTCAAATGGTTTTGAGGGCGCCAGGCCCATCAGCGTGTTGCCGTAAGTCGGCGCCAGGTAGACACCGTCCAGGAACTCTTCCCGGGCGAAGCGATTCCACTGGGGCGTGAATTCGGTTCCCCCGGCGAAGATACCCGTGATACCGGATTCCCGTATGCTGGAGCCGCGGCTCTCCAGGTCGGCGGCCAGGGCTTCCAGGAGCTTGGGCGTCGTAAACAGGCAGCGGATCTCATGGCCGGCGGAGAGGACGGTCACAGCCTGATCGATGACGTGCTGGCGGTAAGGCTTCAGTTGGTCGCTCCACCCCTTCTTGATGAGCTTGATGACCCAGCGCGGATCCAGGTCCACGCAAAAGCAAATACCTCCGCGATATTGCGCCAGGTGCTCGACCGCCAGGCGCAGGCGCCGGGGCCCGCTGGGACCCAGCATCAGCCAGTTGGCGCCGCGCGGGAAATGCTCGTCCGGTAGTGTCTCAGAAAACGCTTCATAGTCGATTCGAAAATCTTCAATGTTGACCCTGGTCTTGGGGATACCCGTGGTGCCGCCGGTCTCGAATACATAGATGGGCCGGTCGGAGTAGGCCTTTGGGACCCAGTGCCGGACGGGCCCGCCGCGCAGCCATTGGTCCTGGAAATGGCCGAACTTGACCAGGTCGTCGAAGCCTTTGACCTCCTGCCGCGGGTCCCAACGGGCCTTCCGGCTCCATTCCAGCCAGAACGGGCATCCGGTCTCGGGATTGAAATGCCACTCCACGATCTCTCTTACGTGAGCATCCAGTTGGTCTCGATGCTTTCGGGTTTTTTCTTCCATTGCCTGCCGAACGATTCTATCCGCCGTCTCCACAGGGGGTCAAGGGAGGGGGTCAGGTCCTGCGT
>JBOGJG010000116.1:0-11936 GCA_050747825.1 Acidobacteriota bacterium | reverse complement strand
TCCCGTTCTATTTTGAGAACGCCGCGAAACTGTCGGCGGTGGCGGAGATGTGGTTCTCAGAGCGGGAAGGCAGACCGCTTCGAGACTTCGTCTTCGTCACGGTCAGCGGCGGATTGGGCACTGGCGTCATCATCAACGGCCAGGTCCTTCAGGGCGCGTATTCGGCAGCGGCGGAGTTCGGCCACACCACGCTCTATGCGGATGGCCTTCGCTGCGGGTGCGGCAGCACCGGCTGCTGGGAGCAGTATGCCTCCGACTTTGCACTGAACCGGCTCTATTCCGAGCTGAGCGAGCAGAGTGGAGCGGGAAAGGCTGATGTGGAAGCTTCAGCCATCGTGCGGATGGCGCGGGAAGGGCATCCCGTTGCGCGGCCTAGCCTCGAGCAAACCGCTGCCCATGTCGGGACCGGGTTTGCCAATCTGATCTGGGCGCTCAACCCCGAGGCCATCGTGGTGGGCGACTGGCTTGCGGAGGCGTGGGACTTGGTTGAGGAGATCGTCTGGGGTGTCGTACGCAGCCGCGTTGCCGGTTACGACCTGAGTGGCGTCCGAATCTTCCCTTCAAGGCATGTCGCGGATTCGTCCATTCTCGGCGCGGTAGCCTTGGTGGTAACGCGTTTCTTCACGAGTTTCGATCCCGGCGACGAGCGGAGGCTGTCCCACTCGGTTGTGATGAGTACCCAGAGCGCGGGTTAAGAGGCGAAGATCGTTCTCGCGTGCCATGGCCGGCTCGCGGGAGTTGGTGGCCTTATGAGAATCAGACAAGTCACGGTCGGTTGGGCCCTTCTGGTTATTTCCGCCGGGGCGCAGGCGCTCGGCGGCTGGACTCCAGAGATCTCAATGCAGGTTCGAAGCGTCCGAGAGGTGGTCCCGTCGCCGGACGGACGGCTCGTCGCTTATACGCAGACGCGGACAGTCTTCAACGGTCCAAACCCCAAATCCGCCGTGAACATCTTTCTGGCACGGGCTGACGGCTCGCAGCGCATCCAGCTCACGCGCCGGGAATCCGGCGCCTCCTCTTCCTCCTTCTCGCCTGACGGGCGCTTTGTCTTCTTCCTCTCGCAGCACTCCGGCAGACGAAGCGTGTGGCGCATTCTCGTAGATGGGGGCGAGGCGGAGAGTCTCACCGACTGGAAGGGTCAAATTGACCAATATCGGATCTCCCCGAATGGCCAGTGGATCGCTTTTACCGGTGTGGAGTTCTCCAAGGAAGAAGAGAAGGCCAAGGAAGAAAAACGAGACTGGCGGGTACTGGATGAGAATCCGAGGGGTAACAGCCTGTGGGTGATTCCTAGCGAGCCCGACGCTCGCGGGAAGCAAGAGGCACGGAGGGTTCTTGCCGCCTCCCATCACACCACGGGTTTCGACTGGTCGCCGGACTCGCGCCACATCGCGTTCGAGCATCAGCCGACACCCGGTGAGGATGCCTGGGTCCGTAGCGATGTGTCTGAAGTAGAGGTCGAGAGCGGGACCGTACGGGTCGTCGCCGCCAGCGGAGCGGCGGAGGGAGAGCCACGATATTCCCCCGATGGGCGCTTTCTGGCGTACTTGCGCACGCCCGATCCGGCCCGTTGGGCAGGAGAGGAAGAGATCGTGCTCCTTCCGCGACGGGGTGGAGCACCCCGGGTTCTTCCGGACACCTTCGACGAGGGACCATCGATTCCTGGGATGCTGAGTCGTTCCCGCCCGGCCCTCATCCCGAGAAAGGCCGCGGGCGAGATCCTCCATTGGTCCTCTGACTCGTCGCGCCTCCTCTTCGCGGGCGTAAAAGGAACCCGCAGAATCTTGTACGCCGTTTCCGTTGACGGAGCGACCACCGCGGTTCACGTTCCGGCACGAGGAAACGCAGGTGGCGCGACGCTGAACTCCACCGGGACCTTCATCGGCTTCGTACAGGAGAGCCCGGATGAACCCCCGGAAGCATTTGTGTTGGCCTTGTCGGGCGGTGCGGCAGTCCGCGTGAGCGCTGCCAACGTCGATTTGCCTAAACTTCCGATCGGCGAGACCAGACGAATTCAATGGAAGTCCGGGGACGGTCTGGAAATCGAGGGCCTGCTGACCCTTCCTGTGGGCTATGAACCCACCAGGGAATACCCGATGGTGGTTGTGCTCCATGGCGGACCGATGGGCTGGTTCGACGAACACTTTCTCGGAAGCCCCGGTATCTACCCGCTGGCCACCTTCGCGGCCAGAGGATACGCGATCCTGCGGCCGAATATCCGCGGCTCCGGCGGCTACGGCAAGAACTTCCGCTTTGCCAATCTGAATGACTGGGGTGGCAAGGACTACGAAGACCTGATGGCTGGCGTGGATCACGTGATCTCGATGGGGATAGCGGACCCTGATCGGTTGGCCGTGATGGGTTGGAGTTACGGCGGCTACATGACGAGCTGGGTCATCACGCAGACGAGGCGTTTCAAGGCCGCGGTTGTCGGGGCCGGGGTAACCAACCTTTGGAGCTGCGCCGGCTCCATGGACATTCAGGGCTTCCTGCCGGATTACTTCTCCGGCGAGCCCTGGGACAACCTTGACACGTATCTGAAGCACTCCCCGATGTACTACGTCAAAGGCGTCACAACCCCCACGTTGATTTTGCACGGCGAACTTGATCGCCGTGTTCCCGTTTCGCAGGGATACGAGCTCTACAACGCCCTCAGGCGACAGGGCGTCAGGACGAAGATGGTCGTCTACCCGCGCATGACGCATGGTCCGAGCGAGCCTCAGACTCGATTGGATATCATGCATCGTCACCTCGACTGGGTCGAGAGCCACCTACGATGACCAGCCTGGTCGATCAGCGCCGTGGAGGGAGAAGGGAGAAGAAGAGATGAGAGCACTCTTGATAATCCTATGCGGGTTGTCCTTTCTGGAGGGCTCGGGCGCACAGGCTGGCCGCGTGCTCGTCTTGGAGGATTTTGAGTTGCCCGATTCCAGTAAGCGCTGGGAAGGCGCCGTTGAAGTTGTGCCGGAGTTCGCTTCACATGGACAGCGGTCGGGCAGGATCCGTTTCTCGGTGGATCGTGCCCGGGTCGGCACCACGAAAATGCCGGGCGACTGGAGTGCTTACGAAGTCCTTCTGTTTGACGTCTACAGCGCGCGCCAGGGCATTTCGTCGCTGACCTTACGCATTGAGGATGAAGGAGGAGAGTACTACGAGGCGCCGCGCAAGATCTGGGTACAGCAGGGATGGACCCACGTGCAGGCCAACCTGAGGAGCATGCGTACGGCCTCCGAACGGCGAAATCTTTCGCTCGCCGCCATCCGGCGGCTGGAGTTAGAGGCCGAGCGCCAAGCCCTTCCATTGATCCTCTACGTCGACAACTTTCGGCTTGTCGCGGGAGAGGAAGACACGAAGACGGCATCGCGTCTACTGCCGCAGGATGTGGTCACCATCCTCGAGGGCCGTTTCTTCACCATCCGCCAGGTGGCAAGGCCGGAGGATGTACCCGAATCGCCGGCCGTGACTGCGTTGCGCATGCGGGCCGACCAGGAGCGAGAACTGCTCGCGTCGGCAATCCAGGCGGCCCAGCTACAGGGGATCGAGACTATATATGCCGAACGGCATCTGGTGACGGCCGACCTGGGACTGCGCGTTCGCCCGAACCTGGCTTGGTACAACAACGACAATAGCAAGCGCGAGATGTTCACATATGTGGCGGAGAGCTGCCGCCGGGCGCGCCATGAGCTGCAGGACATTATCAGTGGCGCTTCGCGGCTGCCTGCCGACGATGACACTGGGGTATCCGAAGCGCTGATTCGTCCCTTGCCGCCACTGAAAGGCCGTCCCATGAAGGACGGGTTCTTCCTCGACGAGCGAGGGGAACCGATGATGGTTCTCTCACTGCACTCTCCCAGTCGCCGGCTCGAGCGGTTCTTCGCGTCGCCGCTGCAGCACATCGAAAGCTATTCCGTAGGTGGCGGATCCCGCTGGACCATCGATCAGTCACCGGTCTATGAGGCCTTCCATAAGTACCCTGACACTCACCGCGTGGGCTGGGACGGATGGTGCGGTCACTTGATCCGCGACCTCAGCTCGATGGGTGTCAGCAAGCGCGAGAACGTCGTCATCTGTCTGGAAAGTCCGCACATCCAGGATGCCGTGGACAAGTACATCCGTGCCAACATTCCTAGGTTTCACGACCAGCCGCAGCTTCTCTACGACATCATGGCGTACGAGCTGATGTACATCTGCTATTGCGATCGCAGCCAGAAGATGTTCCGCGACTGGCTTCAGAAAAAGCATGCGCGCATCGGGCGTGTCAACGAGCTGTATGGCACTAGCTACGCGGATTTTGAGGAGATCGTTGCGCCGCCGGTGAAGAATGCACGCCCACTTCCGGGTACGAACCGCGCCCTCTGGTATGACTGGGCACGCTTCAACACGGACCGCTTCACCGACTATCTGCTGTGGGTCAAGAGCCGCATCAGGCAGATCGATCGGGAGGTGCCGCTGGCGGCAGGCGGCAGCAGCAGTATGCTGGGAGGCCATACGGGAACTACAGGCATCGACGAAGAGCGGATCGTCAACGAGGTCGACGATCTCATCATCCATGAAGGTGGTGGCTCGACGCTGGGTGTGGATCTGCAGCTCGCGCTGTCGGAACACAAGAAGCCGTTGGCCGACCCGGAGATGGGCCTCCGATCAGTAGAGTTTCTCTTGCCCCAGTTCCTGCACGGCAAGTCCGTCATCCAAATCTACCATTGGCCCGCACAGCCCTCTAACGAGTTCCACAGCGTGATCCGATACTCGCTGGCACACAGCCCGGACTTCCCGCTCGGGGACATCAGCGAGCTGCTCCGCACGGCACTCGACGTGCGCCGTTTGAACAAGGAGATTGCGGCGTTCGCCAACGTGCCCGCCGATGTGGCCATCTTTTATTCGCAGACCTCGACGCTGCAGCTGCCTCCGGACATGCTGACTTGGGCAACCACGCCCTACCTCGCGGAACTTGAGAACACTTATGAGGCCAGTCAGTACTTGGATGCACGGGTAACCTTCATCACCGAGCGCCAGATCCGGAAGGGGTGGCTCAATCGGTACAAGCTGCTGCTCATTCCGGCTGCGCGAAACGTGCCGGCGGATGTGGTCGAGAGGATATGGCAGTATGCGGCTGATGGGGGACGCGTGCTGGTAGTGCCCGAATCTCTTCTCGGCGACGAGTACAACCACGTTCAAGACTACCTGGCACGTCTGGGGATCGAGGTCCAGGAGACCCGCCGCCCACGCCCCGGCAGCGCTGGCGTCTTGGTGCAGGGCTATGACCAGAGCTTTTCCCAGGGGGTCGTCTTCGCTGACACAGCATTCGACCTCAAGCCCTTACCCGCCGCTGCATCGTCCATCGGCGAATTGGAAGGGCGCGGTGTGCGGCAGCTGCTTAAGGCGGATGGAAACGCTGAGACGCTGTTCCGCTTTGAGGACCGGAGTCCTGCTGTTCTTCGCGTAACACTGGGCAAGGGCGCGGTGTACGTTGCAGCAAGCTCGTTCGAAGGGCGGAGTTACGCTCGCCTTCTCGATGCGCTTTTCGAAGAAGCCAGGGTGACACGCCCTGTGCGTGTACGCGCTTCGGAGGGCACGGACAAGTGGAAAGTCGAAGCACGCTTTGCCCAGGTGGGATCCCGGAGGCTGCTCTACATCGTGAACTTCAGGAACGAGCCGACCCGACTGCGAGTCGAAGCACCCACGGGGTTCTTCAGTACTCTCCACGATTTGAGGCAGGGGCGTGAGATTACGGGTGGCGACATCACTTTGCCGGCCCACCAGACCGCCATTTACGAGATGTTTGGGAAGGACTCAGCAAGAATATCGCATGAATACAATTCGTCGCCAAACGGTCCGCTCGAGTCGGTCACCCTTCCACTGGTGCGGGCCCTGACATCGCACGGGTTCCGGCGAGTGCGGCCGCCGCGCATCGCCTCGCTCGTGACGCTTCGTCATCGCGGTACTTGCCTGTGTGTGCCCGCAAAACCTGCGGCGGCGGTCGACCCGACGAGGGCTTTTCGTGGACTATGAATCCAAGGACGCGACGTCTATTATCTTATCGTCAGTTATTCTCATGCGTGGGGTGACATAGGTGGAGTGGCAGTCAGATACAGACCTTCTGGCTCTTGTGAGAAGTGAGCTTTACACAGCCGTCATTGGGGATATATGCGACCAGATCGGCTTGCGTAACCAGTTTCTCCCCGCCTCACTGCGACCGCTTGGATGCTCCCCAGTTCCCGTGTTGGCAGGCCGCGCCATGCCGGTTCTCGAGATTACCATCTCTGACGATCCTGACCCCACGCAGCCATTCGGTCTTATGCTCGATGCTCTCGATGCTCTTCAGCAGGACGAACTTTACGTCGCCGCCGGTGTGGCTCCAGCCTTTGCCCTCTTCGGTGAATTGATGTCGATTGCCGCCAGGCGCCGCGGAGCCGCAGGGGCTATCTGCGACGGCTATGTCCGCGACACAGAAAAAATCCTCGCGCTGGGGTTTCCAGTCTTTTGCCAGGGAAGCTACGGTAGGGATCAGCGCTACAGAGGAATCGTTCGCGAGTACCGAATTCCCGTGGCCATTGGAGGCGTGAGCATTAGTCCAGGAGAAATGATTGTGGGCGATGCTGACGGGCTGATCGTTGTTCCCAAAGCCGCCGAGGCAGAAGTCTTCACCAAGGCCCTGGCTAACGCCAGGCAGGAAAAGCGAGCGAAGTCCGCGCTGGAGCAAGGCGCTTCGGCAAACCAAGTGTTCTCACAGTTTGGCGTTTTGTGACCACACTCGGTAATCAGCAGATTCAATTCCAAGCGGCGGCGCCGAGCCGCCTGTATTGGGCGGGCCATCCCGCCATGCCCATCGTCCAGGTCTTGTACTGGCTCCATGATGTCCTCGCCTCGGATCGCGCGAAGATCCTCCAGCGACTCCGACGCATCGCCGCCCGCAACGGAGCACGTCAGGCTCAGCAGAATGATTGCATCGAGGAGACAATGCCTCATCGTGTCTTCGCGTGTTTCTTGTTTAGCGAAGATCAGAACAGAATCTTCAACGCAAACTGCATCTGGCGCGGAATGTTGGCCTGTGACGTGATTTCGCCGAATCCGCGGCCGAGGTTACCGAAAAACACGTTGGGGAAGCCAAACTGCGGCGTATTGAAGAGGTTGAAGGCCTCCACGCGGAACTGCACGCTCCACCGTTCCTGGGTGCGGAAATTCTTGAACAGCGAGAAGTCCCAGTTCCGCACGCCCGGCGCCCGCACATCGGGCAGGGTTCGGGGGGCGTTGCCAAAACTGAACGGGGCGGGCTGCGAAAACACCGACGTATCGAAGTAACGGGCCAGCCGTTCGACCACCGGGCCGCTCAGTTCGGCGCTGCCGCTGATGTTCGGGCGCAGCGCGGGGTTGAAACAGTTGCAGGTGTTGGGAGCGCTGATGGACAAGGGCAGCCCTTTCTGCAGGGTGGTGATGCCGTTGATCTGCCAGCCGCCCAGCAAGGCGTCGGTCAGGCCGTTCCAATCCCCGCCCACGCGTTTGCCGTGTCCGAACGGCAACTCGTAGATATAACTGAAGACCAGCCGCTGGGAGATGTCATTCGGCGAGATCGCGCGTTCGGCCCGGCGATCAAAGATGTTCTGCCGCGTCGCGGTCCGACCGGATCCTTGCGCATTGATCGAGGAACCCTCTTCGATCAGCTTCGCGTTCGTGTAGGCGACCAGAAACGCCAGGCCCTGGCTGAGCCGCTTTTCGGCCTTCAACTGAAACGAATGATAGATGGACGTTCCGCCCGAAACGGCCCGGGCACCAACGCCGGTGAACTGCGGGAAGGGGCGCAGCAGAAAACGGCGCTGGACCGTCTGGCCGGCCAGCGGGCCCGTGCTAATCAAGCCGAAAAACGGATTGGGTACCTTTTGCAGCAATTGCGCGCCGAGCGCCAGGTGTTCGGGCCGCAACTGATTCAGGGGCAGTCCTGCCTCCACCGCGCCGTCCACCAACTGCAAGCCGCGGTTGCCCACGTAGGTCGTCTCGATCAGAATGCCGCCCGGCAGTTCCTGCTGAATCCCAACATTCCACTGTAGGGTATAGGGCGTCACGGTCGTGCTGAGCGGCCCGCCGCCGACGGAGGTGCCCACACCCGTCAACAATCCAAGCGAGTTGCCGCTGACAGGCACAAACCCATCGGGGAAGGGGTCGCGCAGAAAATGGTTCGGCGTCACACCGTCCAGCGTCGCCAGCCAGGGCGTGTCGCTCCGGAAACCAGGCCCTGAGACGCTGCCCCCAGCGGCCTGCAGCGATGGCGCGTAAAAGATGCCGTACGCGCCCCGCACCACGGTGGTGCTCGCGGCCTGATAGGCGAAGCCGACGCGTGGCGCCCAGTTGTTCCGGTCCGTGTCGAACTGGTGCCGGTCGTTTTCGGTGACGAAGACATAGCCGCCTTTGAGATCGGCAATGCCGCTCGGGCCGGCCAGCGGCGATGGCGCTTGCGGGTCGAAGAAGTTCAGACGGTTGAAGCGTTCGGTACGCGGCGTCTCCAATTCGTAACGCAAGCCCAGATTCAAGGTCAGCTTCGACGACACCTTGAAGTTGTCGGCCAGATAGAAGCCCCAGTAGTAATTCTGCGTGCTGAGCACCTTGAAGAATTTGGTGTGCGTCCCGCTGCCCAAACCCAGCAGGAACGACGCGAAGCCATCTCCGGCCGTGGCGGAGGCCGCCAGCGGGTTGGGGCCTTGCGTGAAATTCCTGCCGAAGCTGTAGCTGCCCACAGTCCGGCCTCTCTCATTGGTATTGACGCGAAGCAATCGCCCTTCAAAGCCGAACGTCAACTGATGCCGGGTCAGCGTCTTGGTACTGGCCACGTGCAGCGAGTGCGTCTCGAACGCGTTGCGCTGGCGCTGGGCGCCGGAACGCCCGATGCGCAGGTAGCCCGCCGGGTCGATGTTCGGAAACATGAACGTCTCGGCGTTCTCGCGGATATACGCAGGAAACCCTAACTCCTTGCTCGGATCGAAGTCCTCGCCGCGCGGATCCAACCGCCGCAGGATGCGGTTGGCTCCCAGGCGGACACTGAGTATGTGGGTCGGGCTGAACGTAAGGCCGTAATCGAAGGAGAAGCTGTTGCTGCCTTCCGTGACCCGCAGTCCGGGGTCGGCCACCAGAATCTCCTGCGGGAAAAAGTCCGGCGGCTTGAGGGCCAGCGCGCGCCGCGAATAGCGCGTGGAGAACCGCTGCCGGTCTGAGAGATTCTGATCCACCTTCACGTCGAGAGTATCGTTCTCGGTGATGTTCGTTCCCGAAGCCGCAAAGTTGTTGATGCCGGTCACCGCAGCGCCCGGTCGGTTCGGCAGCGGGTAGAACCCCGCTATCTTTGTTGATACCGGATCCATGACTGATGCCGGAATGATATTGTCCGTGAACGCCTGGCGGACAAAGCCCGTGCCCTGGGATACGGTCGTGATCGGATCGTAGATCGTGATCGGCTGTCCGGTTTTCGTGCGAAGCTGCGAAAAATCGCCCCGGCGCATGGCCTCGGTCGGGACCGTTGTGATCAATTGGGCCGCCGAGAGCGCGCGCAGGCCTTCATACGCCACGAAGAAGAACGTTCGATTGCGGCCGTCGTAGCCCAGGGGACCGAACAGGCGCTCCGGCAGAACGACAGGGCCGCCCAGGCTCGCGCCGAACTGATTGCGTTTGAAGCTTGCCAGGGGAATGTCGTTCTTGTTGGCAAAGAAATTATTCGCGTCGAGCGCCGAATTGCGCAGGAAATCGAACACGCTGCCATGCAGTTCATTCGTGCCCGATTTGAAGATCAGGTTGATAATGCCGCTCCCGCTGCGTCCGTGTTC
This sequence comes from Acidobacteriota bacterium, assembly GCA_050747825.1. Taxonomy (GTDB): domain Bacteria; phylum Acidobacteriota; class UBA6911; order RPQK01; family JBOGJG01; genus JBOGJG01. The sequence goes on along the minus strand of JBOGJG010000116.1, from coordinate 2,130 downwards.
CGCCGAGTAGTTGTTGGTCTGGACCTTGAATTCCTGCACCGCGTCCATCGAAGGCAGCGCGGCGAAGCCCTGAGCGGTATTGACCAGCGGCGGCGCGGCGGGGATGCCGTCCAGCAGAAACTCGGTGCTGCCCCCGCGCCCGCCATTGACCAAAATGACGTTGCCCTGGCCACTGCCCTGAAAACCCATACTGCCAGTCACCCCGGGAACCAGGAACGCCAGCGCAAACGGATTTCGCTGGTTGAGCGGCAGGTTGACGATTCTCGCGTTGTCCACAACGTGGCCGACCGAGGAGGTCTCCCCTTCCAGCAGCGGGGCTTCGTCGGTCACGGTCATTTTCTCGTGGACTTCTCCGAGTTCCAGGGTGAAGTCAATTCGGGCGACCTGCTCCACCTGCAAGGTGATGCCCGACCGGGTGACAGGCTTGAACCCTGGCATCTGCACGGTCATCCGGTAGGTGGCAGGTTCCAGCAGGGGAACCGTGTAGTAACCCTCCTCATTGGAGAACGTCTCTCGATCAATCCCCTTTGCGACATGAGTCATGGTCACGGTGGCGCCCTGAATGACGGCGCCGGAGGAATCGGCAATCCTGCCCGTGACCTGAGCGGTCTGCGCCACAGCAAGAGGGGCGCCAGCAAGCACCAGGATCACAAGCCAGAGAGCATTAAGCAGGTATTTTGACTTCATAAGTTTTCTCATCAGTGTTCTCCTTATGGCTGCGGCGCTCGACGGCGCCTCCCGTTTCATCGGTGATTGCTCCCGTCACGGTGGCAAAGGTGGTTTGTGCCCCGCTGGGGCACCGAGTAGGAGCACTGCAACCATGACGAGGGCGCACCGACTGTCCTTGCTGAAACAGCCGACCAGTAACGTGTCCAATCTCTTCGGTCGTGACATGAAGCACCTCACCAGAACGCTTCTTCACTCGAGACCCGCTGCAGGCCGCTGCCCGCGCGGCATCATTAATTTGGTTACTGTATGATATCTCAGTCGCGGAGTCAAGCACTGAATTGCCTCATGGCCTCATGGAAAATCTATCTGAAATGGATTCGTTGCCTCCTATAAAAATCTATTCGAAATTGCCGGATGGGGCGAGACGGAATAGAAGGGTCCTCCAGCCCGGCAAATCAACCGCCTTCAAAATCAGCTCCTTTTTCGAGCGACTGTTGAAGAAAAAAGGGAGTGTGTCTCGATGAGCTTACAGGAAATCTGCTCCCGGCAGGCTGTTAGGGGGAAGATGGCAGAAACTTCACGCCGGCATGAAGTTTCAATTCGCTTGCACATCCAAGCTGGGCATTCATGGGTGCCTCCCCAAGCACCCCCGATTGTTCCCAGGGCCTTACCCGGAAGCAAAAACAGCCGCTTTTGGAATCCCTTAAACTTATTCTAAGTGATTGATTTTAAATGGTCGGGGCAGAGGGATTTGAACCCCCGACTTCCTGCTCCCAAAGCAGGCGCGCTACCAGACTGCGCCATGCCCCGACCGGTGGTGGCGCCAGTATAGCAGAGTGCGGCAGGAAATTAGGTGAGGTCGAGTTTGGCGGAAGTGATAAAATTAGCGGGCAAACTCGCGAAAGTGGCGGAATTTGGCAGACGCGCCAGATTTAGGATCTGGTGGGCGAACACCCGTGGGGGTTCGAGTCCCCCCTTTCGCACCAACTGACTGCAACGCTTCGACTGTCAATCGTTCACGCTTTCACCCTCCCTCTCTCACTCTCTCCCTTACTCCTCCAACCCCTCACCCTGCGCAGGCGAACCCAGGAGATCCGCAAACAATTTTCGGACGGCAGGCTCATCCTGGCGATGGACCCTCAAACGGATCGGGCCGGTGATGGGGTTGTAGCCGACACCCAGGCGCCCGCCCCCGAAAAGGTCCTGGAGACCTTCTCCGCTGACGACGTAATCGATGCCTTCCTGCTCCAGGATTGACTTGGCTGTCATCAGGAGGACGGGGTCGCCGGTTTTGAGGACGGTTATCAGGTCAAGATCGTCATTCATCAAAATGGCCTAGTGCTTCGTAACATAAATAAGTGCGCTATCGCTGGAGGCGATTTGACCCGTATTCAAGGCGCGAGGAAGGCGCCTATCGGGAATAGGCAACTGACGAGCAACGCTGAAGACGGGTCCAAGCGC
>JBOGJG010000115.1:0-1630 GCA_050747825.1 Acidobacteriota bacterium | reverse complement strand
CTGAAATACCGACTTGGCAATGTCGAGACCGATTGTGGTAACCGCTTGCATGATTGGCTCCTCCGAATCGTGGGAGCTCTAACAGCCCCCACATCAGTGGCACTGATGTGCCGGGTGGAGGAGCCGTTCACAGCATCAACAGCGGACTTTGGATCGGCCATGTAAGCAGCTGGCCGGTCGACCAGCTCGAGGACCTACCGAACCTCGCCCGATCCCAAAAAAACAAACGGCCCCAGGAAAAGCCCCGAGGCCGCTTCACCATTTGCCGTTACACTACGCGGCGTCGTCTAACATCAGAGTTTGGCGGGCCGCTCATCTGCTTAAGTTTGGGTTGCCGCGTCGCTCTTCATTTTGCCAAAGCAACAGCATGAGAATGCCATAGGCGACCGTGGCCGCCGCAACTGCTGATGCGAGCCACGGCTGCATGTCATTCGTGCCAGGCGCGCCCGTCGCAGCCAGCAGAAACCACGTCATCGCAAGGAGGTAAAAACCTGAGATGACCCAGATCAAAAAACCGGCTGACTGGATCTTTGAACGAAGATTTGGCTTCTGATTTTTCGCGGTCATGGCTCGTTGTTTTGCAACAGGCTACCAAATGGAAAGACCCGAGGCGGTGAAGGCAGCCTCGGGGGATTGTTATCTACGCGCCGGCGCCGAGCTGGCGCCCCTTCAATAGAGCGTCGACCTCACTCTGGGCTTGGATCTGCGGGATCCCATATTTGGCGACGACTTGAGAAACGAGATCGGCCTTACCCTTCAGCGCAGAGACGTCCTGCTCTGAGAGCTTGCTCCACTTCGCACAGACTTCCTTGAGAACAGCCTGCTTCTGCTCTGAGCTATGCGGGTTGGCGGAACCAGCTGTGGCGGTTGAATTCTCCATTTTGGCGCTCCTAAAGGTGAAAAGTATTTTTGAATGACCATCATTCAAATCGTGCTATCTATATAAGTGCTACGGCGGTAGAAACAAGTAGTACAAAATATTCATTGTCCACAGCGACGAGACTTATTTACACCACATTGAACAGTTAGGAGGACGATCCAATAAGAATAGGAGAATAATAATGGCGTTGCCTATAGAGATTTTGGTGAACCGCTTTCCTCACGTTCTTGCATATAGTATATCCTTAACAATAGTTAGCTTGGCCATCGTCGCCATCGTATCGTCGCTAATCAGCTAAGCAACCTCTCGGCTTCTCCCTGAAAGCAATGCCTGCCCGAACGAGCGGTCGAGCTTGAAGACGCAACTCACGAGCGCAGGGAGTTGCTCAATGCCCCGCTCGTGGTGGGGCGGAACCGCAGTCGATGCGCTCGCGTGCATCCCGGTCCATCGCGGCTTGGAGATCCGAAGGATCAATGGTCACCATCTCGACCGCGCACCCGGACTCTGCCGGCACGAAGATGGCGGTCGATATTCGGCGATAGGCCGGAAACGACAGACCCTCGATCAGCTCTTCGTCAGTCATCACCCGATAGTTCGCAGGCGGCAGCAAACGATCAGCACCCTTCAGGTAGAAGGGCCGGTGGAAGGTAACGGTCTTGCTAGTCGTCCGCATCGTCATCGAAGGGGACCGTCCGTTGGCTCCTACGTCACTCTAGCTCGTTTTCCGGAACTGTGCGGTAGAAGGGCTCA
>JBOGJG010000114.1:0-6541 GCA_050747825.1 Acidobacteriota bacterium | reverse complement strand
GCGCTTGGACCCGTCTTCAGCGTTGCTCGTCAGTTGCCTATTCCCGATAGGCGCCTTCCTCGCGCCTTGAATACGGGTCAAATCGCCTCCAGCGATAGCGCACTTATTTATGTTACGAAGCACTAGGTTTCTTCTATCAGCAAAATTTTATCGGCGGGAATATCGGTCAGACTTGGTGCGAGTTCGCAGGCCAATGACCAAGAATGCTGCTCCTCATTCGGGATCAGTGCGAAAGCCGGCTTGTTGAAAGTGATGGTCCGTTGTGATCGCAACTGCCAGCCCCAGACGGTGCATGAGGACGAAGGAAGTGCAGTCAGTAAACGAGTAGTCTTTATCCGTGTGCTCGGAAAATAGAAGCCAAGCTTGTTCTTCGTCTTCAACACTGAGGCGGACCAGCTCGACCACATCTGGAGAGCGTAGCGTCTCGCCCACCTTGACGGCTGCCTTGTGCCCGAGTCGGCCTCGCACCAGAGTTACCAACTCATCAAAGACAAAACTACTTGTGATCAGCCTTCCCTCCCTGCGCTCAAAAGCCTCCATAACAGGCGGGTGATCGGGGTCATCCGCCCGAATGTAGGCGTACCAACCTGCGGTATCGACGAAAGCACGGTTCACTTCCGATTCCACTTGTAGAGAAATGAGTCGTGGTCTCGGGCTTTTGGCCCCTTTGGATCCTTACCCAAAGCACATATATCTGCCAGTCGCGCCGGCGAGGTCGTTCTTGTCTCTCCCAGCCATTCGGCGACTGCCCTGCGGATCAGCTCGGATAAGCTCTTGCCTTCCCGTCTGGCCTGCGTTTTGAGAGCATGGTACTGATCTTTGTGCAACAAAACCTGCGTGCGATGCATCGTTCGAAATTATACATCATTACATCATCGAGCGACAATTCCGCTTTCCCCCGAGGCCGTACTCAGCATGTTATCCAATCCGCATATTATCGGGTTTTACAGGAGAAGGCAGCAGAAACTCGCAACGACATGTCAGGCGCTTCGGGGGTCAATCCCCAGCCGGCGAGCACAACGGTGAAGAAGACATTCTCCAGGCCGTATCCCCCGTTTTTTTGAGTGTTAAATCCTTCGTTTCCAATTTTCCATGGTTGCTGACCTCCTTGGGCAATTTCGCGGACATTGCCCGGCTTAATCTCAGATCGGTAAGCCGGCGAAATTGTTGCTGGACTTGAAAAATAGAAATAGAAAGCTATTCCAGTTTGTATTGTATTCCTTTCGGCGCTGGTGTAAAAACAAGGAAACATCCGCAATAAAAAAGGATATTTATGAGTGAAACGACAACGATACCGTCAAGCAAGATTAAATTAGTGGCTTTTTCGCTTGTACTGATCGGCTTAGCTGCAGCCGGTTGGACCCAACCCGCCGGAAATCGAGCCTATGCTGCATCAACGTCTGTTCTAGTGGTGACGGACCAGAATCCCGGTTCTGCCACTGAACATGGGCTCGACAAGCTGATTCAGGCCCTTGAGGCCAAAGGACTTTCCGTGGTCAGGAGCGAACGGCTGGAGACAACCGATGCCCAAACGGTGATCATTGCGGGTCTGAGTACCGGACCAAATAAGGCGGCGCGCCTGCTCAATGAGAAGAATATCTCTGTGCCCGACGCCCCCGAGGCGCTGGTAATCCGCCATACGCAATGGAACGGCAATCCGGCTCTGCTGGTTGGCGGATCAGATGACCGAGGGCTAATGTATGGTCTTCTTGAGGTAGCTAACCGGATCGGTTGGGTTTCCGACGCGCAAAAGCCCCTGAGCGAAGTTCGCGATGTGACGGAGAAACCGGCGGTTCCCGAGCGGGCCGTTTCCGTTTACACGATGCATCAGAAGTACTTCGAGAGCCGCTTCTTCAACGAGAATCATTGGGCTCGTTATCTCGATATGCTGGCTGAAAATCGGTTCAACGCCTTCGCGCTGCTATTCGCTTATGAAAATGCAGGTTATTTTGCGCCGGCTTACCCCTATTTCTTCGATGTCGAAGGATTTCCTGGGGTTCACGTAGTCGGGTTCACAAAAGAAGATCAGCAGCGTCATTTCAAGGCATTAAAGAGGCTGATTGAAATGACTCAGCAGCGAGGACTGAAGTTCACAATTGGGTTCTGGGACCATATTTACCGAGGTGGCGTACAGTCCGGCGGCATGGATGTGGATCCCGGTGAAGCTGTGCCCGGAATTGTCGCCGGAGTGACTCAGGACAACCTGATGGCATATAACCAAGCGGCCCTCGAGAGATTTCTAAAGCTCTTTCCTGAAGTGGATGCCGTCCAGTTCCGGATGCATGGCGAGTCGGGATTGAAAGAGGAGGAAATGACCGAGTTCTGGAGGGGCATTTACCAGGTCATGATGGACAACGCTCCGCACATGGAGTTTACCGCCAGAGCCAAGGGCTTCCCCGACTCTCTCATCGATCTGGCCGTGAATATGGGTGTAAACATCAGAATCGCCACGAAGTATTGGGCGGAGCAGATGGGACTTCCCTTTCACCCCTCTCACATCAATCTTCAAAATCAATTCGACAGGCGCCATGGCTACGCCGATTTGCTGCGCTACCCGAAGACTTACGACCTGCACTGGCGGCTGTGGAACGGCGGAACCACGCGCATCCTCTTGTGGGGAGATCCGGAGTGGGTGCGCCGCTTTGCCCAAAGCACGCATCTTTACGACGGAAACGGCTTCGAAATCAATGAGATGCTGGCCACCAAAATGGCTTCACAGCCACATGATATGGAGCCTTTCCAGCTTTTGAAACCCGAGCATCAATATTATCAGGATGAGCTGGACCGCTATTGGCACTTCTATCAGGTTTTTGGCCGCATTGGCTACAATCCCGAGACTCCGCCCCAGGTCTGGCGTAAAGAGTTCGAAAGCCGCTTCGGGAAGGCGGCGGCCCCTTATGTCGAGCAAGGCCTCCACCGGGCCAGCTGGATCCTGCCCATGATCCAGAGTTACAACTTTCCGTATAACCGCTTTCCCACCACGCGCGGTTGGATTGAAAAGCAGAGGCGCGAAGATTTGCCGGATTATGCCAGGGCCGATGGCAGCGACACACAACAATTTTTGAGCATCAGTGATGCAGCGCGCAATCGCCTGGAAGGAAGAGATTCGGCCAAGCTTCATCCGCTGGAGACCAGCCAATGGTTTGCTCAAACCGCCGAGGATGTCCTGAAACTGGTCGAACAGGCCGAAGCGCAGATCGGGAATCATCGGAACAAGGAATTCGTTTCCACTAAGGTCGATCTGAAAATTCTGGCCAATCTGGCGCTTTATCACTCGCGCAGAATCCCGGCCGGGATCAATTGGGCTCTCTACAAGCAATCGGGAGATCTGTCCGCTCTGGATGCTGCTATTGTCCATGAGCAGAGCGCCATCGAGGCCTGGGAGAGGTTGGTAAAAGCGGCCGGTGACGTTTACGCAGACAACTTGAGGATGGGGCTCGACCGTTCCGGCCTGACGGGACACTGGAGACACGAGTTAGTCGCCTTGCAAAAGGGGCTGGAGGAACTCGAGGCCGAAAGGCGGGCGTTCCAGCCGGCGGTGCCCGGGGGCGCCCCCTTGATCGCCCATGCGCCGGTCCGCAGGGCCCTGCCCCGAAAAGATTTGGTCCTCAGCGCTACGATTAGCGCCAAAGATCCGATCGAGAATGTGCAGCTCGCCTATCGAATCGGCCCGGACGGCGATTACGAAGAAGTGGACATGCAGAAGAGCGCGCCTCACGTTTATCGGGCCGTGATCCCCGGCTTGGCAGTGACGGAAGGGCTTGCTTACTATATTGAAGCACAAGATCAGTCGGACCGGGAGTCAAGTTATCCGCTGCGAGGGGAAGTCTATCCCGTTGTTGTTATGGTGACTCGCGACGATGAGGCTCCCTCGGTTGCTCACACGCCGGTCACCAGCGCTCCGGCCGAGCAGCCTCTCACCATTCGGGCCACGATCTCCGATCCGTCCGGCGTCAGGTGGGCTCGCGTGCGCCACCGGAGTGTCAGTCAGTATCAGGATTACAAGTCACTGGCCATGCACCCGACCGATAAGAAAAACGAGTACGTGGCCGTGATTCCCGGTGAGGACGTTGCCTCCAGATGGGATTTCATGTACCTGCTCGAGGTGATGGATGAAAAGGGAAACGGCCGGATTTACCCGAACCTTTATCAGGAAACACCCTACATCGTCGTGAAGCTGCTGCGAAACGCGGAACTGTCACAGGCCCAATAGCTGAACGGAGGATCCACAGATGCCACCCAAACTTCATCCATTGGAGGTTGAACGTCATCCATAAAAATGGAAAACCATTCCAAACCAACACTTGCTAATTCAAGACCTGGATAAGGCCCTGGCCAGCTTACTGCAGGACCTGGAGAGAAATCGCCTGCTCGATACGACACTGACTGTAATTGCCACCGAATTCGGCCGCCCGGGTGAATTTGACAGCGGCGGAGGTCGTGGGCATCATTCCCAATGTTTTAGCGGATTGCTGGCCGGAGGTGGGCTGCGCACAGGACAAGTGATCGGCACAACCGATGAACTTGCGCAAAAGATTGTTGAGCGCCCGGTTTCAATTCCCGATTTCCATGCCACCATTCACGCCGCCTTGGGAATTGATCCAACCCATACGCTGTTTGCGGGTAGCCGGCCCGTCCCAATCACCGACCACGGGCGCCCGATTCAGGAGGTGTTTTCCGAGTGATAGTAAATGGAATGCTGGTCCATTTAAGGGATAGGGAATAGGATCGTAACCCCCTGAACGTTTAGCAGAGGTTAAAGTTTGATTCAAAAGCTCATCTAAAAAGACGGGGGGAAAAGCGACGATTTCTTTATAGGCACTGCCTGGCAATCCCGCTATAATGAACTCAAAATTCAAATTTTCGGAGGAAGGAGGGAAGGTATGAAGCAAGATTGTCTCTCAAGATTGTCTCTGATGGCGCTTTGTCTGGGGTTCTTTTCGGTTCCGGCCCTGGCCCAGGAGACCCGGGCGACGATACTGGGCACGGTTACGGATCAAACGGGGGCTGTCCTTCCGGGAGTCGAAGTGACAGCCGTCAACACCGGCACCAATAGCAGGTCAACGGCCTTGACCAACGATTCGGGTTATTATGAGGCCGCCTATCTGATTCCAGGCACATATCGCATCGAGGCTTCGCTTCCAGGTTTCAAGACCTACGTTCACGACGGTGTGGAGTTGGCCACCGGGCAGCGGGTCACCCTGAACATCGATCTTGAGGTCGGAGAGGTGACTGAGACAGTGACGGTTCACGGCGAAGCTCCTCTGCTGGAGACCAGCACCGCCTCGGCGGGACAGGTCATTGATAACCGGCGCATCAACGAACTGCCCGTAACCGATATGAACCCGTTTGCTCTGACTCATTTGGCTCCTGGCGTCATCCGGAATGCCGAGCCCATGTTTAACCGCTCCTTTGACAACAGCCGGACTTCCAATATTTCGGTGGCTGGAGGGGGAAATCGGGCCAATGAGTGGACCATCGACGGCATGCCCAATACCACGGCCGGAAATCGCGTCTCCTACGTTCCCCCGACTGATGCTGTTCAGGAGTTCAAAGTGGAGACGGCGTCTTTTGACGCGACCGTGGCTTCTCGCATGGGTGGAGCCGTTAATGTTTCGATCAAGACCGGCACTAATGAGTTTCACGGCTCCTTGTACGAACTGCATCGCCAGCAGCGATGGAATGCCACCGACTGGTTCGTCAACCGGAGCTTCTGGGAGGATGTAGAAGCCGGTCGGCGCAGTCCGGAGGAGCCCAAACAGCGTTCTGGGCGATACAATCAGTTTGGAGGGACGCTGGGCGGTCCCGTGAGCTTGCCCGGACTGTACAACGGCCGCGATAAAACTTTCTTCTTCTTCAGCTATAACGGCATCTACGACTCCAATCAGGAGCCTCGCTTTTACCGAATGCCCACTCAGCTCGAGCGAGAGGGGAATTTCTCGGAGCTGCTTGCCAGAGGCGGCGCCGAATTTCAAATCTACAACCCTTTGAGCGCCCGCCAGGAGGAAAACCGGGTTGTGCGCGACGCGTTTCCGAACAACATCATTCCCCCGGAAATGATCAGTCCCATCGCCAGAAAATATCTGGAATTCTTTCCACTACCCAACAACATGGATAGTGCCGGCGCCGATCTTTCCAACAATTACTTTGCCGCCCAGCAGCCCCGCGGCGAGGACTTTTATTCTCTGCTCAGTCGCTTCGACCACCGGATCAGCGATCGCCAGCAAATTTTCGTTCGCTGGCATTACAACAACCGTCTCCAGGATCGGGGAGATTGGACGGGGCGTGAACTCATGAGCAACGGGTTGAGGCGCATCAACTCGGGGGTGGCTTTTGATGACGTTTATACTATAAGCAGCCGTAGCGTACTGAACTTTAATCTGGCCTGGAGCATGTTCAAGGACGGAAACGAAAGGAAGACGGACGGCTTTGATATCGCCGAGCTGGGATTCCCCGTTTATCTCAAGGAACAGGCTGCCGACCTGCAGCATATGCCCAGGATTCAGATTTCAACCCTGCCTACGCTGGGCAATCCGCGTAC
>JBOGJG010000113.1:0-1786 GCA_050747825.1 Acidobacteriota bacterium | reverse complement strand
GCGCTTGGACCCGTCTTCAGCGTTGCTCGTCAGTTGCCTATTCCCGATAGGCGCCTTCCTCGCGCCTTGAATACGGGTCAAATCGCCTCCAGCGATAGCGCACTTATTTATGTTACGAAGCACTAGTGGTTGACGTCAGCTCTTTTTCCCGCAACATCGAAGAACTCTTCGCCATCCGGGAAAGGCTGGGCAGGCGCATCGAGGAGTTGGCCCGCTGACCTGGCCGGTCCGGAGTTCTTGATAAGTACACGATTTCACAAATACACCGGCTTATTCTGTGTCATCCGTATAACCCGTGGCCAAAAATAAGTGATTGGATTATCGACTCCTCTGAGCCATAAGGGAGTCCAAATCGGCGATGGCTGCTTTTACTTTGGGGACGATCTCCCGGAACTGCGGCTGGTCGCCGGCTCTTTCCACGAAACTCTTGTAGTAGCCGAGAGCCAACTCGGGCTGGTTAGACTGCTGGGCCAGCAGACCCAGGTTCATGTAAGGTTCGGCTGAATCCGGATTGCTTTGGATGGCCTGCTGGAAATGGCTCCGGGCCAAAGCGCTCCGGCCGCTGTGGATCATAATCAATCCCATTAAATTGTGTCCGCCGGCGTGGTCGGGGTCCTGGGCAAAGATAGCCCCGACTGCCCCTTCCGCATCGTTCAGGCGTCGCGACTGCAGGTAGGCATTGGCAAGGTTGCTGAAGTTGTCCAGGTTGGATGGATTCAAATCGGCCGCATGCTCCATTGATTCAATGGCCCGGCCTAGGTCACCAAAACGAATGTGAATCTCGCCGATCTCGGCATGAGTCCGATCAGTATCGGCCTTGTTCTCGACCGCCCGCTTATAAACCTGCAGCGCCTTACTGAACTCTCCCGTTTCCTGGAGGCAGACGCCCAACTGCTGGTAAAGCAGAGGATTGCTCGGGTCCTGAGAGACGATCTTCTCGAGCAGCGGAGCGGCGGCAGCAAACCGGTCATGATTCATCAGATCGGTGGCCCGATCCAGCGTCTGCAGGACCTGCACCCGGTCCTTGGGGTCGGGGCCGGAAAAGTCGAATTGCAGGTTTCGGGCTTTACCCGCGCTGACGTAGCCCAGCGCCTGAAGCTGTTTCAACGTCTCTTCATCCATGGCCTCGTATTCAATGTCGCCCTGAGACTCGGCTCCGGCAATCTCCTGGACCCTCTGACGCAGGCGATCGGCTTCTCTGGAATGATCGTCAATGATGTTCCTGCTCTCATCTCGATCGGAGGACAACCGGTAAAGCTCCGGCCGGGGCGCCACAACCAGCTTCCAGTCGTCCGTGCGCATGGCTCTCAGCTCCGACCATCCCATGTGAGTTTTGGGATAAAGCGTTTCCATATAGGCATAGTCAGTTCGGACTCGCTTTCCGTCAGTCATGGCCGGCAGCAGCGTCGTCCCCTGGACCTGCTCTCCGGCTGAGATTCCAAGATAGTCCAGAATCGAGGGCATCAGATCAATCGAGCGAACCTGTTGCGCCACCACCTGCCCCTCCGGCAGCCCGGGTCCGGCCATGATAAAAGGGATATGCATGGTGGAATCATAAAGGAACACGCCATGCGTCTCTTCTCCGTGCTCTCCCAGGCTTTCCCCGTGGTCGGACAAAATGACGATCAACGTGTTCCCCTGCAGCCCCTGCCGCAATAAAGACTTGAGCAAGCGGCCGATCAGCTCGTCCGTGTAGGCCACCTCGCCGGCATAGCCGTCCTTGGCGTAGCGCTGCCGGTAGGGCTCGGGGGGATCGTAGGGGAAATGAGGGTCGTAGTAGTGGACC
>JBOGJG010000112.1:0-31085 GCA_050747825.1 Acidobacteriota bacterium | reverse complement strand
GATCGGGAATAGGCAACTGACGAGCAACGCTGAAGACGGGTCCAAGCGCCCCAGCCCTTCGGGTCGCGGCGGCACTGGCCATCAGACCGCACCCATAGGGTACCCGGCTCGCGACGATAGCGCACTTGATTATGTTACGAAGCACTAGTAGCCCACCGGCAACCGCTCTGCTCTCTTTTTTATCCCGTCTTTTTACGATAAGATCAGGTATTCTTCGGGGGTCGTCCAACGGTAGGACAGCGGCCTTTGGAGCCGTTAATCCTGGTTCGAATCCAGGCCCCCGAGCCAATCCTGGCAGTTGATTTCTTAGTTTGGCGTACTCGTGGATTTAGGGATTCTTCTTAAGAGGTAGACCCAATCTTTCTCATCTGGCGGGATAATCTCAATGGAGTCAGCAATGAATTGACGGTCCAGCTCTGAAAGCTCACCCGTTCTCGGATTCAATCTTTGAAGCGAAAAATCTCCGGCCACGGCCTCAATGAAAAGCTCAACCGGCCGGCTGACTCCCCTTAAATACACGACATAAACGTTCCCGGGTTCCATCAAGGCCCAGTATGCTCTCTCGGGCGGTTGAACGACATTACGTGGCGTTCCCCGCTGTTCAGTTCTGCGAACGCGATCCGCTCCAAGTTCCTCCTCAGACGCCAATAACCGATCAGCCGGCACCAGCTTCCACCATTCGAGCCGGCTGAAAAATCGCTTGATCTGGGGCGCCTGGTACTCCCATTGATCATTGGCTGCCAGCTCCAGGTCGAAAGTCCCGGGATGGCGATAACCGCCGAAATAAGTACTTCCGAATCCGGTCACGAAGTACCCGCCGCCCATGACGATGTCCCAGGAAGCCGCTCGTATATCGTCGGGCGTGTAGCTGTTTGGCTTATCTACGATCCCGTCCTCATTCTGGTCTCGCAAAAAGTAAGCGTATTCGGAGTTGACGACTGGAAGTCCGATGGGGCGGGAGAGAAGAACCCGCTCATGAAGGCTGCGATAGCTTTGCTGGTAATCGGCAAAAGACGCCCAGCTCGTGCCAGCGAATTCCCGCACGCTGCCATGATCTGCCATGGGATGAATCGTAATCATCCGGCTGTGAGGGTCAGCCTTCTTCAGTATTTCTCCGACCTCTACAAACTCCTGTCGAATCCTCTCGCCAGGTTCGTTTTCTCTGGTTCTCACTTCGGCATGCCATTCACCGGAAACCACGAAATAAATGTCGAATGCGCTGTAGCGCGCGGCGACATAGCGTGCATAGCGCAGGCGGGCCTGCCGGCCGGGAAAGCGGCCCCAGGAATAGGGCTCGACATCTCTCTTATTTCCCCAGGCGAGAACCAGTCCTCCGATGATTCCGTGCTCGTTCAACAGGCGAAGGCGACGATCGACTTCCTTCCAGTAACCGACGCTGATCCGCTGCTCGGCGATATCTTCAAATGGAGGACCGCCAAGATTTTCCCAGCCGGCTTCACTCAGCAGCATGGAATGAATGACGTTGAACCCCTGTGCGGCTCGGGCTTTTGTATAGTGTTCCACCGCCTCACGATGATGATTTTCCTCCTCCTGATCCGTATAAAGCGCCCACGCGGTATCTCCCAAGAACCAAAATGGTGTTCCGTCCTGGTATTGGAAGTGGTGGGGAAACCCTACCATGGGCCTGATACTGCCGTTGCGCCGGGACGTTTGGCAACGGAAGCTCCCCTCCTTACCCCGCAGACCATCATCCGAGGACTCGACGCGATAACGCCACTCCCCATCAAGATCCGGACTCACCCTCAGTTTCCAGGTCTTTTCTCCATCCCAGAAAAGTGGAATTTTCCATACGGCTCCGTCCGGCCGCTGGATCTCTGCGACAGGGGCAAGCTGAGTGTATGGATTTTCATACGATCCGCTGGCTTCAAACTGCGCTTCAAACACCCCAAATCGCTCGACGTCGGCTGCCTCCATCCGGGTGCCCGGAACGAATAGAACCCACCCGAAGAAACACGCAGACAATAAAGAGTCCCGTCGAAAAGCTTGAAACATGGGCACCGATAGTACGCTTTACAACCAGCTAAAAGTAGTTTTAACTTTCGCGTAGCCGAAATGTTGATGTCGAGTAGAACTTTCGTTGCCGAATTGAAGACCACAATCATCGATGGTCGTCCGCCGCGGGTTCCGCAACTGCTCGTTGGGCACAAGGACGGATTCAAGTACAACACGCCGTTGATAAACATCGAGCAGAATGTAGGTGACCTCAACACGCTTCCGGCCTGATCCGAATGCAGGTTGCCGGTCGGCTCGGATGCAAGGCGCGGCGACGCCGGCGAGGCTGTTGCATCGTCCAGGAGCCGCAACGCCGCAGACGGGTCCTCGGCGCCCCTAACCCAAAGGGCGCCAGGGGATTGCCGCCGCCGGCTGCGTTGTTCGTCGTCGACGATGCTTAGCATCGCCTTCCTCCTCTCGCCTTGCCGGACGACGCCACTTCCCTGGCGCACGGCCCCTCAGGACTTTCACCAGATACAGGCTGCTAGGCTGTCCTACTCCATTGGGGATGGCCTTAACGGCACGTCCCAGTGTGCTTCCAGGATTTCAAAGCGTCTCTGCTCCTCTTTCCGGAACTTTTCCTGGTCCGGAAAGAGCCTTCTGATGATCTCCTGCTCCTGAGAGTTATCCGCCAGCGCCTGCCAGTCACGGAAGGTCAGCACCACCATGAAAGTCCAGTCCGAGCGTCCATCGCCGTGAAAGCGCGGGACGTAAGTCTCAATGCCGACAATGCGGCCACTCTCCTGCTGAGCCTCGAGCACCGGATAATGATTGCGCCCATAAAGATCCACGAACTCGTCCTGATGCCCCCATTTGACCGTGTAGAAGTAGGCGATCTTGACCGTGGCCTCTGCCGCCGTCTCCTGTGCCCTAGGACTGGCGTCAAACAGATGGAGCAGCATGGAAATCAACAGAAGCCTATTAATAGTTCTCATCCCCCTCACCTCCCATCCGATTTTAGCAAATATCTTAATCGCCGAAATGGGAGCGCAAAGTTTTGGCTCTCCTGACAGAAGAGTAAAATAGGAAACATTATGCGAAGAACTCTATCTGCACATCACATTATCGTAATATTTTCACTGCTCCTTCTGCTGGGAGCGCCGGGCTGCACTTCCACAGTCGATCAGCAGCTCACCGAACCGCCGGATACGGCAGCCGGGTCAGATCCGGCGGCCTCGCAGGTGAGCCTGAATACCCTGACCGAGGAAGAGAAGGCTGAAGGGTGGCAACTGCTATTCAACGGAGAGAACCTCGAAAACTGGCGCGGTTACCAAATGGAGGATGTCCCTCCGGGCTGGGAGGTCTCAGACGGCGCGATTTACTTCAACGCAGAGCAGGGCGGAGAAGGGCACAGCGACCTCACCACGCGAGAACAGTTCGCCGATTTTGAACTAAAACTGGACTGGAAAATCTCGCAAGGCGGGAACAGCGGCGTTTTCTTCCGGGTCACAGAAAACCACGAGCAGGAATATATGACGGGGCCTGAAATCCAGGTGATTGATCCTTCGCGAGAGCGCTATCCCGGTCTGGATGCGACTCGAGCAGCCGGGTCCAATTATGGCCTGCATGCACCGACCAAAGAGGTGGCCAGGCCGGCCGGTGAGTGGAACGCGATGCGCATCGTGGTAAACGGGGCGCACGTCGAGCACTGGCTCAACGCAGAGAAAATCGTTGAGTATGAGCTGTGGACCGACGAGTGGAAGGAGATGGTAGCCAAGACCAAGTTCGCGGCATGGCCTGACTACGGTATGAATAAGACCGGCTACATCGTGCTGCAGGACCACGGCGCGCCGGTCTGGTATCGCAACATCAAAATCAAGCCACTCAGCTAAAGCAGGCTGTCAGCCTGATTTAGCTGCGGAACCAGAGTAGCTTTCCGGACGGAGAAGTGATCCTCACCTGAAAAGACCAGGTGCAGTGTGAGGCCGTTCTCGCTCATCCACTTGGTGGGGAAGGAGGATGTCTCTCCCGGTCCGGTATCCCACTGGCGCGTAAAGTAAACGGTGCTCCAGGGACCCCACAGCTCCGGCGCCTCATAGACCCCGAACCCGCCCTCAAATCTCGGACCGCTGCGCGGGCCCCGGTGCTCGGGATCCCCTCCGGGGAGGACCTGCACCCAGAGATAGCGGCCGAGCGGGGCGTTGTAGGTGATGCCCGAGCGGTAACATTCTCCAGGATGTTTAAACACCGCCCCTCGTTGTTCGATATCGCGGCTCCAGGCCGGCTCGCCTGAGGCATTGAGACCGGCGAAGAATTCGTAGGCGCTGCGGTCGGTGATGCGACCGCTGGGTACCCGCGCCAGGACCATCCGGTCGGCGGGGACGTAAGCGCTGTCACTGTCAAACGAGTAGATGTAAACGTAGTCGTCTCTGGCTCCCGCGTAGTTCTTGCCAAAATTCAAAAATGTTGGAGCGCCAAAGCTGGTTGTGAACTTCCAGTCAGCCCAGGTCCAGGTTTCCCCATAATCCCGGGACCAGGCCAGTTGGCTGTTGCCGGCATTGCGGGCCCACAGGTACAAGACGCCCTCAACCATCAATATGCCGCTGGCCTTCTTGCCTGCGGCGCCGTCTCCCAGGGCCTCTCCGCTGGGACTGCGGATGTTCAGGCCCTCGAAGCTATCCGGATCACCCACCACCTTAGCCAAGCCAAGACTCAGCTTTTCCGGCACCCTGGGATCAAACCCCCAGCCATCGCCGTAAGCGGTATAAAGGGCGCCATCATCAGCCCAGGTTAAGGGCCAGTTATCGCTACCTTCGGCCTTTCGGATGATCGTCGAAACGGGAGCCCACTCGATCCGCTCGATAGCGGAGCTGGCCGGGTAAGGGGGAATGGCCTGCATCACTGGATTGAAGAGATGCGCTTCCAGGGCGCCCCAGAAATCGTGTCCATCGTCTCCCTCATCCAGAACACCCCCATTTCTCACTACGATCAGGTCCAGACTGGGCACAACCAGGAGGACCTGATTCCCGGCTCCCGCTCCGGCAAAAGCGTCGCGCGGAACGGCCGGCCAGATTCCGTCGGAGTTGTTGTACCAGCCCAGGGCCGGAGCAGGGTAGGGGTTGGCGGCAGGGCGCTCCGGCAACGGCGTCCCTCGGTAGGAAAGCATCTCGCGAATATGTTCCGGGCGAATCAGTTGCTCGCCTTGCCAGGAGCCTTGATTGAGCAGCAGACGTCCAATGCGGGCCACTGCTCTAGCGGTGAAGCCGCCCCCTCCCCAGTTGGCGACCACGGGCAGTCCGTCGGAAGTGTAGGTACGGCCGTAGCCGATCTGCCACTCCTCCGCTCCAATGCCTGCGGGGTTCATGAGACGAGCCTCGAGCAGCGAGCGGATATCCTTGTGGGGACTGTTCCGGAGGCCGGCGGTAATCGCATAAGAAAGTGCCGCCATGCCCGGGTTGCTGTAAGCGAAACCGGTCCCGGGCTCAAAGATAATGGGCGCCTGGTGAACAGCAATAGAAATGGGGTTTAGCGCCTCCTCGGAACGTCCTTTCCAAAAGTCACCCTTCCAGCCAGGGAGTTCATCGTGCGATTTGCCGCTCTCGGGTGAGGCGGCGTCCTCGACCCCCGAGGAATGTGTCGCCAGGTGGCGGATGGTGATTCTTGACTTTACCGGGTCATTCTTCCAGGCGGGAATGTACTTCCAGGCGGGATCGTCCGGCCTGATGAGACCGTCGTCCATGGCAAGAGCAAGCGACATCCCGCCCACCAGTGACTTGGCCAGCGAGGCTGTATAGTGACGCTTGTCGGGTCCGTGGTCGGGCGCATACCACTCCCAAACGATCTGGTCATTTCGAATGACCAATAAGCTCTTGGTCCTGCGCGTCGCAAGATCTTCCTGCAGTGCCTGAAGCGTGGCGGTATCCAGTGCCTGAGTTGCCGGCGAGGCTGACTCCCATTCAAAAGCCTGGTTGGCTATCACGATCCCAACTAACAAAATGCCCGTCAGGAAAACCCCGACAAATCTAATGAACGACACGTGAACTCCTTTCGACCGAGAATTTACCAGAAAATAATGTAAAAAATGACTGTGGTCAGGATAACCGAGATCCCCAGCCATTTCACGAGCGGAGTGGACCTCATGTCAAATTCCTGGCGGCGCGGGAGAACTCGCGGTTGCGGCAGAGGCTTTAGCCAGGTCAGGACGGCGATCACCAGAACGATTACCGCGAAGGTAATCGCCATCCGGTTCAGGAAAGCCACCTCGCCGAACTGCAACTGCAAAAAGCCGTACACCGGCACGGTCAAGAGTAGGCCAACGACTCCGGCCGATGCTGGGGCTCGGTGAAAAAACAAGCCGAATATGAACACCGCCAGAACTCCCGGAGAGATATACCCCTGAAATTCCTGAATGTAGGTGAAAATTCCCAGAAAGCGGGGGTCTCCCAAATAGGGAGCTATAAAGCAGCCAATGACCACGAAAATGGCCGTTGTCAGGCGGCCTGTTCGGACCAGCGTTCGCTGGGAAGCATCGGTTTTCCAGTGGCGTTTAAATAAATCCATGGTGAAGATGGTGGAAGCCGAATTCAGCATGGAAGCCAATGAGCTGATGACAGCGCCGCTAATGGTTGCGAGGATGAAGGCCCGAAGGCCGGGGCTGAGCAGGTTTCGCACCAGAAGGGGATAGGCCGCGTCGGTTCCGCTTGCCCCTGCCAACTGGTCGCCGTAAAGCTGCAGGGCCATAAGCCCGGGCAGAACGATGACGAAAGGGATGATCAGCTTCAGAAAAGCGGCAAAAATAATCCCGAGTTGTCCCTGGCGCAGTGTCCTGGCAGCCAGCGTGCGCTGCGTGATGTACTGATTGAGCCCCCAGTAATAAAAATTTGGAATATGAAGGCCGACGACCAGAGCTGTCCAGGGCAGGACAGAATGATCGGCCGGCAGCACCATGTGGAGCTTGTCGGCATTTTGACTGAAGAAAGTCCCCACGCCTCCCACCGCTTGAAATCCCAGAACCATGGTGATGGTTCCCCCAATGATCAGAGCGGAGCCCTGAAAAAGATCGGCCCAGGCGACCGCCTTCAGGCCGCCCCAGATGGTATAGAGAGCAGCGATCCCGCCGATGACCCAAACGCTGGTGAGCAGGTGATCGGGGTTAGCCAGGTCTCCGAAGATGGTCTGCAAGGTAAGACCGCCGGAGTAAAGGACGGCGGAAATGGTGACACCAACGTAGATGGCCATGGTGTAAAACGCCATAATGGCGCGGGCCAGGGGGTTATAGCGGTACTCCAGAAATTCGGGAATGGTGAATATTCCGGCGCTCAGTAATCGGGGGAGAAAAAAGAGAGCGACGAAGACCAGAGTAACAGCCGCCAGCCATTCGTAGCTGGCGATCGCCAGACCGGCTGCGCCAGCCGCCTGACCGGCCATGCCCACAAAGTGTTCCGTCGAGATGTTGGCGGCGATCAGGGACAGTCCGATAAAAGGCCAGGTCAGCGCCCGGCCGGCCAGGAAGAAATCCTCAGTAGTCTTCTCGACTCGGCTCTTGTACATGCTGACGCTGACGACAACTCCGAAGAAGGCGACAAAGACCACCACATCGAGCCAATTCAGACCCAGGTTTTCCATCTATTCTTTCCTTTAGCTGCCCGTGAGCCACAGCTTGATGGCCAGAACGATCACGGCCGTAGTAACCACCGCTTTCACCCAGGCGTGGCCCTTCAGGACCGTTAATCTGACGCCAATCAGTCCACCGACCACGCTTCCACCCGCCAGGACGAGCCCCAGAGGCCAGTTGACTTCTCCTTCCCAGGCGAAAATACCAAGCGACACGAACGTGAACACCAGTATGCTCAAAACCTTCACGCCGTTTCCCCTGACCAGATCAAGCCCTGCCATGGTCGTGACCGCCAGGATCATGAATCCTACGCCGGCTTGGACAAAGCCGCCATAGATACCAACCAGGAAAAATGCAAGTCCGAGGAGTACCCGGGAAGGGGCGGCGGAGGGGGAAGCTTCGGACCGGTAGCCGGGGGAAACAGAGTTGGGTTCGATGGCCGCCTTCGAGGCAGATGTCTCTGGCGGCAGCAATTCTGGATGCGATCGAGCTGCAGTGCCTGCTGGGGCCTTCTTCAGGGGGTCCCAGAGAGTCCAAAGCGTGACCGCGATCATCAGGAATGCCAATATCTTTTGAAAGGCTTCATCACTGATGACCAGGGCCGCCCAAGTGCCTAAGACGGCGCCCAGAGTGGCCGGAACCGCAGCCCACAATGCGGATGACCATTCCAGCACCTTATACCGATGGAATCCCCAGACGGCGCCGACGTTTTGCAGGAAGATGGCAATTCGATTGGTGCCGTTGGCCAGCGTGGCGGGAAGTCCAAGAAAAATCAGCACAGGCAGCGTCAAAAACGAGCCACCGCCGGCGATCACGTTGAGTAAGCCTGCTATACAACCGACGGCGAAAAGCACCAGGTATGCGCCCCAATCGCTCATCTTGGAACCGGTCGGCTCCGCGCTCTATCTTTCATAGGACTCGCGGATGGAGGACTCAGAGAGCGGGATCAGATACTTTGAGGGATTCTCGAGTACGAGTTGGCGGATTTCCTGCAGGCTGGAGGCGCCGCCGTAGCTGACCGATGAGCGCAAATGGCCGCGGATGCGCTGAAGGATATCGATGACGCTTCCCCGGTAAGGCACCTGAATTTCCTGTCCTTCAGCAGGAGTTTCCATCGCTTCTTCCAACTGCTGTGGATTTTCAGTGTCATAGAGCGCCTCGAAAACGGCCTGCGGTGAAGTCATGCCGCGGTAGATTTTCTTCTTTTCGTGAGTGGCCGGGTCTTCAATGACATAGCCGGGAGCTTCGTCGGTTCCCGAGAGCATACTCCCGAGCATGACGGAGGAGGCGCCGCACACCAGAGCCATAAAGATATCCTTGTCACCTTTGATCCCTCCGTCGGCAATGAGCGGAACGGAGTCGCCGACCGCCCGTTCGGCTTCCCGGATGGCCTGCAACTGGGGCACACCGGCGCCGGTCTCCAGGCGCGTGCGGCAGCCTCGCCCGGGACCAATGCCCACCTTGATCGCGTCAGCGCCGAGGTCCTTCAGGAAGAGCGCGCCTTCGGCCGTCCCCACATTGCCGCAGATCAACTGGACATCGCCCAGGCGTTTGCGGAAGCTCTCCACCGCTGCACGCATCACCTCCGAATGGCCATGCGCGATATCAATGACCAGGATGTCAACTCCCGCTTTGACCAGTTCGGCCGCCCGCTCCAGATAATCCCCTCGAGCCCCGATTGCAGCCCCCACCAGCAGGCGGCCTTTGCCGTCCTTACTGGCCGCAGGACGATGGCGCATAAAAGCGATGTCTTTCTTGGTTATCAGCCCGCGAATGCGGTTTTGATGGTCGATTAGAGGCAGTTTTTCGATTCGATTCTCGAACATAATGCGCTCTGCCTGTTCGACAGTGACATCCGGAGGAGCTGTCTTGAGTCGTTTCAGAGGAGTCATGAACTCCTCGACCCGCCGCTCCTCGTAGCCGTCCATCCAGGGCATGTCGCGATTGGAAAGAAGTCCTGCCAAAAGGTTGCTGCCGCGGCTTTCCTCGATGAGGATGCCGGTGATGTTGTGCTGGCGGGTAAAAGCGCGCGCCTGGCGAATCGTGGCCTCGCGAGCCAGCGAAAGCGGCTGCTCGACGGTATAGCCGTGGCTTCTTTTGAGTCTTTCCACGTGGTGCGCTTGTTCCTGAATCGAATAGGCGCGATGAATAAAGCCGATGCCGCCTTCCAGCGCCATCGTCCTGGCCATGCGCTCTCCGGTAACACTGTCCATGTTCGCTGCGATCACCGGAAGCTCCAGAGTCAGGCTCCCTGACAAGCGGCTGGCGAGACGAATCTCCCGCCGGGTTTTCACTGTTCCGCCTTGGGGGCGAAACAGGAAATCGTCATAGGTTTTTCCCAGAAACAGCCGCTCCAGCTCCATGGTCCGCCTTATCCTACACCAAGTTAGTTTTTCAGTTTCTTGGTTTTTTAGTTTCTTGCGCTCGCCAGTTTGATGAGAGATCATTGCGCGCATGAACCAAATGAGAAACTCCCGTCGAAGTTTTTTGAGGCAAGTATCCGGCGTCACGTTTGGTCTGGCGGCTGCGGCAGGTGGATACAGAGCTGTCGCTCAGGCGCAGCCACGCCGCCGTTTCATCGTCGACGCCCATCAGCATTTTTCCTCCGACCCTGATTACATCCAGCGGCTCGTGCAAACCTATGGCCCGCGCAATGCGATGGCCTGCGTGCTCACCCCCATGTCAGGTTTCGAAGCCGTGAAAGAGGCTGCGGGACGCCATCCCGAGGTGGTTATTCCCTATGGTTATATCAGCGTGGATGATCCTGATGCTCTCCAGGCAATCCAAACGTTTGCTGATGCCGGATTTAGAGGCATCAAGATGCACCGGCCCCGGCACAACTGGGATGATTTTGCCTATTTTCAGGTTTACGAGAAACTTCAAGCGCTCAAGCTGGTTGCTCTTTTTCACACCGGAATTGTCTCTGGTCGAGGCGATCAACCGAAGCTCTCCTCGATGGCGCGCATGAGGCCGGGCTATTTGCATACCATCGCGCGTTCCTTTCCACAGCTCGTGATTCAAGGCGCGCACTTTGGGAATCCCTGGTACGAAGAGGCCGCGGAGGTCGCGCGTTGGGAGAAGAACCTTTATTTCGACCTGACCGGCTCATCCCTGATCAAGAAGGCAAACAATCTTGCCGTGTTCAAAGAATATCTCTGGTGGGAAGGTCCCACTGCCCACAGTTCTCCGGATGCCGTCTACGCCTTCGAGAAGCTGGTCTTCGGCACCGACGAGCCGCCCGAGAACCTCGACTCGAACATTGCACGCTACGAAGCGATGCTTGATGCCTGCACTGTGCCGGAAGAAAGCCGGCGCAAGATTTACGGCGAAACACTGGCCAGGATTCTGGGCATTCCGGTGAGGAAGGCAGGGACTAAACAGGCTTAGGAATCGCCATTTCGCAAGATTTAAACTCCATGCCGCGTTCCATCCGCTCGAAGCGTTCTTCGGGGGACATTGGCCGCCTTATAGCACCTCCATCTATAAAAACGCTGGAGCTCTAAAATATGCAAAACCGAATTTATGGGGCGCTCAGCGCGGCGCCTGCTGCGCTTCTCCGGTCATGGGGACGAAGCGGACGCTGGCGATGAAGTCTCTCCTGATTTCACCATTCTCCCTGGTTATCAGGATCAAACGCTGTATTCCCGTGCTTCTCCCTACGGGCATGACCAGTCTCCCGCCTTCAGCCAACTGATCGATCAACGGTTGAGGGACTTCACGGGCTGCCGCTGTGACCATAACGATGTCAAAAGGCGCCTGCTCGGGCCAGCCACGGTATCCGTCGCCTTCTCGCACGAAGACGTTGTCATACCCTTGGGCCGAAAGGGCGCTCCTGGCCCACTCCGCCAGCGCCGGAACAATTTCAATCGTGTAGACTTCCTTAACCACTTCGCCCAGGACTGCGGCCTGGTACCCAGAGCCCGTCCCGACCTCCAGAACTCGGTCCTCCGGCCTGGGATCCGCCACCTGGGTCATCAGTGCCACGATGTATGGCTGCGAGATGGTCTGGCCTTCTCCGATGGGAAGGGCGCGGTCGGCGTAGGCGTGCGGCCGGACTTCTTTAGGCATAAACAGGTGTCTGGGCACTCGCCTCATTGACTCAAGGACCCGCGGATTCCGGATCTCGCGACGTTCAAGTTGCCACGCAACCATCTCCAGGCGTTCTTCCTGGTAATCGTCTTCGGAAGTCTGGACGTTCTCGATAGGGCCAGAGGCGCAGCCCAGCGCGGGCCCGGAGCCCAAGAAAAGCGTCAGAAGAAGGATAGTATCAACGAGCCTCAAGATCTTTCCATTGTACCGTGGCGGGATAATTGTCCGTTAACTGTTGGCGTGATATATTTCGCGCCAACTTTGCTGTCGATCCTAAGAGAGGAGCCCACTTGAATCCGAGAAACTATTTTCGTTATCTTTTACTCGTCCTAATAACAGGTCTCGTAAGCATGTCTGACTCGCTGCAGGCGCAGCCATATGATCTCCTGATCAAGGGAGGACATGTTATTGATCCGAGGAACAGCATCGATTCTCCGATGGACGTGGCCATCAGCGGCGGCAGAATAGCCCGAGTGGATTTGAATATCCCGCCCAGTCAAGCCAGGAAGCTGGTCGATGCATCGGGTCTTTACGTTGTCCCGGGACTGGTGGATTTGCATGCTCATGTTTTCTACGGCACCGAGCCGAATGCGGATTACAGCAACGGCTACAACTCTATCCCCCCAGACGGTTTTACCTTCCGCGCCGGAGTGACAACGGTGGTGGATGTCGGAGGGGCCGGCTGGAGGAACTTCCCGCAGTTTAAAGCGCAGGTGATCGATCGAGTCAAGACTCGCGTCCTCTCCTTCCTGAATATCGTCGGGTCGGGA
This sequence comes from Acidobacteriota bacterium, assembly GCA_050747825.1. GTDB lineage: Bacteria > Acidobacteriota > UBA6911 > RPQK01 > JBOGJG01 > JBOGJG01. Next base: position 18,659 of record JBOGJG010000112.1, on the reverse strand, counting down.
ATGAAAGGCGGGCCTGTCGAGCAGAACCTGGGCGATATGGACTCCAAACTGACCGCCATGCGGATAGAGCAGTACCCGGACATTATCGTGGGGGTTAAGGTGGCCCATTATAGAGGTCCGGAGTGGGATCCTGTGGACCGTGCCGTTCAAGCGGGGACGATTGCCGATGTTCCGGTAATGGTCGATTTTGGAACGCATACTCCGCCGCTTTCCCTCAGATCGCTGCTGCTGGAGCACCTGCGGCCGGGGGATATTCTTACCCATACCTACAGCCACGTCAGCGGCCGTGAGCCGATAGTGGACGGCAGCGGCAAGGTCAATCCTTTTGTATTTGAGGCTCGTGAGCGGGGCCTTATTTTCGACGTCGGCCACGGCGGAGGGAGCTTCCTGTTCCGGCAGGCAGTGCCTGCCATGCAGCAGGGCTTCCAGCCTGATTCCCTGGGGACTGATATTCACGCCGTCAGCATGAACGCTGGAATGAAGAACATGCTCAATGTGGCCTCCAAGTTTCTCAACATGGGCATGTCGCTGCAGGATATTGTCGCCGCCTCGACCTGGAAGCCCGCTCAAATCATCCAGCGGGACGATCTGGGCCACCTGAACGTGGGAGCCGAAGCCGACCTGGCAGTCATCAATTTGAGGACCGGCGATTTTGGATTTGTGGACGTTCAGGGCGGCAGGATGGACGGCGATAAGAACCTGGAGTGCGAACTGACGCTTCGGGCGGGGCAGGTGGTCTGGGATCTGAACGGCATCTCAAGCCCGCTCTGGAGCGAGATATCCAGTAACGATTAACCCTCAGAGGGACCGGCCAGTGCTTGCTTCGGAAAGGACTTCTCTGAGCAGGAGTCGGCGAAGTTGTTTGTCCAATTATGGTCGGCGAGCCTGCCCAGTGACAGGCGGGACGCCCGTCCTACTCGGCAGCTTTTTGAATCGCCCTGTTGACTTGGCCGAACTGTCGAATAAACGCCTGATGGGACGGATCGGCCCAGTCGTAGATCTCAAAGGACCACCACCAAATCCCGTCGGCACCTGAACCGAGGGCCTCATTGGCCATGGTCTGCAGAATCTCCGCCGAAGGCCGGGCGCCGAACTCTTCCGGCATCTGATAGCCGATATGAGTCGTGCCGTACTCGTACCAGTCTCTCCTTCCGTGGCCCTGTAAGACCATCCACACTGGACGGTCCCCGGCCCATTCCACCGCTTGCCGGGTGATGCGTCCGACTGTGGCTTTCCATCTCTTCATTGGGGACACGCACCTTTGCCGATTATCAGACTTTATTAATAAAGGGTTTACGGTTAGGTCTGGCACTCATTTCCAGAACAGAAGAACGCATATTCCGATTCCGAGACGACGCGGATCGCCGGATCTACCTTTCGAAACTGCTGGAGTATACCCGCCGCTACGGAGTCCGCCTCTACGCCTACTGCCTGATGTCCAATCACGTCCACCACCTGCCCGTCCCCTCCACAGTAGAGGGACTCTCCCGCTGCCTGCACGACCTTCACGGCTTCTACGCCGACTACTTCAACAGAAAATACCAGGTCACCGGACATCTCTGGCAGGATCGCTTCTATGCCTGCGTCCTGGGCGACACTCATCTCTGGAACGCCGTCCGTTATGTGGAACGCAATCCCATGCGAGCCAAGCTGGCCTGCAGGGCTGAAGATTATGTCTGGTCGAGTGCTCCCGCCCATTGCGGCCTGAGAGAGGATCCGCTCCTGGATTCTGAATTCCCGCCGCCGGGTCTGATTCCGAACTGGAGCGCCTGGCCTGCGGATGGCCTTTCAAGTGAAGACATTAAGGCGATCCGAGTAGCTACATCCAGGGGCACCCCCTACGCCTCGAAACCCATTTATTCATTCAGGGACTGGAGCGGATTTTTGGAATCCCGCTGCTGTCCCGCAGGCAAATACGACCCCAGGAAACATCCTGAACCCGATCTCACCGCTCTATCGGCACCTGGTAGCAATCGTATCAGGCCACTCTTAGTAGAGGTTCTCCTCAATCCAAGTAGCATTCCGTCAGGGAACCTTGCCCATCTCGTGGACTTTCTCAAATCTTCAGGTCTCCACGAAAACGGGTCAACTCCAATCTAACCGGCAGATGACGCGATGATAGCTCTGCAAATTCATTCGGCATTAGCGGCAATTGTCAGGTAGGGATTCACCCCCAGCGAGGAAGGGATAACACTCCCATCGTTGATGTAAAGTCCGGGACATCCAAACACCTCGCCGTCGGGATTTACTACCCCGTGGTCGATGTTGTCAGCCATCGAGCAGGTTGCCAAAATAAGCGTGCTGGATCGATCAAAGATAGTCTGCGGATGGGTCCAGTTTCGGTTAACTTTCACAAGCCTGCCGACAGCTTGAGGAATGCCGTGAAGTGCTCCACCGACGATCTTGTGAGGAAACAGTGTCTCGAGCTGTCCGGCGAATGTCCGACCCGAGGTGTCCCACATGCTCCCTTCCTGCCCGTTTGTTACGAGCGCACCCATCAGCGCATGTGGGACCGCGACGGCATGCAAGACCATGCGATGACGGGACCAGTAGTTAAAACAATAGATTCCCGGATTGGTTTGGCCCATGAAACAAAAGTAATCGGGATCCGCTTCAGAGAGTTCGAAAAAGAAGGTAAGCGAACCGCTGGCTGTAAACTGTTCTCCCACTCGATTGCTCAATGTCGGCAGGAATCGGCGAGAGTTTTCCAGTATACGAACGTTTCCGATCGTTCCAGCTGCAAGGATGACACGTTGGGACTGTATCGTCTGAGTGCGCCACTTGCTCCGGACCGCGATTCGAAATCTGTCCTTATTCTTTCCGATTTCGACGACCTTTGCGCCGATCAGTATTTTTGCTCCGTTCGCCTGAGCCGGTTGACCGTAGGCGTCCCAGGCGGTAACTTTACGGCCAAACTTGCAGCCAGCTTGGCAGAAGCCATATTGAAGGCAGTCTTGAAAGTTGAAGGCGACTTTCTGCGAATTGAGCCCGGCCCGATGACAGATCTCGGCAAACTTTCTTCCTGATTTTGACACGTCAGCTTCAGGAATCACTTTGATGCCGAGTTTCTTCCTGACGGTTTCATAGAAAGGTGTCAGGGTGGCCTTTGTTACTGATGGGGGCCACAGCAGGCGGTCGCCCAATCTCGTTTGAAACGCCTCTGCTGGAGCCTCGAGCGAGGCCCCGGCATTCAGGATCGATCCACCTCCCAGAACTTTGGCCGTCCTAAAGAAGGCGCTGAAGTCGTTCGTATAGGTGGAGTCGTAGTAGAGCTTGTTGAGGTAGTGAGGCGAATAGCTCTGCTTGAAGTGTTTGGGCTCCCAATGACACCCTTGCTCCACGAGAATGACGGAAAATCCGGCTTCCGTTAAGCGAAGGGCAGATATGCAACCACCGTAGCCAGAGCCGACAATCGCGAAATCGTACACGTCACCTTCCAAGCACCGCCCGTTGACTGGGTTTTGACTCATTCGCCTTGTCCCGAAAGCAGGGGTGTGAAATGTACCCCGTGTTGACGAAATGTCTTTCCACAGACGGGAGGGTCAGGTAAAGGACTCGAATGAGGCGAGTTAGCAAGCCAGTCAAATTGGACCGAGCTTCGTCGGTCAATATTTTAGTTCCGGTCACCGGGAAATCCTGCCTCTTAGCGTGACCGAGCAATTGGAGGAACCACCCTCCGAAAAACAACAGGAGCCCGTAGCCCAGGTGAAAGAACAGGAGAACCAATCCCACAAGCCTGATGATTCGACCGATCAAGTGAAGCTGGCGGTTAATTCGTGTCTGGTGCTGTTCGTCGTACTCTTTCTTGAAAGTGAAGAGTGCTTCTCGAAGCCTCGGATATAGGGAGCGATCTGGGTTCTGTTCCACACTTAGTCGACCTGAAAAGATATTCTCGATACTGACGCTATCAGTATTGTCAACCCCTCTGGGAAAGTCAATTGTGTGTCAGTGTAGCAGTCTGACCTCCACATCCTGCCGTCTTTCCAGACGAGGAACGGAGTTCTCGGCGGTCAGTCCAGAGGGCATCTGTGTTTTATGGTGGTCACTTTTCACCTCGCGAATGAGGGTCTGGCCGGCGGTTTTCACCTCGACGCGGGCCCCCACGGCATTTCGATTCTTCTGCGAGCCCCGGAGCAGGAACTTCACCCAAAAATGCTTGTTGCGACTCACATTTTGAAGCAGGACCGGCGGGCTCTCCATGCAATTCATGAGGACATCCATATCTCCGTCGTTGTCATAGTCGTCGAAGGCTGTGCCTCGCGCCAGGCGCTGCGGCTTCAAGGCTTCTGGGTGCACCTCCTGGAAGCTCTTTCCTTCCCGATTCCAGAAGCACTGGGCTGGCTGGCGATATCGAGTCGCGACGTCTCGTTCATCGACCTGCGGATAGACATGGCCATTTGCCACGAAGAGGTCGAGACAGCCATCATTGTCAAAGTCGATCAGGCGGAATGGGAACAGGAAAAATCGTGCTTGGAAGAGATTGAACGGCGCTTGGCCCGGATTCCCGGTGTTACCATAGAGATCTTGCCGCACAGGGGCCGCTCCAACCAGTCCCTGCGTTTACAGGTGAGCTGGGATGGGAACCGGCTGGGCATCAGCGGTAATGAAGTCAACGAATTGCTTTTTACGACAGAACCTCGGGTGGCTCTGGCCGGCTCAAGGGGCCATTACCGGGAGAAAATGGAGGAGAGTTCCGTCAGCATTGTGGCCTGGATGATGCAACCCGGTGATGCCCAAACCGTGGGCAATCGACTGCATGAACTGCTCTCCAGCCCTCCCGGCATCGACCGCCCGGCCAGACCTGATGGTCCGCCGGCTAATTTCTCGGGTCGCTGGGATGCGCGCCTCGACTTCAGCCTGGGTAGCGCGGAGCATGTCCTCTTTTTTGAGCAGGTGGGCGAAGTGCTCAGTGGAAGGCATGAAGGAGATATTCTAAGCGGCGATCTAGCCGGTTTCATTCACGGACAGGAAATCTCTTTCCGGAGCGATCAGGCCTACGAAGGAACCCATCTGGGCTTCCGATTCAATGGGACGGTGCGGGGAGACTCCATTCACGGCACAGTGGATCTGGGCGAGTACGGCGAAGCGCGCTGGACGGCCAGGCGGCCTCAAAAGTCCTCCTGATCTGGATGCGTTGGCCCGGCACGTCGGCCTGAGTTGCTTTCATTTTCATCGAGTCTTCAAAGCTCTGACCGGTGTCACACCCAAAGCTTATGCAGCGGGTCGCCGGGCGCAGCGGGTAAGGGAAGAGCTTTCGCGCAGTAATACTGTGACCGAGGCGATCTACAGCGCTGGATTCAACTCGAATGGACGTTTCTACGCAAGCTCTTTGCAGGTGCTGGGCATGATGCCGAAGACTTTCCGGGATGGCGGCAAAGGTACCTCGATCCGCTTCGGCGTCGCTGAATGTTCACTGGGCGCGATCCTGGTGGCCGCCACCGAAAAAGGAGTCTGCAGCATTCTGCTGGGCGATGATCCTGACGATCTTGTTCGCGATCTTCAGGATCGCTTTCCCAGAGCGCAACTGATTGGTGGTGATCAAGACTTCGAAGCTTTGATGGCCAAGGTAGTCGGCTTCGTCGAGACGCCGGCGCGCGGACTCGATCTGCCGCTCGATGTGCGAGGTACTGCCTTTCAGCAACGCGTCTGGCAGGCGCTGCGTGAGATTCCGCCAGGCTCTATAGCAAGTTACGCGGAAATCGCCGCCCGTATCGGCGCCCCAAAGGCGGTCCGGGCCGTAGCCCAGGCCTGTGCGGCAAACGCTATTGCTGTCGCGATTCCATGCCATCGGGTCGTGCGAAAAGATCACGCGCTTTCCGGCTACCGGTGGGGCATTGAGCGCAAGCGCAGGCTACTCGATCGGGAGGCCGGAAGCCAGTAGAGTGATCTCGACCAGTGCGTTTTCACCGGGTAATTCTTCGACGCCAACCAGCGTGCGGGCTGGCTGGGCGCCGAAGTAGTCGCTGTACGCGGCAGCCACTGCATCCTGAGCGGACATGTCTGCCAGGTAAATCTTGCCCTCGATGACATTGGAGAACTCCAGACCTCCGGTCTCTAGGACATTCCGCAGGAATTCCATAACATCTCGCGTCTGGGCTTCGGCGCTGCCCCCGCCCGAACCGCCCTTGCCGGATAGAAAGAGGAGATCCCCAAGCTGAACGGCGGTGCTGTACATGGGTCGAACTTCGACTCCCTCGGGACGCACGACTTTCCTCTCAACGCCGGAGTCTTTCACCGCCAGAAGCGTTATTTCGATGGGAGGATCGCCAGGTAGCCCGGAGACCGCGACTGTGGTACGGGCCGGCGGGTCGGAGCTGAAGAACCCCGTATAGGCTTGGTTCATAGAATCATACTGTCCCATATCGGTCAGGTAGACATGGGATTTGACGACACTGGAAAGATCCATGCCGGCCTGCTTCAGGACCGCCTCAAGGTTTTCGAGCGATTGCTTCACGTGAGCGTCGATGCCGCCTTCCGGAAGCTCTTTGGTCAGATAGTGGCGGCTCCCCTGTCCGGAGAGGTAGAGCGTGTCGCCCACCAGGATTCCCGGACTGAACACAGCCTCAGGAGAGGGCTCTACCCCCTCCGGGTAGATGTATTGCCGATCCTGATTTCGTGTGGCAATCACAGCGACGGAGAACTGCGCGCCATGCGGCAGACTCGGGACGAAAACCGTCGTGCGGCAGGGAGGATTCTCTGGAAAATAGCTCTTGTAAACCCCATTCATGGCCTGGAACCATTTGCCGTCCGTAATGTACACGTTCGACTTCACCACGTCGGAGTAGGACAGGCCCGCATCCCGCAGAATGGACCCGAGATTCTCCATAGCTTGCCTGATCTCGGACTCGAAGTCGGCAGGCATTTCGCCCACCTGAAGGTCCACTCCATACTGGGCAGATGCATAGAACGTATCCCCGGACCAGGTCCCCGGCACGGACGCAAACGTCCCTGTGGCCGCCGCCTCCTCCGATGGCAACTCAACAGTAGAACCGGCGCAGGCCGCCAGCACCAGCACCAAAGCAAGATAAGGTCGAAATACCATAATGTCCTCCGGATTCACGCCCTCGGCTGCAAGTTGCACGCTGCAGCCTCCTTGTCGTCTCAGCCTACAGCCTACAGTCTACAGCCTACAGCCTTAATCAGTACCTCCCATAAATCTCCAGCGCCTTCAGCATCGACTTGGTTTCTCTGATGATCGGCTTCATTCTTTCTTCCTTCTCGCGATATGTTTTCACAACCTCCACGACCTGGACTGCCTGATCCCTGGGGATCACAACGACACCGTCGAGGTCTCCCACAATCAGGTCTCCAGGATGGACCATGATTCCTCCGCACTTGACGGGAATTTGCTTGGCTACGCTGACGTAGCGGCCGACTGAAGTGGCAGGGGTGATAGTGCGGGAAAAGACCGGGAAGCCGATTTCCCGGATGTCCCTTACGTCGCGGGCGCCGCCGTCGATGACGGCCCCGCCCAGATTGCGGACCTTAGCCGTGGTCGCCATGAGGTCGCCGATCCCTGCGATCTCGAGGCCGTTTTCCAGAACATACACGAGAATACTGCCTTCCGGAGCCTCGTCCAGGATCTGTAAAGCATAGTTGGGATATTCCCGGTTGTCTGTCTTCAGGATTGGACGCAGGTAAGCTGTGACTGCCGGGCCGACGATCTTGGTCTCGAACACCGGCTTCATATCGTGATACATGAAGGCCCGCGCTCCGGTCACCTCCTCGACGGCATCCGCAATGTTGCCGGTGGATTCCTTTTCCAGGATATCCAGAACTTCAGCGTGTGTGAGCTGTGCGGTGGTTTGGGAAGGCCCGGAAAACAGGACTGGGGTCCCTGTCACTGCTATCAGACCCAGGCAAATGATGACCAAGTTCGTACTTTGCATATCGGCTCCCTTTGACTGAAATTCGTTAATATTCGTTGGCCTGAACTAAAATACTCGAACTGTGTCCAAAGAAGCCATACGCAAAACGATTCCAAAGTTCATCGGCGCCCGGGTGACGCGTCGCGAAGACCCCAACCTGATCACCGGCAAAGGCAAGTATGTGGCCGATATCCGGCTGAAAGGCGCCGCATACATGGCGGTTGTCCGCAGTCCCCATGCCCATGCTCGCATCCTCAGCATAGACAGCGAGTCCGCGCGGTCGCTGCCGGGCATTCTTGGCATCTTTACGGGCCGGGATGTTAATTCTCATTTCGCCGCTCCACTCCCGGTAGGCGTGGAGGCCGTCACCGGGGACTATCTGGAAGTTCATAATCCAAATCTTTTTCCCCTGGCAAATGGGAAGGTCCGCTACATGGGGGAGCCGGTGGCAGTAGTTATCGGAGACGATCCTTATCAGTTGTCCGATGCTGTCGAAGCGGTGGCGATAGACTATGACCCTTTGCCGGCTGTGATCGATCTCGAGGATGCATTAGCCGGTAGGGGCGCCATTCTGCACGAGGAATTCAAAGGCAACCGAGCGTTTATCTGGAAGCTTGCGGGAGGAGACGTCGAAAAGGGTTTTGCCCAAGCAGATGCTGTGGTCGAGCTGTCCGCAAACGTCCAGCGCCTGATTCCCAACGCTATCGAGCCGCGGGCGGTTTCCGCCAAGTACGAGCCCGAAAACGACCAGTTCACGATCTGGTCATCCACTCAGATTCCCCATCTTCTGCGCGCCGAGCTGGCCGGAATACTGGGAGTTGCTCAAGAGCGTCTGCGAGTGATCGCTCCCGAGGTGGGAGGTGGCTTCGGGGCCAAGGGGAATGTATATCCGGAAGAAGTTCTGGCGCCGTTTTTGGCCAAAAAGATGGGGCGGCCCATCTGCTGGGCGGCTTCCCGGATGGAAGACTACTTCGCCACCAGTCACGGTCGAGGCCAGGTCGATATCCTGCGTCTGGCGGCGGACCGGGAGGGCCGGGTGCTGGCCGCCGACTTGAAAGTGATGTTCGATTGTGGCGCCTACTACACCCGTGCACTGCCCATTGTTCCCACTCTGACAGGCATCATGATGACGGGCTGCTACGACATTCCTAATGTCCGAGCCGAAGTGACTGGCGTTTTCACCAGCAAAGTTCCCTCTGAGGCCTATCGCGGCGCCGGACGGCCCGAGGCCGCTTATCTCATCGAGCGCGCCATGGATATGCTGGCCCGTGAGTTGGACATTGACCCGGCCGAACTTCGGCGCCGCAATTTTGTGCCTCCCGAGAGCTTTCCCTATCGGACAGCTACGGGCTTGACTTACGACAGCGGCCGCTATGCCCAGGCCCTGGATCACGCTTTAGATCTGGCGGATTACCAGAACTTGCGCCCGATGCAGGCCAGACAGCGCCAGGATGGCGGCAAACTGCTGGGGGTAGGATTTTCCGCGTACGTGGAAATCTGTGGATTTGGTCCGTGGGAGGCGGGTACGGTCCAGGTCGATCCTGACGGACGCGTGACCATCCTGACCGGAACGTCCCCCCACGGGCAGGGGCATGAAACAAGCTGGGCTCAGATTGCGGCTGAGGTCATGCAAGTCCCCATGGAGAGCGTGACCGTTCTGCACGGCGACACTGCCATTGTGCCCCGGGGCATTGGAACCTTCGGAAGCCGCAGCGCCCCGGTCGGTGGGGCCGCCGTGTTTCTGAGCGCTGAGGCGGTGGTCGAGAAAGCCAGGAAAATCGCCGCGCACCTGCTGGAGGCGGCCCAAGTGGATATCAGGCTGATCGAAGGGAACTTTCAAGTGGCGGGCTATCCAGACCGGTCACTGAGCTGGAAGGAGGTTGCCGCAGCGGCTTCTGAGGGGAAGCCGGAGCTGCCCCAGGATCTGCAGGGCAAACTGGCTGCCGATAAAGACTTCGCGCCTGAAGGCGAGACCTATCCTTTCGGGGTTCACGTCTGTGTCGTGGAGATCGATCCCGAGACGGGCGAGATCGAGATCCTGCGTTACCTGACCGTCGATGACTGCGGACGGGTCATCAACCCTCTGCTCGTGGAAGGGCAGGTTCACGGGGGCATCGCTCAGGGCATCGGCCAGGCCCTGTTCGAGAACACAGTCTATGATGAGAATGGAAATTTGGTCAGCGGCTCACTGATGGATTACGCCCTGCCCAGGTTCCACCTGCTGCCCGGCTTCGACACCAACCGCACGGAGACCCCTACACCCCTCAATCCCCTGGGCGTCAAAGGCGTGGGAGAGGCAGCCACCGTCGGCTCCACTCCGGCGGTAGTCAACGCCGTGGTGGACGCCTTGTCTCCCCTGGGTGTCCGCCACATCGACACGCCTCTCACCCCCGAAAAAATCTGGCGCGTGATTCACGGGGTCAGATCTTGAGTTTTTCCTTTTTGAGATCTATTTGAATCGCACACAGTTCGGATCCGTGGGTCATGGCGTAAGCAATGGCTTAACTGGACGCTTGGTATTACCTTTGCCATTCTGATGATTCTTTCTTTGCTGGGACTTCTTAAAACACCGCTCTCAATCCGAATTGGATGATCCGGCCGGCGCTGGCGCTGTTGATGATCCCGAAGCCGGGGCCCCCCAGTGCGTGGCCGGGAATTCCAAAGTTGGGGTGATTGAAGGCGTTGAACATCTCGCCCCGGATTTGGACAAATTTATCTTCCGAGATATAGAGGTTCTTGATCATCGAGAAATCGAAGTTGATCTGTCCGTCGGCCCGCAGGATACCGTTTCCTGAATTTCCGAAAGTGAACTCTTCAGGCGCAGCCACCGCGTCGGTGTCGAACCAGCGTTCGATGCTCCGCTCGGAGGAAGGCAGACTCGGATCTCGCAGCAGGTTCACGCGCTGCGCGCCGGAGGAGAAAGCCCTGGTCGTATTGGTCTGAGTCCAGAGCGAAAAGGGCGGACCGCTTTGAATGCTGGTAATGGCCCCAAAGCTCCAGCCGCCCAGCGCGTGGCTCAGGGGGCTGCCGGAGAGCCAGCGTCGCCGCTGTCCGAAGGGGAGTTCGTAAACGGAGCTCCAGATGAAGCGGTGATTGATATCCAGCTCACCAGGTCCCCGGTCCACCTTTCGGTTGTAGAAGTCCTGGTAAAACTGCACGTCTCCCAAACCTCCGCCGCCGGGATCAGAGTTCCCGATATTCTTGGCCCACGTGTAGTTGGTCAGGAAGCTGAGGCCGCCGGCAAAGCGCCTTTCGACCTTGAAGAATCCGGCATGATAGTTGATCACGCCAAGGCTGGGAAACTGGATGATGACGTTGCTGAACTGAGGAAAGGGCCGGTCCTTCTGGGTGACGCCGGGCCCCAGCTTCTCCGGCACGATCTGGTTGATGCTCAGGTTGGAGTTGGCCAGCTTGCGCGACAGATTTCCGAGATAGCCCGCTTCAAACAGCATTCCTTTGATCTCATGCTGAATGGTGAGGTTGAACTGCTGCGAATAGCCGGTCTGCCGGTTCCTGTCATAAAAGGAGACGGCAGTAGTGGTTCCTTTCCCGACCGGGACTGCTCCGAAGGAATCGTCCAGAGTATTTCCTGCCAACTGCACCGGGGGCACTCCATCTTTCAGAAGAAAAGGCGCCGTGATGCCGTTATCAGGGGTCTGCAAATTGGCCGATTTCTCGAAACCCAGGGCGGCTGACGCAGGCGCCCCGTGGTCGAAGGGATGCGCATAAAAAATGCCCGCGCCTGCTCGTATAACCGTGTCGCCTTGTCCAAAGGGACGCCAGGCCAGGCCGATTCTCGGTCCGAAGTTATTCCAATCCGGATCGGCGATATTGATCGGCCAGCCATTGACGCCGGCGAAACGCACCACACCCGGAGTCCCCGAGACTGGATTGATGGCGACCGGATCAAAACCGTTCATGCGGCTGTTGCGATCAGTCATAGGAGTATCAGCCTCCCAGCGCAGCCCGAGATTGAGGGTCAAATTGGGATGAAGCTTCCAGTCGTCCTGAACGTAGGTGGCCAGATAATAGCTGTAGCGATTCAGAACTTCCGTCTCGCGAATGGTGAAAGAATTGGGAAAACCCATGAGAAAGCTGGCAAAGCCGAAACCGGTTCCGCCGGTGCCGGGCAGGGCAGTGGGCTGAACGCCGAAGCTGAAGTTGCCGGAAATGGAAGGACGGTTCACTTCGTTATTATTGGACTGGCGAATTTCGGCCCCGAACCGCAGCGTATGCCGGCTCAAGAGCAGTGTCATGCTCTCCACGATCTGGTGCTGCCAGATGGGAAACTGGCGGCGCTCGTGGCCTCCCGATCCCAGGGGTGACATGCTGGCCACATTGATGCGCGGAAAAGCTTCGCCCGAAATTCCGTCCAGCCCCAGTTCCTGATCCCATGTCCCTCCCAGACCGGCGCTCCGGTTATGGAAGATCCGATAGCCGTAGGTATAGCGCAGGTCATTGAGCCAGCTTGGAGAAAAGGAGTTGTTGTAGGCCACCAGCATGTTGTGCTGGTAGCGGTCCCGGGAATTTCGAGTATCGGTTCTCGGGTCGGGCATGACACTGCCGCTGATGATAGGATCTTCGTTGTAGATGTAGCGGCCGTAGACCCTGTGATCGTCGTTGATCACATGATCGACGCGCGCGGTGATGTTGTCACGGTCGAAGGCCTCGGTCCAGTTTCCGGCGAAATTGGAAGCGCCGGCCGCATTGCTGGCAGGCCGGTTGGGCGCCGGGTAAAAATTCAGAATCTTGAGGGCTACCGGGTCCAGGCGATCGATCGGAATGCGGTTGCCCGGAAATTGGTTTCGCACCGTTTTGCCCTCTTCGGTACGCGTGGATGCGGGGTCGAAGATGCGGATGAGCTTGCCGGCGGCGTTAAAGGTTTGCGAAAAATCGCCCTGGCGCTGTAATTCAGTGGGCACCGTCAATATATCTGTGCGGCCGTCCCTTTGCCGGGTTGCCTCATAGCCGAAAAAGAAATGAGTCTTATTTTTGAAGATGGGGCCTCCGACGGTGCCTCCAAAGAGGTTATAACGCAGCGGCGCCTTCAATTTTTCTCCGGTCTCAGCATCAATCGGCGCAAAGAAGTTGGCAGCATCCAGTGCGTCATTGCGGAAATACTCAAAGAGGCTCCCGTGGAATTCATTGGTCCCCGACTTGGTGGTCATGATGATGACGCCACCCGCCGATCCCCCGAATTCGGCCGAATAGGCATTGGTCAGAATTCGAAATTCTCTCACCACTTCGACCGGCGGGTCGCTGTCGATCTGACCCACGCCCAGGCGCATGTTCTGACCATTGCCGCCGTCAATCCAGATGACCTGGCTCTGGGTTCTCCCTCCGGCCAGGCTGAAGTTGGGTTTGGCGTTCCCGGAGTAACTGACCCAAACGGTGGCGGGCACAACTGCGGCCAGGCTCAGCGCCCGGCGTCCATTGAGAGGGAGATCGCTGACGTTCTTGGATTCGATCAACTGGCTGATATCGGAGGTGTTAGTTTCCAGAAGCGAAGCCGATTCAGTTACGGTGACTACTTCGCTCATCTCTCCCAGTTCCAGTCGGAAGTCCACGGAGAGATGCTCGCCCGTGCCCAGTACCAGGCCGCGGCGGTCGTAAGTGCGGAAACCAGGCAGCGCTGCGCTCAGCCGATAGCGTCCCGGAGGCAGCAGCACGAACGTGTACCTGCCGACGTCGTCGGTCAGAGCCAGATAACTGACGCCCGTCTCCTCATTAATGGTCGTCACTTCGACACCCGGGACTACTGCGCCTGCGGGGTCGGTCACCAGACCTGCGATACGGCCGTTGGCCGTTTGCGCCTGGGAAGCGGAAGTTCCCAGGATCAAGAGAAATGCGAATGCTGAAAAAAAAGCCCGATACCCTTTGCACCCCATCACACCCTCCCTTTTTGGTCAGATCAAAATTGTTGAAAGATAGCCTCATGATACAACCAACCGGCTAAAAAGCAAACGTGCTTTGAGTGAGCCGACCGCTGCTGGTGGTCGACGGATATCAGTAGACCGTATGCCCGGAAGATGGGGTGCCGGAACCACCGGCGCCTTTGGGGTTGACGCGCGATGCGCCCGGCACCGTGGTCGCCGAATTTGAACAGGCCGGCCGTGCCCGCGGAGGCACAAGCCCGCTACCGGCGGCGCGCCTGGAGCTGTTTCTCGATCGATCCCCGCAGTGAGGGAAGGTGGCGCAGAGCGTTCTCGTAGTACACTTTGCGAAGCACCTCGTCCGGCAGGCCGATGCCCGAGATGTTCCAGCGGCCGTGCCCCGGGGAGCCACCGGGCGCGACCACTTGCGCGGGGTGGTAGAAGTACTCGTCGAAAGTCTCCAAAAACCTCCAGTGCGGAATCCAGAACTGATCCGGATCCCGGCCGGGATTCCCGTCGGTGCCGAAGAGGATGCGGTCTTGGTACTTCAGAAAGAATTCCCTCCACAGGCGCGGCGCCCGGCCCAAATCCTGGACGGCTGCCGAGATCTCTGCGTCGGCGTTGGGGTACGTATCAAGCAGCGCAGCCAGCTTCTCCGGGTCATAGTAAAGCATGCCCAGATGCCCCAGGACGAAGCGAGTCTTCGGGTGCTTGCGGAGCATGTTCTCCCGGGCCTTCTCAATCACTTCGTGAGGGGGACCGGACTCGTAGAGATTCCCCGAGGAGTCACCGGGTTGGTGCCAGAGGCCGGCCTCGTAGCGTTCGTTCTTGGGGCTGATCGGGTAGAAGCGTCCGATCGAGTCGCTGGTGTGGATCATGACCGGTTTGTCGTACCTGGCGAGCATTTCCCAGATCGGATCCAGGCGCGGGTCGTCGGCCTGGATGAAGGTTCCGTCCGGGTTCCGGGCGCTTTGTCCCAGCGTCTTGGAGACCTTCATTCCCAATGCCCCGGCCTGGAAGGCCCGCTCCATCTCGGCGGCGAACCGCTCGGACCAACCCGGCTCGTTGATCCCCTCCGTGCTGAAGGTGATGAAAGTGGCGACTCGATCCCGATAGGGCGCGCCCGCCTCCAGGGCCGCGTCCAGCGTATCCCCGGTTCCTCCGTTCAGATTGACGATCGCGCCCATACCGATAGAGTCCATGAGTTGGATCAGGCTCTCGTAGGCTTCCCGGGTGGTGAGGCCTCGCCCGTGAACGTGAAAGTCGATGGCGGGGTACTTGGCCCGGAAGATGTTCGTCCTGGGGAGCCTCAGCAGGGTGAGAGGCATCGGGGCCGCCTCCCGCCCGTCCGGCTCCCAACCCGCAGGCGGCAGGATCTCGTCCATGCTGGGCAACGGCGGAATCCATACTTCACCCTCCTTCACGCTGTCCGGGGCCCTGGGTTCCACCGGCAGCTCCGGCGGCGGCATACGCCGGCCCGCATCGGAGACCGGGCCAACCTCCGAGCTTTGGGAACCCTGGGAACAACTCCCCTGTACTCCCACAACCAGCAGGCAGCTTGCGACGAGCAAAACCAACACTAGAGATTTACGATACATGTGTCACTCCTCCCGTAACTGGACCGTAGACGGTTGCCGCGCTGGCCGGGAGGCCCGGTCACAGTCAGCCCCGTCGGCCGGGAAGTCGATCATATCCGCACCGGAGAGAGGATTCAACGGCCAAGAAACCCTTCCGTTCGGGCTCTGGCGGCGAATGTAGGGAAAAATCAAGTTTTTGGGTTTTTGGCTGCTCGTGAGAGAATCCCCTTCAGTCGAGAAGATCAAGTGCGAAGAAGTGTTACTGTCCTGATCCTGGTTGTCATCGTTTCCGTGGTCTGCGCGCTGACGCGAAGAGCTGCTTCGGCCGTGGTGCAGGAAAAAGCTTCCCATGAGGAGCGGCCGTTTGATCCGGCCCTCGAGGAGTTTGTAAGGGGCTTTAAGGGAGCGGGGCAGGGAGTCGAGGGCGCCGGGGATCTCCAGCCTCTTTCGCCCCAGGAGTCGCTAAAGCATTTTCAACTCCCGGATGGGCTGGTCCTTGAGGTGGTGGCCAGCGAGCCGGTGATTCGCCAGCCGCTCAATTTGCACTTTGACGAGCGCGGACGGTTGTGGGTGGTCCAGTACCTCCAGTATCCATTTCCCGCGGGCCTGAAAGTCCTGAAATACGACCGCTATCTCAGAGCAGTCTACGACAAGGTTCCGCCGGCTCCGCCCAATCACGTCCGGGGAGCCGACAAGATCACCATCCTGGAGGATACGGACGGCGATGGTGTTTTTGATTCCCACAAAGACTTCGTCACCGGCTTGAACATCGCCAGCAGCGTGGCCGTGGGGCGAGGAGGCGTCTGGGTGCTCAATCCGCCTTACCTGCTGTTTTACCCGGACCCGAATCGCGACGATGTGCCCGACGGCGATCCGGAAGTTCACCTCTCCGGCTTTGGGCTGGAAGACACTCACTCGATCGCCAACAGCCTGCACTGGGGTCCGGATGGATGGCTCTACGGCGCCACCGGCAGTACATCCACCTCGGAGGTAAAAGGGATCAAGTTCCTGGGCCAGGCGATCTGGCGCTATCACCCGAAGACCCGGGAATTTGAGCTTTTCGCCGAAGGAGGCGGTAACACCTGGAGTCTTGATTTTGATGCCAAGGGTCGCGCCTTCTCGGGTACCAATACCGGCGGCACGCGGGGCCTGCATTACGTCCAGGGGGGATACTACGTTAAAAACTGGTCCAAGCACGGGCCGCTCACCAATCCCTTCTCCTTCGGCTTTTTCCCACATATGAGTCATTCCGGCTACCAGCCGCGCTTCGCCCAGACTTTCCTGGTTTATGAGAGCGGCGCCCTTCCCGGCTATGAGGGCCAGATTATTGCCGGTATGTCTCTGACCAATCGCGTCCAAGCGAGTCATTTGCTCGAGGAGCGATCCACTTTCAGGACGACCGATACGGAAGCCCTGGTCTTGACCGACAATGTCTGGTTCCGGCCGGTGGACGTGAAGGAGGGTCCTGACGGAGCCGTTTACATCGCCGACTGGCACGACATCCGGCTGAGCCACCTCAGCCCTGATGACAACTGGGACAAGGCCCATGGAAGGATCTACCGCCTCAAGACCAAAGAGGCTAAGCCCTCCAGTCCGTTTGACCTGGCGCAACTGAGCAGCCCAGAGCTTGTAGGGATGCTATCGCACCGGAACAAGTGGTTTCGTGAGCAGGCCCAGCGAATCCTGGCCGACCGGCGCGACGCGTCAGTTATTCCTGCCTTGCAGGATATGGTGGAAGGAAAGCGGGGGCAGCTTGCCTTGGAAGCATTGTGGGCCGTCAATCACAGCGGCGGCTTGGACAGCGCTTTTGCGCTGCGGCAACTGGGACATCCGGATCCTTACGTGCGTTGCTGGACCATCCGGCTGCTCGGGGATGCCAAGAGGGTCTCGCCCCAGATCCAGGACAAGCTGCTTGAATTGGCGCGGACGGAAGAGCATGTGGAGGTGCGCAGCCAACTGGCCAGCACCTGTAAGCGTCTGCCCGCCCGGGAGGCCTTACCGATTCTGAGCAGATTGCTGCTGCGAGCTGAGGACGCGGACGACCCCCATATCCCTCTCTTGCTGTGGTGGGCGATAGCAGAGAAGGCAGGCGACGATCCCGAATTGTTGCTGACGATGCTGAAAGATGGCCGTATCTGGAAAACGCCGATCTTCGCTCGCCACGTCGCCACTCGCCTGGGCCGCCGCTTTACAGCCGAACGCGGCGATAAGAACTTCTACACCTTCAGCAATGATTATGAGGGCATCTATTCGGGATGGAAGAGCAACTACACGCTCGAAAGCGCAACCAGGAATCTGAACACTTGCCTTCAACTGTTGAATCTGGCGCCCGATTCGCCCAGCCGGGATCAATTGATAGAAGGAATGGAGGAGGGGCTGGATCGTTATGTCCTTCACTCGGCGCCGCCAGCTTTGCAGAATCGGGTATCTATCTTGCTTCAGTCCCAGCCACCTCAGCCAGCCTTAGTCAGCTTGGCTTTGCGCCTGGGGCGCGAAGACATCTCAGACAGTGCTCTTCGTCTGTTGGACGATGAGGATACCAGCGAAGCCGATTGGGGCATGCTGATTCGATCCCTGGCCGATCGCCGGATCGCCTCCGCGGTACCTGTTTTCCTCTCACTCTTGAGGCGGACGAGTTCCGAGGACCTGCAGCGCCATCTGCTGGAGTCGCTCTCACGCTTCGACCGTCCGGAGATTCCGCAGGCGATAGTCCAAACCTACCCGCGACTGGCGCCGCACCTGAAAGCCGCCGCTCAAGATGTGCTCGCGGGCCACAGCAGTTGGGCAAAATTCCTGGAATCACTTCCTCCGGCGGACATTCAGTCGAATGAAATGACAGGGATCGATCCAGCCGGACGAGACCGGTACAATCAAGCCTGCGGATACTGCCATCGAGAGCATGGCGAAGGGATACACAAATCACTGGTCCAATCAAGATGGGTGCTGGGTCCGGAGCAGGTCCTGGTGCGAATCGTTCTGGACGGGAAACAAGACCGCGAAATGCTGATGCCCGCCTTCCGCGACCAACTGACTGACCAGCAGATCGCCTCTATCCTGTCCTATATTCGCCAGAGCTGGGGCAACCGTGCAGCGCCGGTTCACGCCTCCACGGTTTCGCTGGTGCGTTCAGCCACGGCCGCTCGCGATAGGGCATGGCGCGAAGAAGAACTGGAGCAATTGGTGCGGTGACCGCACCCCAAATGATCCTGATAAAACTAGTGCTTCGTAACATAAATAAGTGCGCTATCGCTGGAGGCGATTTGACCCGTATTCAAGGCGCGAGGAAGGCGCCTATCGGGAATAGGCAACTGACGAGCAACGCTGAAGACGGGTCCAAGCGC
>JBOGJG010000111.1:0-3261 GCA_050747825.1 Acidobacteriota bacterium | reverse complement strand
CGTTGGGCGGCGACCGGGCAGGTAGTGACACTTGTCTGAGTCGATTGAGTGAAGTTCCTGATGGCGACCGCTCTGGAGGATTAACATGCTGCGAATTCCGATATGCCACTTGTTGTTGTTGATGATCGCGCTGAACTGTCCCGCGCCGGCTACAGCAGGGAACTTCAGTGCCGGTAGGGACACCGCGGTCAAGTTCGGCGTCCACGAGATCGTGCTGACCGGCGACGGCAAGGTGGTCAACCCCTTCGACACCCTCGCCACGGTCACGTTCATGCCGCCATCCGGGGAGAAGAACGCCAAGACCGTCCAGGCCTTCTTCGATGGCGACAACACCTGGCGAGCGCGGCTCTACATCGGCGAAGTCGGCGAGTGGAAATGGACGTCGAAGTGCGAAACCGACAAAGGCTTGCACGGCAAGAGCGGCACGATTACGGCGAAGGATTCCAAATTGCGCGGACGGTTGCTCACCCATCCCAAGAACCCACGCCACTGGATGACCGAGGATGGCCGCTGGTTTCTCAACATCAATGACACGTCCTATTTCCTGCTCTGCGCTCACAACGGCTTGGGCAAGCCGGTCCCGGAGGACGATTTCCAGGCGTACGTCAAGGACGCGGCGGCCCACGGCATCACGTCGCTGCGTTCCTGGATCGCCCACGGGCCGAAGCCGCTCATGGCCAGCGACAAATCCGATCGCTGGCACGACCTTTTCGCGGACAAAGACCTGAAGAGGTTGAACCTCGACCATCAACGCACGGCCGACCGCCGGCTGCAATGGATGTTGAACAACTACCCCGACGTGTACGTGCAATTCATCCTCTTTCCGCTGGGCACGCCCTGGCGACGAGACTCCGAGTTCTGGTCGAAGCTGGATGCCAGCCAGAAGGAGCGGGTCATGCGCTACTTGATCGCGCGTTATGCCGCCTTCCCGCAGATTTTCTGGCTCGTCGTCAACGACGCCCACTACGCCCCGGACAAGCTGAGCGCCGCCAATGAAGATGTTGCCCAGGCGCTTCGGGCCATGAAGTATCCCAACAACATCGCGATGGCCCGCGAAGTCGGGGCCTACTTTCAAAAGCACGACCCCTGGCAACACCCGCGCTCGACGGGGCACGCCCGGACGGTGCCCTTCCAATTCGGCGACGAGGACTGGGCCACCTACATCCACCTGGAAGACTCGTACGATCTTGACGCGAAGGCCTACGAGCCTTATCACAAGTTCGCCAAGCCGGTGTTCCTCGGAGAAGATCGTTACGAGCAGGATCACCCTGAGGACCGCGACCCGATCGACATGCGTTATTTTCAACGTCGGCTGTATTGGGCGTGGCTGCTCAGCGGCGGCTCAGCCAGCTACGGCGGGCGCTGGTGGCCCATGCATCCGTACACGCAAACGGGGAAACGGCCGACGCCAAGTCCATGGCCCAAGGATACGCGCGTTTTTTCCGAACAGCTTACCGGCCTTGATTCGGTCAAACACATCCGCGATTACTTCGAGGAGCGCAAGATCGAACTCAGCGACTTCGAGCCGGATCACGTCTTGGTATCGGACGAGGGCGGCGCGAAGGAAGTCCGGGCGCCGAAGCTGATGCGGCGCGGGCAGGACGAGTTCCTCATCTACCATCCCAACGCCGCCGCCGACGGCCGAGATGCCAAGGTGGAGGCGAAGATCACGCCGCGCGTGAGAGTCGACCTGAAGAAGGCGCAAGGCCCGTTCGCCGTCGAGTGGTATCGCGCCCACGACGGCCAGGCCGAGGACGGCGGAATGATCGATGGTGGCCATGCCATTGAACTGACCGCCCCTTGGAAGGGGCACGATGTCGTCGTTCGGCTCTTCCGGAAAAAATAAACGCCGCCGAACCAGGCGCTGCACTTGACCGGGGCCGCAGGGCGGTTTCGCGGGACACAGCATCTCACCGGCGGCCCCGGCAGGTGAGCTTGGTCGTTGGGCAGAAAAGCGAAGAAGACTTTATGGCATCTATTGACAATCTGCTTCTGGCCTTGACGTTTCTCGCATTGCTCGGCTGTGGGTTGATGGGTGGACTCTTCTTTGCCTTCTCGGTTGCCGTGATGAAGGCGTTCGCGCCTCCCTTCTGCCGAAGGAATTGCCGCCATGCAACCCCAATGTGGCGATTATCAATCCAGTGTTTCTCGCGGTTTTCTTCGGCACAGCGGCGGCTTGCACCCTTGTAATTGTCGCCTCGCTGCTGCGCTGGCACGATTCAGGTGTCGTCTACCTGATTATCGGGAGCGTACTTTATCTAATTAGTTGGCAGCTTTCTGGTGACAGTGGTGTTCAACGTGCCTAGGAACAACGCGCTGGCGTCAGTCTCGCCGGGCGACCCCGACAGCACCAGCCTGTGGGCCAGCTACCTCGACAAGTGGACCGCCTGGAACCATGTCAGAACAGTCGCGGCGCTTGCTGCAATGGCATTGCTGGTCATAGGACTCTGTTATTAGAGGACGTGATGAGATAGCCGCAGGTCTTACGGAGGCAGTGGGATGAAACTAATTATCTTTGGATCAACAGGCAGCGTAGGCCGCCTGCTCGTCAAGCAGGCTCTTGAGCAGGGACACACTGTCACCGCATTCGCACGTGATCTCACGAAGGTCGACATCAAGCACAACAACCTGCAGGTTGTTCAGGGCGATGTAATGGATCTCGCGTCGGTGGAGAAAGCGGTGCAAGGCCACGAAGCGGTCCTGTGTTCACTCGGGGCGGGCAGGAAAGGTACGGTCCGGTCAGAGGGAACACGAAATATCATCCGCGCGATGGAGAAGGCGGGCGTTCGACGTCTTATCTGCCAATCGACCCTTGGAGTCGGAGATAGTCGCGGCAATCTGAGCGTCTTCTGGAAATACATCATGTTTGGACTCCTCCTGCGTCCAGCGTACGCTGACCACGTAAGTCAAGAGAACCACGTCAGGCAAAGCCGCCTGGACTGGACGATCGTCCGTCCGGGAGCCTTCACCGACGGAGAGCACACCGGCCAATACCGGCATGGCTTTCCCGGCACTGACAAGACGACAAAAGAGAAAATCTCTCGCGCCGATGTTGCGGACTTTATGTTGAAACAGTTGATCGAAGGTACGTACCTGCACAAGACGCCCGGGCTATCGTACTGAATGAGGTGTTGTAACTCGCTACGATGCTGCCCAACAAGGCGCTCCAGCGGGGCGCTACGCGCGCCGCTGAGCTTGAGCGTTGGGCGGACAGCGGGACCTGACACGAGGCGCTGAATGAAGGTCGCCGAATTGATCCGG
>JBOGJG010000110.1:0-1799 GCA_050747825.1 Acidobacteriota bacterium | reverse complement strand
CGGCAACAGACACCCTCGTCGCCTACAGCCACCGCGCCCGTCCTCGACTCAACCCTTTTCTGCAGCACCTATTTCGGTAGGCACCTATTTCTGGAGCTACAGCGCGTCCCTCTGCTTCTGTACCACTACTTCCACAAGCGACAACTCTTCATCAAAATAGTAACGCGCCAGAACATCCGTACGCCAAATCCACCAGTAGCGACCAAGGTGTGCGTCAACTAGGCTGTCACCACCGATGCGCGGCCGCGGAAACTCCCAACGTCCTCCCGGTAGCGGTCCTTCAAACACCTCATAATCCAATCCATTGCTGTCGAGATACACCAGTACATCTGCTCTCAGTGATCCGAGGGGCGTCGCCGCAACGAGATACGCCTCGATATCCTCACTACTCCTTCTGAGTGGTATCTGCCCACATGCCAGAGCACTCAGAGCTAAGAGTCCCGCAATCAGGCATCGCGTCGCTGCCTCTCTCCGGTCCATTTCATCATCCCCTACCGTGTTGCCATCGCGCTTCTCGGAGCCCGTCTTAGATCGCTATGAGTCTTCAAAAGAAGCCTCTCCTCAAGTGCGAGTGGGTCGGGGTGGGTTGAGATGGGTACCGCCGCAAGCCAGGCAGAGCAGAGCGATGAGCGTCCAGAAAAGTACTCCCAGGGCACCCTCTAACACTTGAAGAAGCTCCATGGTCACTCGCTGGACCCCTTCCGTCCCTTCGCCACCGTTGCGCTAAGTAGCAGGGCGTTTCTCAGAAAGCCCACTTCTCGCATCAATATGCGCAACCGTCCCAACCACAAGGATCACCACCCAGACTCCCCCCACCTCCACCTAAGTACAGACTAGAATCTATCGAGTTGTAAAAACCGACAATATCGTTGAGCCACGCATTCATCCGCGCTTCAGCCCGCAGTTGCGCCGGTGTGAATGTCGTCTTGTAGCCATTCGGCGTTTCAAATGTAATGCTGGTGACACCAAAGTAGTTCTTGCTGCTAATGGAGTAGTTGCCAAGGCCGTCAGAATATGAAACGACAGTGGTGTCGACAACGCCGATCGTAATCGCGGCCTTCGTGTACGCTCCAAAGGCATTGGCTGGCACCGGTTTTTCGGAACCACGTAGATTTGAATCAAGGTCTGGCATCCGCAGACCCAACGCCCCAAGCAGGCCGGCGACATATGAATTTGAGTTGTAGCCTCCCAAGCCCGCCGGCGGAAACACCGAATATCGAAGATTGGCGCCATAGCTAGCATCTAAGCTGAGGAGTGCGGCAATCGCTACGTCGTCGCCCATCCCGCCGAGAGTCACAGGCTTGCTCTTCTTCGTCGTAAGATCAACGTCCGTTTTGCGATTGACGCCGCTGACGAGGTACAGCCCACCGGAGTCGGCACCAATCGTTGCATAGCCTCGTGCGAACGCCGGATGGTCTGCCCAGTTCGCGGGATTGTCAGGCTTGAGCAGAATGGATGCATGGGAGAAGGGGCCCCAGACCCGGTGAGACTGAACACGAACCTCCCTCCCGTCCGGATCGTAGAAGTTCACAGGATCATTGGCAGCATACGCATACCGATTCCAGCTCTGCGGGCTCGCTGGACTCCCCAGGACCTGGTCTATTTGCAGGAACCGCCCCACATACGGCGTATAGTGCCGCGCATGCATGTTGTCCAGATCATCCAGCACGCCCACGTTGTGATAATCCCGCTCATGCCCGGTAAACCGCAGCCCAAAGTAGTCCTGGTTCCCCGCCGTCGTCATGTCCTCCCCGAACGGCGCCTCCGCGTACCGCGACACCGTCTGCCCCTGCCCGTCG
>JBOGJG010000109.1:0-3747 GCA_050747825.1 Acidobacteriota bacterium | reverse complement strand
GGCTGAGGCAGGACGGCTTGCCGGTGCCGGCGCCAAGCTCCGAGGGTGAGATCGTCGAGGTGGGGGCCGCCTAACTTCGGCATGCAGCCGACGGCCTTCGGCCGCGGCTGATACCGCGCGTTAGACGGCCAACAGACTGGACGGTTTGTTACCAACGGAGGATAATCTATGCGAAGCACATTACTCGTGACTTGGGTCCTTCTCCTCGCCGCCGCACACTCTGCGGTAGCGCAGACACCTCCGGATCCAGCACCAGCCATCGAAGCCTTAGCGCGCATCGCCTTCCTGCAGGGCACGTGGACTGGCCAAGGATGGACGCGGAGGGGGTCGGGTCCGAAAGAGGAATTCACTCTAACCGAAACGGTTGACCTGAAACTCGACGGAGCCGTGATGCTCATCGAGGGCGTGGGGCACTCCAAAGACAAGGAGGCGAGGAAGGGGCACCATGCCCTAGCCATTATCGCGTTCGATCCGGGGAAGCAGCGCTAGTGTTCTCCTCGTTCGTGGCTGGCCGGCCTCGACAAGACCTCGCGCTTGAAGTTGGTCCAAACTCATTGGTCCGAGGCTTCTCCCTGCCTGACGGTGGGCAAGTCCGGTACACAATCAATATTCACGAGGACGTTTGGCTCGAAAAGGGCGAGTATTCAAGCGACGGCCAAACGTGGCAACAGTTCCTCGAAATGCGTCTCAGGCGGTAGTGATGGGGTTACAGTGGGGAATCCTGGGGCCTACTCTGCTCCTGCTGTTGGTCCTGACCTTTCTGTACGCAGACCGATTTCGCGCCGCGAAGGCCAGCTGGCGGCTGCTTAGCCTTTCAGGTTGCTTCGTGTCGGCCTTTGGGTTCGTTTGGATCCTCCGCGGGTGGAATCCAACGCCGGGTCCGTACCGAATCAGTGAGGTCTACCCCTTTGGGACCCACCTTCAAGCTTGGCAGGTGACCTTCGGTTTCACGTGGCTCGCTTTCGGTTTCCTCTTCTTCGTCGCCGTTCTCTTCGCCGCCAGCCGACCTTCTCGATTCGCCTGGGCGACCCTCCTGGCCTCTTGGCTTGTGTGTATGCTACGTCACGCCGCGATTGCCGTCGCCCTGGCCTGGGCCGGAGAAGGCACGATCGAGACAGTCGATCTTTCGAACCGGCTACCGGTGGAAACCCAGCCCGGACTACTTGGAGCCACCGCCGCGGTAGCCTTACTATTCTTCAGTTCAAGCCTCGGCGGTTTCCTATGGACCGCTTGGCAACTGCGCCGCGGGCCGTCTAACAAGCCGCTGCAGCCGACGAGCGGCGCGGAGGCGTCCGCGTGATTTCGGCAAGCCTGTGGCGCCGCTCGCGGCTGAGCGGCAGGACGTTCGGCGGCATCCGCAAACCAACCATCAATCGAAAGGAGAAATAGAGACGATGACTACCTCGAAGAAGATGCTTTGGGCCGGGCGTGTCATGAGCGCCCTGCCGGCACTGTTCCTGCTCGTGGACGGCGCGATGAAGTTGGTGAAGCCAGAGCCGGTCGTCAAGGCAACCGTGGAACTCGGCTACGCCGAGGCCGTGATTCTGCCGCTGGGGGTCGTGCTGCTGGCATGCACGATCCTCTACCTGATTCCGCGGACTGCGGTTCTCGGTGCCATCCTGTTGACAGGCTATTTGGGCGGTGCCGTGGCGACCCACGTGCGCGCCGGGCAAGGACTGTTCGAAGTCTTGTTTCCCGTCGTGTTCGGCGCTCTGCTCTGGGGAGGACTTGTGTTGCGCGATGACAGGCTGCGCTCACTCATTCCTCTGCGAAATTAGCTCGCACGGCGGCCGGGGCGATATTGGCGGTTCTGGCAACAAGGAGAACACATGAAGAAAGCACCCACAGGAGGCGGTCCGAACGCCTCGCGACTAATCACCAACCAGATTACGGAACTAGACGACTGGCGCGGCAAGATGCTCGCCCAGCTGCGCCAAGTGATCGTAGATGCCGCACCGGACCTCACTGAGGAATGGAAGTGGGGTACTGCGGTGTGGACCAACAACGGCCTGGTCTGCAGCGCCGGCGCTTTCAAAGACCATGTGAAGCTCAACTTCTTCAAAGGCGCTTCTCTGAAAGACCCGAAACGTCTGTTCAACGCCGGCCTTGACGCCAAGGCCACGCGAGCCATTGACTTCAATGAAGGCGACACTATTGATGCATCCGCCTTGAAGGCCCTGACTCGTGCCGCCGTCGCCTACAATCTGGCTGCCGGGACGAAGAAATAGCCAGCCATCAGCCAGCGCCCGAGGCGCGTTGGCTTCGCTGAGATATTGTGGTGTGGCAGAATCATTGAGTAGGTTCAGCCGCCGAACCAGGCGCTCACCTGACCGGGGCCGCATGACTGGTTTCACGCGGCATTAAGCTCTTGCAGCGGCCCCGGCAGGTGAGTTAATCGTTCGTTAGAGCGCACTTCCGCCGCCGCACCGTTCTGGCTATAATCTGGCCAGAATGCGGTTTGAGATTGTCCTGGCGCCCGAGGCCGTCGAAGACCTCCGCAGGCTGAAGGCCAACGAACGGAGCGCGGTGAAGGACGCTCTCGAAACCCATTTGAGGCACGAACCAACGAAAACCAGTCGAAGCCGTATCAAGCGGTTGCGCGGGCTCGCCCGACCGCAGTACCGGCTCAGGGTGGAGGAAGTGCGTGTGTTCTACGATGTTTCAGGCACGACGATCGAGGTGTTGGCGATCGTAGCGAAGGCGGAGGCAGACAAATGGCTCGCTCAGTTCGGAAGTCTAAAATGAAAGAAGTCCCTCTTTCTGAGGTTAAGGACGACTTGTCTCGTTTTCTGCGAGAAGCCGAGACGCAGGACATCGTTATCACGCGCCACGGCAAACCCGCTGGCGTGCTCATCGGATTTAAATCAGATGACGATTGGTTCGACTACCGGCTTGAAAACGACCCACGGTTTGTGGAACGCGTCGGCCAGGCGCGGGCAAGTATTCGTGCAGGCCGAGGCGTCAAGCTGGAAGATGTCAAATAAAAGTGCGCTCTAACCACCCAGTCAACGCGGACGCGCGCGCAAGCGACGTGCTCCGCATGGGTTCGTCAGCGCGCGCCGGTTACTGGGAACGTTAGGCGCACTTTCGAGCCGCTCTTGAAGAGCCATGGAGGTACGATGGGAAACGCGAGTGCTGCACCGGGCGAAATCAACACGTCGGCGCTGGTCCAGCAGTTGATGTCCCACCCGCTCTACGAGGAACTCCGGGACGAAGAGAGCCTGCGAATCTTTATGCGGTCTCACGTGTTCTGTGTGTGGGACTTTCAGTCCTTGCTCAAGGCTCTACAGCGGTTGGTGACCTGTGTGGAGGTGCCGTGGCTTCCCACTGCCGATCCCGAGGCTCGCCGTTTTGTGAATGAGATCGTTCTGGACGAAGAATCCGACGAGGCACCGGGCGGCGGACATCTCTCTCACTTTGAGTTGTACCTGCGCGCGATGGAAGAATGTGGGGCTGATGCCGGGCCGATCCGGCTATTGCTGGGAGATCTGCGCAACGGCCGGCAGCTACGTGAAGCCCTCACGCGACCGACGCTGCCACCCGGCGTGGCGGCCTTCGTGCAAACCACGCTGGCCGTCGCGGAATCTGGGCACGTGCACCGCATCGCGGCAGCCTTCGCATACGGACGCGAAGAGATCATTCCCGCCATGTTTCGGCATCTGGTCCAGCGATTGGCCGAGACGGCTCCCGAACGGTGGTCGACGTTCCGTTTCTACCTGGATCGCCATATTGAACACGACGCAGAAA
>JBOGJG010000108.1:0-3128 GCA_050747825.1 Acidobacteriota bacterium | reverse complement strand
GGCTTGTCGCCGTCGTAAGGGGCGGGGTTTCCCGACTCGTCGAGGCGAAAGGTGATCCGGCCCCGCAGCAAGACGTCATCGACCGCCGTATCGCGCACCTTAGCTTTGATGGCCGCGTCGCGCAGTCGGTCATCGATCAGGAGCTTGTTGAGGCGTTGCTGGGTGGAATTCAAGGACTCGTCTTTCTCGCGCAGCTTGGCTTCGTAGTCCTGCTTCATGCGCTGGGTACGCTCGACGAGGAGCTCCTCAATCTTTCCTTCGTCAATCAGCTTTTTGTCCTTGGCCTTGCGCGCTTCTTCCTCCAGTTCGCGGTAGCGATCCGGGTCCACGTCCTTGAAACGCTCCATTTCCTTCTTGAGTTTGGAGGACAACTTGCGCTCGGATTCCAGGACGTGCTTCAGTCCTTTGACATCTTCGTCGAACTCCACGCCCTCGGCATCCAGACGGAATTTCCCGTCCTCACCCTGCTTGTAATGCTCCCGAATCCCCTCGGGAACATCGTCCAGCTTTTCCAACACGGCTTTCAGTGTCATCTCCGCCTTCTCCTTCGGGCTTCTCCGCCCAATAAAAAAGGCGCCCGAAGGCGCCTCAAATGAACAGCAGTAAATTCAGTGCTGATTACAACAACTCTACTTCGTGAACTCCGCGGTTATTCCGGGGTTCTCCCCAGTGGGTCAGCCTCAGATGGCCGCAGCGTTCGCTGATCACGCCCACGGGAATACCGGAATTGCGGAGCTGCTTGAAAAACCAAACGTCTTGGCGTCCATATCGGGGGGTATCCCCGTGAATCGCCCAGTCTTGATCCTTTTCCGACCAGTGCATGTTTTTGCACTGGAACCAGGGCTTCTCGGTCTTCTCCAATACGCTCTTGTGAGCCAGCAGGCAACCCAGTCCAGCCCACAGAACGGTGCCGTCGAGCGCGTATTGGACCGCACGGGCTGGCTCCCCGGTTTCCCGATTCGTCCAGGGAAATCGGTAGTCCGAGACCACCACCGGCGTACCGTGGTCCAGCATCTTGGCCAGAGTTCCCGGCGGGATCACCATGTCTTCTTCCACAAACCACAGCCACTCGGGGCTGTGCTCAAGCGCTAGCTTAACCACCTGGTTTTGAGCCTCTGGAATGGGCAAATCATGGGTGAATTCCCAGCACCATCCCACGGTTGGCAAATTCTGCAAGACGGATTCCACCGTGCGGCTGTGGATTAAGCCGCGAGAGCAGATGCAGACAATACCGGTCATCTCAAAAATCCACGCCGTCTTCCACCCTCTGGCGGTATTCCTCCGTCTTGATGAATTTCTGCCAAGCGTTTTCCGGCACGTCGCCGGTGATCTTGTCGAGGCTCTGAAAATGCGTCATCGCCAATTTCACCGTCGAGTGTGGATTCTTGAGATGATCGAACTGGGAATCATCGATATTGGCCGGCCCCAGGCCGTACCACTGTCCCTCCAGCAGGCGAGCCTCATTCTCGAGGATCAGAATGCCGATCTCATCCCCCGAGAGCACACCGTCTTCCCAGGTGATCTCGATCTGCTCTCCGTTGACATCGGTCAAGTGCATGGTAAATTTCATTTAACTTATTATACCACAGTGTCTTAATCACGCACCAGGATGCCTAAAATCAGATCCATGTGGTCGTGATCGCGTCCATCCCAGCCGCTAAATTTCTGATTGCCGAAGAGACCCTCCATACCCGTGCTGAAGACCTCGACCGCATTGTGGCGCTGATTTCTCGTTTTCACATAGGTGTCTACAAATGGTTTCCTTTTCTCCTGTTGGAGACGGCGGCGCAGCCAGGCATCTTCCATAGTCCGTATTTCGGGGTTGATCGCCTGCAGCCGGTGGGAGAATTCGTGCAGCGCTGTCGACTCATCCATGAGGCGCAGACGAATTGTGCTCCCAAAACCCGGGGTTACTTGGTGCTCACCTAGCACCCGACCTTTACCTGTCAGGCGCCGACCTTTACCTGTCAGGCGCTCCACCTGCAACGGGCCCCAATCATCGGATACCTGAAGCCAGGTTCGGGGAATCTTGCGCGAGGCCTTCTGTAGCAGCTTGGCTACCTGCGCGTCGCCGTGGATTGTCAGCTTAAATTGGTCTAAAGCTCGGAGCTCCTGGAGCACCTCGATCACTTTTTCAGGGCGCAGCTTGCGCGTCAGTTCATCCAGATTTTCCAGGTCTAAATAGGCCTTGTTGATGCTCTTCTTGAACGCCGCTGTGGTCTCTTCATCCAGATTGGCTCTCAGCATGGCCTTGCGAAGGTCAAGGAGCGTCTCCCTGGCCTCGTTCGTTCCTTTGCCCAGCCGGCGGTAGATCTCTTGACGCAACAGGGCGCCCACTTCCCGAATCTGGCTTTCTGTTTTGGCCTTCTTCGCCAGCTCACGGATTCGGTCAGCGTCAAACGGCTGCTCTCCGGGCACCGCGTACTGAAGCTCATCCAGCATAGGCCCAGGCCCGAGAGCGTAACTAATTTCCTGGGTTGGCTCAATCGACTCTACACAACGGCACCTAAAATGGAGTATCGGCCGGGCCACAGTCGATCCATCACCCGCTTTGCGCTCATACACTCCGTTGATTTTCCGCGTTTCGCCATGCAGAGGGGGAAAAGAAGGCGGGTTCCCGGGACGTGAAGAAGACCCAGGGCCAGGCGGCAGAGAAGGACACGGGCGAGAGCAAGAAGTCCGCTCGATCCGCAGGCAAAAAGAAAGCCTCTGCGGCCCAGAAAAAAAAGGCTGAATAATGAGCGCAGGTATGCGATAATCCGCGGATAAATGGAAATCAGCCTGTTTCAGTATGCTGTTTCTTTAGCGACTCTCTTGATGCTCTTCTACCTTCTTTACGTAGGTAACAGAGAAAATCTCCTTCGCCATTTGCCTCTCTTCTACGTTTATGCGACATTGGCTCTACTTCGTGGTATATCGGGTTGGGTGATCGTGTACTACTGGGGGTACAATTCCAACGTTTACTACCACTATTTCTATCTTTCGAGTCTGACCTATCCTTTAATCCAGATACTGCTTCTTTTAAAGATCTACTACATAGTCAAGTCAAAGGAAGATAAAGGCCAGTGGCTGGTACTTGCCGCCTTCACTGCAATGATGACTTACTTTGTGCTTCATCAACAGACATC
>JBOGJG010000107.1:0-1620 GCA_050747825.1 Acidobacteriota bacterium | reverse complement strand
GTACGTTTCCGAATCACTCTGGATGTTTTCCTTAACGATCACGGAAGTGTTCAAAATCGTTGTAATTCTCGCTCTGCTCATGTTCTTGGATTTCCGAATCACCCTCCTTGTCGTGACTGTAGTGGGTGTTTTTCATTTCATTGTTGGCTACTTTTTCCGCAAAGTTTCCTACCGGCTGGGACAACGGTTCACAACGCGGCAAATGGAATTGACCAATATCATCGACGAGCTATTAACGGGAATCAAGCATATCTTTATTTTTCGTGTAACCTCGCACTGGTTGAGACGCTTTGACCTGAGCAGCACCGCGCAAATTGACAGTCAGATCAAGCAGAGGCTGGTCTCTGGAATCCCAAAGAACACCCTCGAACTGGGCATCATGACGATGTTTTTTGGGGTAACGCTTGTATTTCGCCTGGTCGATCCGGAGAGTTTGATCCAGTACCTCCCCGTCATGGGGCTCATCGGAATGGCTTTGATGAAACTTCTCCAGTCGCTTCAGATCACCAGCCGATCGCGTCTGAAACTGATGAATCAGCTCCCGGAGCTGGAACAAGTTCATCATCTGCTTACCGCACCGTTTCCAGAAGTGCGGTTTGGAACACGAGTTTTCACTTACTTTAATCAATCGGTCACGTTCGATGACGTGTACTTCAGCTATTCTAACGGCAGGGAAATTCTGAGAGGAATAAATGTCGCATTCAACAAAAACCAGATCACAGGCATAGTGGGTGGATCTGGCGAAGGTAAGACTACCCTTATCAATCTACTAGTCGGGCTCTACCAACCCCAACGAGGTCACATTCAAATCGACGGAGTACATTTGCGGGAATATGACATCGAGATGTGGCGCGCAAAAATCGGTTTTGTTGGCCAGGATCCGTTCATATTCAACGGAACGGTAGCAGAAAACATTGCCTTTGGGGAGCAGTCCTTCACCAGGGAGGAGATCGTTGAAGCAGCCCGCGTCGCTAACGCACAGGAGTTCATTCAGCAGTTGCCGGATGGTTACGATACGGTTGTAGGCGATCGCGGAATGAAACTATCTGGTGGTGAACAGCAGCGTATCAGCATAGCGCGAGCAATCTTGAGGAAACCTGAAATCCTGGTTTTTGACGAAGCGACGAGTTCCCTTGACAACATCGCCGAAAGACTGGTCCGAGAAGCGATCACGCGTATCTCACGGAATCGCACTGTAATCCTGGTGGCCCACCGGCTCTCTACGGTCCAAAACGCGGACAAGATAGTTGTTCTCCACGAAGGAACGTGCGTCGAGCAAGGTACACATGAACAGCTGATGTGTTCGAATGGAATCTACAGCTCGCAGGTACGCGCTCAGGCGCTCTAGAACTGGCCGGCTTTTTTGTCATTGCAAATAACAGACCTTTACTTTAAAGTCAGGGGGATAAATGAGCGCTTTTCCAGCCATCCTGCCTAATCACACTTCTGCCAGTACTCCACCAGATCGCTTTTACCAGCGATTTGAAAATGGGATTATTCAGAATCCTGGGTGGCCACGACTGACTAGTGAAGAATCCATTCGCGACTTTCCACCGCGAAAAGGTGGGTTGAGAATTCTGCTGATAAATGCGCCGATTCGGGAGTGGTCTTATCCCAACA
>JBOGJG010000106.1:0-14137 GCA_050747825.1 Acidobacteriota bacterium | reverse complement strand
ATGCTAACCGGTGTTCTTTCTTAGAACACTTTGAGAGGAGGTGATGCATGCAACAGGTAGGGCGCCGTCGTCCCGGGAGCCGATGTCAGGTGCCCGGTATTCCCATGATCCCGGAGGGAGGACAGAGTGCGGAACAGTGGATCAACCCGGCCGCCTTTGCCCGGCCCGCTGACGGCCCCTGGGGCAACTTGGGGAGAAATGTGATGACCGGTCCGGCCATGATTCAGTTCGATGTCTCCCTGACCCGAAAATTCGTGTTATCGGAGGACCGGGAAATCGAAGTGCGAGCCGAGGGGTTCAACATCTTCAACCGCACTCCACTGGGTGACCCCATCAGGAATCTGGCTAACGCGAACTTCGGCCGTATTGTCTCACCCTTCAACCGAACCTATGGCACCGGGACAAACCGGCAGATGCAATTCATGCTGAGGTTCAATTTCTAAACGAGAGGCAAAACCATATGAAAACCTACAAAGATGGTACCGCCGCAATGCTGGTGCTGATGGCACTGTGCCTGGCGGCAATATTCACCGCCCCGGCCTGGGCTCAGGGGGGCTCCAACACCGGCCTGCAGGGAACAGTGACCGATACCACGGGCGCAACGATCCCCGGTGTGACGGTCGTCGTGACCCGCCTTGAGACAGGAGAGCAGCGGACTGTTTTCACCAACGACAGCGGCAACTGGGAAGCTCGATTCCTGTCTCCCGGGCCCTACGAGGTCACCTTCGAGATACCAGGCTTCAAAAAACTGAGCCGTTCAGGCATCACCGTCAACAGCCTGGAGATGGCCACCGTCGATGTGGTCCTGGAGCTGGGCGAGATTACCCAGGTGGTTGAGGTCGTCGCCGGTGCCGAAATCGTGTCTTCCACCTCCTCGACCGTGACCAAGGAGTTAAGCTCCAGGGAGCTGGAGGCTCTCCCCACGTCGTCGCGCAACTTTACCCAGCTCCTGGTGATAGAGCCGGGAGTCTCCGGAAATATCAGCGAGCTGCTTTCCAATGACAATGCCTCAATTTCACCCAGCGTGAACGGCGCCCGGCCCACCAACAACAGCCTTTCCTTCAACGGCCTGCCGGTGACCAACCTGCTGTGCTGCAACAGCCGTATCAACGGCAGCGAAGGCACCGTGGAAAACGGCGGGGGGAGCCTTTCCCGCAACATCGCCCCAGCCCCCGAGACGCTGGAGGAAGTCAAGGTCCAGACCGCCCTCTATGACGCGGAGTCCGGTCGAAAGGGCGGCGGCAACTTTCAACTGATTTCCAGGAGCGGAACCAACGAGTTTCACGGCACGCTGTACCACTACCTGCAGAATGACAAGCTGATCGCCAATGACTTTTTCTTCAACCGGGCAAACGTGGAACGGCCCGTGCTCAGACGCAACGAAGGAGGCGGCACCATCGGCGGTCCGATTATCAGAAACCGGACCTTCTTTTTTGCCTCCTATCAGTACACCCGGGCCATCACCTCTTTCATTGACGATGCCAGCAACACGGTGAGACTGCCGCGCGCCCTCACGGAAGATCGCTCCGACGCGGGCATCCAGCAGTTTGCCCAGAGTATTGGAGTACAGGACCCGTCCCACATCAACTCAATCTCTCGGAGCCTGCTGCAAGCCACCCTTCCTGACGGATCCCTGCTCATCCCCGCAGGGTCCAACGGCTTCAACTGCGAGACCGAGGAGGGCCAGGAAAGCTGCCAGGTCCTCTCCATCATCCCGGCCACTTACCGGCAGGACCAGTTCAGCTTCAATATCGATCACCGCATCAACGACGACAACACGTTCAGCGGGCGCTTCTTCGTGGCCGACCAGCCCAGTGTGAATCCGCTCTCAAACCGCTCCGTCCTGACACTTTTCGAGGAGGTCAGAAACACCAACCAGAAGGTCATCTCCCTGAGCGATATCCATACTGTCAGTCCTTCGGTGATCAACGAATTCCGGGCCGGTTTTTTCCGAAACGTGAATGACCGCAGCGCCAACGCAAACTTTACCAACGAGGAGTTCGGGATTATCAATCCCCTGGCCGGCAGAAGGCCCGACCTGGCTCATATAATCATCCAGTCTCGGGATGTGGGAGAGACTTTCGGATTTGGAACGCCCATAGCTTTCAACACGGACATTCAAAATTCCTTCACTTACGCCGACACACTTTCTTTCACGACGGGTTCTCATTCGATCAAGGTGGGCGGCGACTACAGCAGAAATCAGCTCAACGGCACTCTGAATGAGGTCGCAAATGGTCAATATGCCTTCAGGACCTGGCTGGACTTCCTGACCGTCGGGACTCCCGACGAGCGCGGCCGGGCCCAGCAGATCAACACCATCAGGCTGAACTACGGCGAGACCATTCGAGGCTATCGATTTACGGATTACAGCCTCTTTATCGCCGATGACTGGAAACTGACCCCATCGCTCACGCTCAACCTGGGACTTCGTTACGAGCTGCTGGGACATCCCTGGGAAGTCAATGGACTGCTGAACAACTTCGATTTTGACGCCGTGGTGGAATCCGGAAATCTGATGGACGGTTTCGTGTTTGCCTCCAACTTCAAACCCAGCAATCTCCGGGGCGCCGAAGGCGTGCCTGTCCGCCTGGCCGACACCAAGTCCACGCTGGAGGAAGACCGCAATAACTTCGCTCCCCGGCTGGGCTTCGCCTGGTCGCCCAAAGACCGTTTCGTGTTGCGCGGCGGCTACGGGATCTTCTACGAGCGCACGTCCGGAGCCTTTGCCAATTCGCTGCGCCAATCTTCTCCCTGGAATCGTGAAGCGGAAATACAGTCCAGGGTTGGCGACTGGAACGCCTTTCCCGACGATCCCGTATCCTTCCCGGTGCCGCAGTTCATCGTCGGCTTTGACGACGGAGAGCCGATGCTGTCCACGGCCGACAACCCCACCGAGGGATTCGAGTCCTTCGAGACTCAGGTCATTCCCACCCATATGGCCACGCCCTACATTCAGCAGTGGAGCTTGAACACGCAGTGGGAGCTTTTACCCAACCTTTTGCTTGAGATTGGCTACGTCGGTACCAAAGGCACCAAGCTGCTGCAAATTGCCAACATCAATCAGGCCCTGGATGTCGAGGCGGTTGGCTTTCTGCCCCGTCCAGGCGTCCCGGGCGGCGGATACGCCACCAATTATTTCGAGATAGTGGACGATCAATTCGTCCCGCGCGCCACTCCCCCCTGCGATGTGTTTGATGATCCAGGTGATTGCGTGATCGAGTCCGAGACCCGCCTCCCTATCCTGGGATTCGACGAGGACGAAGGGGTCAACATGGCGATGACCAGCGCCAACTCCGTTTATCACGGGCTGCAGATGAGCCTGGAAAGGCGGTTCAGCAGGAACTACATGTTCAATGTGAATTACACCTTCTCCAAATCGATCGACAACTTTTCCGATGAAGGCAAGTTCCAGGTCGAGCACGATCAAAGCCGGCCCTGGCTGAACCGCGGGCTTTCCGATTTTGACCGCCCGCACCGCCTTACCTTTGCCTGGGTGTGGGACCTGCCCCTGGGAACCAGTCGATGGGCCCACGGCTGGACCATCAGCGGCATCGGGACCTTCCAGTCGGGCACGCCATTCTCGATCGTGGACGACGACTTCAGCGGATTTCTCTTCGACTCCCGCGGTCCGCGGCCCAACCTGGCGCCGGGCGCAACGCACGAGGACCTGGTCACTTCCGGGCCGGTCACCTCGCGCCTGGACAATTACCTCAACCCGGACGCCGTGGAGAGCTCCGGCGCCCAGTTTGGCAATCTGGGCCGAAACGTGGTGCGGGGGCCGAACCAGCGGCGGATCGATCTGATGGTGGGCAAAGTCACGTCAATCACTGAGAACACCTCGCTGGAGTTCCGAGCGGAGTTCTTCAACGCGTTCAACATGACATCCTTCCGCAATCCCGAGGAAGACCTGAGCGACGGAGACTTCGGCGAAATCGATGAGACCCGCGGAGGCCCGCGCGTCATCCAATTTGGTCTCAAGCTAAGGTTCTGATGCTCTTCCTGTATTTGCTCAGCCTTTTCCTGCAGCCTGCCGCGGCCGGCACCCTCCGTGTGCCGGCCGATCACCCCACCATCCAGGCGGCCGTCCGGGCGGCCAGGGATGGCGCCACCATCCTGATCGCTCCCGGTCTCTACCGGGAAAACATCGTAATCGAGGGGAAGACCCTTACTCTCGCTTCCGAAAAAGGCTACGAGCAGACCGTGCTGGACGGAGACGGTCAGACCGTTTTAACCATTGAGCAGTCCCCGGACACGAAGATTACCGGCCTGACCATTCAGAATGGGGACGACGGAATTTCCACCTCCAGCAGGATCCAAGTGCTCGACAACCGTTTCACAGGCAACAAGGATGCCATCGATTACGAGGGAGGAGGAGGCGTCTGCCGGGGCAACCTGTTCGAGAACAACCGGGACGATGCGGTCGATCTGGATGATGACACCGAGGTCACGGTCGAAGACAATGTGATTCGAGACAACCGGGACGACGGCATCGAGATCCGCCTTCATCCCTACACCGGACCCACCCTCCACGTCGTCATCCGAAACAACGTGATCACCGGAAGCGGCGAAGACGGGATTCAGTTCATCGGCTACAACACCAACTCGGACCGGGTCTTCCGGATCGAGCGCAACCTGATCGCGGACAGCGCCATGGCGGCGGTTGGATGCATGGGGAACGAGAACAGCCGGGAGAACTACGAGGCATACCCCCTGCCCGAGCCGATCTTTCTGATCAACAACACCTTTGCGGGCAACCATTACGGCGTCACCGGCGGGGCCGGCGTGGTCCTTCTCAACAACATCTTCGTAGACACCGCAAAGGCCGCCCTCAAGAAAGTGGCCGGCGACTCGGTCGCCTCCCACAATCTTTTTTGGAATAATGGAACCGATTTCGAGGCCTGCGGCTGGGGAGAGCAGAAGGCTCTCTTTCAGGATCCGCTCATCGCACAAGACTACAGGCTGAAGACGGGCAGTCCCTGCATCGACGCGGGCACCGACTCGTTTGAATGGAAAGGCGAGCAGGTCCTGGCGCTGGGGCGGGACTCCTACGCGGGCTCGGCGCCGGATTTGGGCTCGTTTGAGTCCGGGAAGTGAGGTCAGGCAAACTCGGAGTGCGGCCCGTCTGCCAGGCTCTCGTTAAATAAAACAAACACGCTCAGCCGCTTCAGGATCTTAAAGGTTATGCCAAAGACAAAAACCAGGACGCTTTTGCCGGGCGTCCTCGCTTTATCCTGCCTGGCGCTGGTCGCCGCTATGGCCGAAAGCGTCTTGCAGCCTGTGGATATCCGCGCCCTGCTGGCCACGGCTCCGGTGACGCAGGACGCCGACGATCCAGCCATCTGGGTCTACCCCGATGATCCCTCCCGCAGCTTGATCCTGGGCACGGACAAATCCGAGGCGCCTCAGGGGGCCTTGTTCGTCTTCGACCTGGAGGGGCGGATTGTCCAGAGCATACGTGGCATCGACCGTCCCAACAACGTGGACGTCGAGTATGGGCTGTCTCTGAATGGAAAGCCGGCCGACATCGCGGTTCTTACGGAACGGTACCGGCAGCGGCTGCGGGTCTTTCAAATTCCCTCCGGCGGGGCAGGCGGACTGACCGAGATTTCCTCAGGAGGAGGCATTCCGGTGTTCGAGGGACAGGAAGGCGAAAAGGGCGCCCCCATGGGGATCGCCCTTTACCGCCGTCCCCGAGACGGAGCCGTTTTCGCCATCGTGGGGCCAAAGGAAGGTCCCCGGGAACGCTACCTCTGGCAATACCGGCTCGAAGACGACGGCAAGGGCAGGGTAAAGGGGACAAAAGTTCGAGAGTTCGGCCGCTTCAGCGGAGTTGGAGAGATTGAAGCCATCGCCGTGGACGACGCCCTGAGCTATGTCTACTATTCCGACGAGGGCGACGGCATTCACAAGTGGCACGCCGACCCGGACCATCCCGAGGCCCGCCGCGAGCTGGCCCACTTCGGTCGGCAGGGCTTCTCCGACGACCGTGAAGGGATCGGCATTTACGCTCTTCCTGACGGGACCGGCTACATTGTCTGCACCGATCAGATCTCGGGCAACAGCCAGTACCGCATATACCGCCGTGAAGGGGAAGCGGGCAATCCTCATGATCACTCGCGGCTGGTGAAGGTGGTGCGCGGCGGCGCCGATTCGACCGACGGGATCGAGGTCACTTCCGCCGACCTGGGTCCGGATTTCCCCTCCGGCCTGCTGGTGGCCATGAACAGCATCGGCCGAAACTTCCTGGTCTTTCCGTGGGAAGAAGTGGCCTTGCGGGGTGAGCCCAGGCTGCAGCTGAGCAACGGCGCGGGCGAGCTTCCGCCGCTGCCGGCCACGGGTGACAGCGCCGCAAGCGGGCTTTTTCCGGCCGATCTGGTCAATGAGCTGCCCCCGGAGTTGCACGACCTGGGCAGCAGGATCCTGTCGGAACAGGATGCCGGCATGCGCGAAGACCTGGTCGAGGAGCTGGCCAAGAGCGACCGCGCCGGCTCCCTGGATTTTCTGCTTTCGCTCCTGGAGCTGGACCCTTCGGCGGACGTCCGCGAGGAAATCATCAGCGAGCTCGAAAATTTCCACCATCCCCGGTTCCGCCAGGCGCTGCGGATGATCGCCGCCACCGACCAGGACCTGGAGATCGCGCTTGAAGCGCTCGAGATCCTGCGCCTGCAGCAGACCGACGACTTGATTCGCCTGCTGGAGCGCCGGCTGCATATGGCACGGCGGGGCGGGCGCCAGGGAGAAGCCGAAATGCTGGCACGGGAACATGAGCGGTGGATGCTCCTCAAAAAAGGCGCCATGCTGCCCGGCTTCCTGCGCGAGGTTCCTCCCCTCTTTTCCGTGAAGCCCGAGAATCAATCTATCCGCGTCCTGGCTTTCGGCGACTACGGGGACGGCAGCCCGGAACAGAAGCAGGTCGCGGCCACCATGGCATCCTACCACCGGCTTCACCCCTTCGATTTCGCCATCACCCTGGGGGACAACTTTTACAGCGAAGGGATGTACAGCCCCGAAGACCCCCGCTGGGAGACCTGGTGGAGTCAACTGTACGATCCGCTGGGCATCCAGTTTTACGCTTCGCTGGGCAATCATGACTGGGGCCATCCCGACAGTCCGGCGGCCGAGATTCTCTACAGCCGGAAGAGCCCCAGCTGGCGGATGCCGGCGCCTTACTACACGTTTACCGCCGGGCCGGTCCAATTCTTCGCCCTGGACACCGATGAGATTTCGGAAGCCCAGCGCATCTGGCTTCGGGAAGAACTGGACAGGAGCGGCAGTGCCTGGAAAGTGGTCTACGCTCACCATCCGATCTATTCGGCCGGCCGCCACGAGGAAAACGAGCGTTTAATCTCGGATCTGCTGCCCATCCTGAGAAATCGCGCCGACGTTTATCTGGCCGGGCACGACCATGATCTGCAGCATCTGCAGGCGGAAGCGGGAGTGCACTTTTTTGTCGCCGGCGGCGGAGGGGCCAGCATCCGGCCCACCAATCCCGACCCTCGCACCCTCTTTGCCAAATCCTCCTTCGGCTTCGCCGTCCTCGAGGCGGACGCCGGGCAGTTGACAGTCAAGTTCGTCGATACCAATCTGGATCAGCTTTACGAGTTTACCTTGAACCGGTAGGTGGGGGTGGCCCCTTCCAGACGGTTCTGAAACCGGTGTGCGACAGGCCGGTGTCGGGCGATGCGGGCGCTGGGGAGCATCGTCGACGACGAACAACGCAGCCGGCGCCGGCAATCCCCTGCCGGGCCGCATCGTCCAGCCGCCGGGCTATGCGAAATCGTCCGCGGTCTCTTTCATCCAGCCGGCCAGGAGGGCGCGGTGTTGCTGAAGGGCGGCGTTGAATTCGGATCGAGGGGCTAAATTGTAGATTTCGCCCGGGTCGAGGGATAGGTCAAAGAGTTGTTCAGGACGCTCGCCTCCGTTGAAGACAACATACTTGTAGCGCTGCGACCGCAGCATGCGGCCCTGGCGGGAAGCATCGCCGTATTCTGACAGCTCGGAGACGATAAACGGCCTCTCTAGGGCGGAACCTTCCACGACGGAGCGCAGGCTCTTTCCACGCACCCCAGCCGGAAGGGTGACGCCGCTGTAGTCGCACAAGGTAGGAAGCACATCCAGTCCGGACACCAGGCTCTGCTGATCGATTCCCCCCGGGTTTACGCCGGCGCCGGCAATCACCAGCGGGACCTTGACCGTCTCTTCCCAGAAGGCTGCCTTTTGCACCCAGCGATGCGAGCCCAATCCTTCGCCGTGATCTGAAGTCAGTAGGATAAGAGTGTTCGCAGCAAGGCCAGTCGAACGCAAAACCGAGAGAACGCGACCTATTTGCCGATCGACATCCTCGACCATTCGATAATACGCGTGAAGGTAAGCCCGAAAATCGTCGCGGTCCCAGTCGGAAGCGATCAGGACCGCGTTCGACATGGCATTGTAATCGCCCGTTCGATGATATTGCAGGTACTCCGGTTCCTCCGGATCTACTGCCATATTCAGGCGG
This sequence comes from Acidobacteriota bacterium, assembly GCA_050747825.1. Classification (GTDB taxonomy): domain Bacteria; phylum Acidobacteriota; class UBA6911; order RPQK01; family JBOGJG01; genus JBOGJG01. Next base: position 5,637 of record JBOGJG010000106.1, on the reverse strand, counting down.
GGAGGCGGGAAGTCCTGCAGGTTGGGATGAGTGCGCGTGCCTGAGTGAGCGCGAATCCAGGAGCAAATGTCGTGGGGATTCATGAAAGAAGCCACCATCAGAAAAGGGTCTGTGTGCTCGCTTTCCAGAAAATCGATGCTGGCTCCGGCGACACCTTCATCCATCTCCGCCCCCAGGCGGCTCCCTGAGAATAGTTGTTGAAAGCCGGAGGGTTGCCCAAAGCTGCTGGGCACATGCCATTTACCCGCATAAACCGTCCGATAGCCGGATCTCTGAAAGATCGATCCCAGCGTCGCTATCCCTGGCAATATGGCCTGCCCATTGGCCCTCACCCCCGTCTCATGAGGCATGCGGCCCGTGAAAAGACTGCTTCGGGCCGGCGAACAAACCGGATAGGTGCAATACGACTGGGTAAAGGAAATGCCGCCGGCTGCCAGACTGTCCATGGCGGGCGTGCGCACAAAAGGATTGCCGTTGGCCGACAAGGCCACATTCGATTGCTGATCGGTGATGATCAGCAGGATGTTGAGAGCCTCGCCCCCGCTACCTCCCTGGGAACCCCCTGCAACCTGTGTCATTGCCCCGGCTGCAGTCAGGCTTAAGAACTCCCGCCGGTTCAATGTATTCATCGCAAGAAACTATATTGTTCTTTTGGCCCAGAACAAAGCATAAGATTCGAAAGCATTCGAAATGGCGACTCGCCGGTGATCATCGCCTCGTTGACGTCACTTTCCCCTTAGCGCACCACCCGGTCCGCCGGGACGCTTTCGCCCGGACGCACCACCAGGAGGTCGCCATTGCGCAGTGCGCTGACCGCGACCTTCTCTCCGGCGTCGGTGATCCGGGTCGCGCTGTCCGGAAGGAGCTTCGCGAGTTCCTTGAGCGCCCCCTGGCCTGATTGATGGTATCGCATCTCGATTCAGTGGCCCAGAAGCATGATCGTCACCAGCGTAGCTCCCACCAGAGCTTGTCACGAAGCAGCTGTTTGACGTGCACCGCCCGCTCTCGCAGTATCTGGATGGCGGCCAGCGTTTCCAGCGTCGGCACATTGCCAGCGCAGGCCATCACCGCGCTCCTCGACGAGCTGCCCGGCTGGGACGCAGCAGTGCGCGCCTCCCTGGAACCGCTCTTCCTCATGATGGCTTCGATGTGCGCGCTCCACGAGCGGTACTGCCTCTGAACCAGCGGGTACAGAGCCCACAACCTGAGCGAAATACTTTTGTCTTCCGACCTTGATCTTCTTCAGTTACAATCCTCGACGTGCCTTTCCCATCAGGAGTTCAGCTTGGAACCTATGAAATCGTGAGCCGGCTTGGCTCCGGCGGCATGGGCGAGGTGTATAAGGCCCGCGATACACGCCTGGAACGGACAATGGGCGCTTTCCTTGCTATGAATTTAATCTGGATGTAAATGAGTTGGCGAAGCCTATTGTTACTGGCAGGGTTGCTGCTGGGGTCCGGTCCACCTTTAATTTCTTCCTGCGGAAGGGCCGGAGAAGCCACGATCGAACACCTGGAAAGAGGAGAAGCACTCACGGGCTACCGGATGAGACCCGTCACGGGGGTGAGAGATGGTGATCTCATGCCTGTACGAATCCTTTTTGAGGAGTCGTCTGGGAGACTGCGGATGGACTTGCGTTTTCGTATCGGCGTTCCGACGCGCCTGGAGTCGGGTCAATATTATTGGGCACAGGAGGACGATACGCTGACCGGACAGGTGCAGGCACGTTCTGTAACATTTCTGGGCGGTCAATCTGACAACCCGGCCCTGGGCGGCGTCTTTGAGCTTCTCTCACCCACCGGCAGACCTGTCTATAAGGTCACGATTCCCACCAGCGAAGTGCATCCGTCTCTCGCTCGGGATTAGCCGCCCCGGGCGCAACATTCGTTCCTCCGAATGGATTCGTGATATCGATGATTGTCTTTCGACAGTCGCGCTGTGGATCTCGGGAGTCTCCAGCAGGGGCCGGTCTTTGTAGGTGAGACGCCAGATGCGCCCGTGAGTCCGCGGACCAGTTGAGGGTGAATTCCCGTTTGAAGTCTTACGAGTATTCCGTGCCTGTCCTGGGCCTGATTTTCCTGCGGGACGCTGACTACAGGTTCACCGTTTTGCAGAAGGAATTGGAGGGGAAAGCGGGGGGTTCCAGGCGGCGAAAGGTTGGAAAGGCTGATTTCCAGGCGAGGGCGTTCTGCCGAAGGATTATAACCGGTTGGAGAACGACACACTTTTCGCTCTCTTGAAGGCGTTCTCGAAGATCCAGATGGACTTCGATGGGGATGCGTTCGAGAAGAGGTCCACGCGGAGCTGAAGAGCGGAATCCTCTTATCAGACGGTAAGTTCCGTCGGGCTGTTTCAGAATTCCCTGGTGAGATTGATCTTCTTCTCTACGAAGGCTATCCCTTTCGAACCGCTCCGGCCGGGCTCTCATCTTGGGCGGCTTCGTGAAGGGGCCGATAGAGGAGGCTGCGGAAAGGTGTTAGAGTTTGGTTCAGTTATGAAGGAGGAGACAAAGGCGTGGATTGAGAAGGCGAGGGAAGATGTTGAAGCAGCGAGGTTCAACTATGAAGGTGGGCTTCATAAAGTGGCTGGTTTTCTCTGCCAGCAGGCAGCGGAGAAATCCTTGAAGGGATATCTGCTGGAGAGAACAGGGAGAATAAGGAAGATCCATGACTTGGTCGCTCTGGGCAGAGACGCGGATATCCCTCAAGGCGAAACTGCGCAGCGACGTAAGGGTGGACGAGATCATCCTGTTCGGCAGCCGCGTCCAGGGCAAGACGGGTAGAGACACGGACGTCGATCTGGTGATCGTGAGCCCGGACTTTGAAGGCATGGACTTCTTCCAAAGAGGGGCCAAAATGTATGACCACTGGGACCTGGACTACCCTGTGGACTTCCTCTGCTACACCCCTGAAGAATTCGACAAATTGAAGAAACGAACGAGCATGGTCAGCGAAGCCGCCAAAACCGGCGTTGCCGTGTAGGACATTTACTTTAGACAGGTGTCATCGAGGGGGCTGGGGGTACGAGATCGCGTCAACGCCGGTGTGCCGGTATCTGTGCCATCTAGCAATCAATCTCAATCGGAACAAACCGTCGATTCAAAATCTTAGCCATGAAAAAGACTCCCTTTTTCGGAACTCTGACCGAGTATTTGGTTCTTCTGGTTGCTCATTTACTTCCAATTTACCCCGGGGGATGACGTCGCCTCAAGACAGGACATTGGACGCTTTACCGGAGACGGTTACGCCCAAGACCATCGACATCTTTCCTGAAAGAGCCTCCGAATGCCAACCCTCGCCGTATCCGTCAGATCTATATCGGAAGATACCTTCTATCACTTCTCAGTCTGCCGGTTTCTCCGCCTGCTCCAGCGGCAAAGTTACAATAAAGGCCGCCCCTTCGCCGAGCTTGCTCTCAGCCGTAATAGACCCGTTGTGGCGCTCCACGATGCGGCGGCAGATAGCCAGGCCCATTCCGGTGCCCTCATACTCGTTTCTGCCGTGCAGGCGCTGAAAAGGCAGAAAGATCTTACCCTTATAGTTTTCGTCAAAGCCAATCCCGTTGTCCTTTACGCTGATCCGTGTTTGCTTTGCTGAGCCGGCTCTATGCTTCAGACGGTCCAGTCCATCCCGAATTTCCCCGGAAATTTGGATGACCGGAGGCCGGCCCTCCTGGTAAAACTTGAGAGCGTTTCCGATCAGGTTCTGAAAAAGCTGGCGCATCTGAACGGAATCGGCCTGGACCTCAGGCAGCTCCCCCACTTCCACCTTTCCGCCGGTTTGCTCCAGGGTCGTTTCGAGGTCGGACAAAACATCGCGCACGATTGCGTTCAAATCGACCGGCTTGAAGGGGAGAGTCCTGGTGGAGACCCGAGACAAAGTCAGAAGGTCGCTAATTAATACCTGCATGCGGGCGGCCGCATTGCGCATCCGATTCACGTATTCAAGGCCATCATTGCCCAGCGCGTCGCTAAATCGGCTTTTCAGGCGTTCACCGAACGCCTGGATCTTGCGCAAGGGTTCCTGCAAGTCGTGAGAGGCGACATAAGCAAACTCCTCCAGTTCCTTATTGGAACGAGCCAACTCATCCGCCAGCTTCTGCCAGGCGGCCGCCGAAGCGGCCTTCTCGATTAAACGCCGGGCCTCCATCTCGGCCACGACTCGCTCCGTCACGTCCTGATAGAGCACCATAGTTCCAGTCTCGTCGGTACGGCCCCGTATATTGCGTATATTGCTGGTCGTGACTTCCAGGTAACGGCGCGTTCCATCCGTCCCGACAAACTCAAAAACCTCGGGTGGCACGCGCTCCGTAGAACTCGAGCAGAGCTTGATAAAAGTGGTCAATTTCTTCTGCTCAAACTGCGGAAACAACTCCGAGAGCGAGAGTCCCAGGACTTCCCGCTCGCTGCGGCCGAAGAGCTGCCCGGCCTGACGGTTCCAGGCCTGGACCACTCCGTCCTTATCCAGCACCACCACCCCGATGGGAGCGTAATCCAGCAGCCAGTCCAGATATCGCACCGTGAAAGACTCGTCCTGGCGGGCACGCTTGCGCCGGCGCCGTCTAGTGGCCGCAATCGCGTCGTTCACCACCTTCACGAGATTCTGGGAATCTTCCGTCGAGCGGCAGTTCACCTGGGTTCCCAGGAAGGTAGCAAACTCGAGAGCCCTCTTAAGGCGCGGGTGGCTTTGGGGGGAGCTCAGGATCAGGATGGAAAGATCGCGATCCAGAGCCTGCACCCGCTGAGCCACGGAGACCGGATCGGTAACCGGCGACCCGACTATCACCAGATCAATCTGGCGGCTCTCCGGCTCGAGCCGTGTGAATAGGTCTCGATCCTCGGTCACGTCCAGAAATTTCAGGTCTGGCTCGATGGGCTCGCGCAGCAAGGAGGAAACCTGAGGAGTGACCTGGAACATGAGAACCGTGGACATGCCTAGTTGTGGAGCTTCTCCCGCACTTTCTTCGCGATCTGCTGAGCGCGGTAAAGTTGTATCAGCATGTTTTTGCCTTTCAGGTCGGCAAACTGGACTGTGTTCTGGGCAGAAAAAAAGTAAGTATCAATCTGTTTCAAAGCGCTCTTGATTTGCCGGCTGATATAGTCCACCTCGTCCCTGAAGCCGGTCGTGGCATCCTTCACTTCGACGCTGGGATCGCCCTTGGAATCGAGCTGCAGCAGGATATACGCCAGGGCATTTCGCAGGTCGTTTGCCCGGTCCTCAACATCTTTGAGCGAACTGCTAAACGCCTGCCGGGTCGCAATAGACTCCAGTTCCAGAAAGGACTGATGGGAGTCTTTAAGCCCCTGCTGGGCCGTTTCCACGCTTTCCACCTGCTCACGGGTCTTCTCCAGGAAATAGTCGATTTGCAGGTCGATATAGCGCTCTATGAAAAACTGATTTCGCTCCGGAGTAGGGTGAAGCTGCAAGCTGTGGTACTGTCTTTCAAAGTGGAGACGCAGGAGAACATTTTGCCGCGCCGGCGCAAATGAATCTTCACTGGAGGAATCATCCTGCGCCCACACTGCCCCCAAAGCGCAGGACGCGATGGCTAGTGCAAGAGTCTGACTCCAACGTCGCACAATAGGCACCATTATACGACAGGGGTGGCGGGCTCGCTGCGCTCGCGGTGGCGGGTGGC
>JBOGJG010000105.1:0-24396 GCA_050747825.1 Acidobacteriota bacterium | reverse complement strand
AATCAGACGACAGCCCAGGTAGTGATTCACTTCACGATAGGCTTTCGCCGGATATCCCACCGAGAAGTAGTTCACCCAGCCCTGGGTTCGACGATTGATTGCCTCGATCACTTCCGGAAGTGGTTTCAGTGACGGGCCTCCGTTTGTTCCCGGATGGTTCTGCGGATCTTCTTGTCTCCATTGACCAATCACCAATCACCAATCACCAATCACCAATCACCAATCACCAATCACCAATCACAAATCACCAATGTACCATCCCAGCTTGGGCCGCCCACCCATGGTACGATTACGAACATGACGAAGCTTGCGGTTCTTATCTTGGTTTTACTCCTGGCCGGAATCGTCTACATCTTCTGGACCTGGGACGGGAGCCCGCCGTCAATCACCTGGGAGCAGGCGCCGGAGCAGGTCGGCAAGGAATCCAGGATCTCGCTTGACATCAGTGACCCCGGCAAGGGCCTGAGCAGTATCGAGGTGGCTTTGGTGCAGTCCGGCACCCGCACGGTGCTGCTCACCGAGGATTACCCGTTTACCTGGCCATGGGAGGCAGGCGAGGTCCACCAGAGATCGATCGCTCTCTCTCCAGCCGCGACGTTTGGGAATGTCACGGTCACTCCCGGACAGTTCCAGCTCGAGGTCCGGGCCGCCGACCAGGCGGGGTGGGGATTTTGGAATCATGAGAACACCGACCAGCGCACCTTTGAATACGACATCACGCCGCCCCGCATCGAGGTGCTCTCAAGACTGCACTATATCCGGCAGGGAGGGTCGGAAGCTGTTCTCTACAGGGTTTCGGATGATGCAGTTTCCTCCGGAATCCAGGTGGGAGACCAAGTGTTCAGGGGCCATCCTCTCAAGGAACGTCCGGGAGAACATATCGGGCTCTTTGCGCTGCGACACGATCAGCCGGCCGACTCCTCCATTTCCTTGTGGGCCGAAGACCTGGCGGGCAATCGCGCTCAGACCGGATTCTGGCACAAGATTTTTCCTGTCAGGTTCCGCCGGCGAGATATCCAGGTCACTGATTCATTTATTCAGCAAACAGCCCCTGAGATCATTTCTCACTCGCCTCAAATCTCAGATCAGGGCAGTCCTCTGCAAAATTTTCTGGCGGTCAACGACAATCTCAGACAGGTGAATAACGCTCAGATTGCCGAGATCAGCTTGAGTTCGGCAGATCAACTACTGTGGCAGGGGCCCTTCCTGCAGCTCAGCAACTCTCAAGTCGAGTCGGCTTTCGCCGATCACCGGACTTACGTCTACGACAACCAGGTGGTGGACCGCCAGACTCACCTGGGTTTCGACCTGGCCACGGTTTCTCAAGGTCCCATCGAGTGCTCCAATGACGGAATGGTGGTGTTTGCCGATTATCTGGGCATATACGGCTATACTGTGATCGTCGATCACGGGCTGGGACTTATGTCGCTCTACGGGCATATGAGCTCCATGGAGGTCCAACAGGGAGACCGTGTTTCGCGGGGGCAGGTGCTGGGCCGCACCGGGCACACGGGACTGGCAGGTGGCGATCACCTTCACTACAGCATGATTCTCCAGGGCGTCCAGGTCAATCCCATCGAGTGGTGGGACGCGAAATGGGTGGACGAGCACGTGCTCTCAAAAGTGAGAGGGGGGACTGCAACTGAGGCGACAAATTAGCGGGGACCCGCTCCCTCACGGTCGCGGCTCCCTTGAGTGGCGTGACGCGACTCCATCCGAGCCGCGACTGTAAAGGAGCGGCCCCTGATGATGGATCAACGCCGCGGCGATTCAGGTGGAGATCGTCACCCGGCCGGTTTGGACTTTGACGGTTTTAATGCCGTAAGGCATTTCGAAGGGCTCGGTGGGATCAAACGGCGGTTCCTGGTTTTTGCCGGCAGTGCTCAAGAGGGTGTTTACCAGAGTGGCCGGAACCGAAATGTTATTCATGCGGGCGCTCAGAACTCGATAGCTACCCTTACCGTCTCTAGCCGTCAGCTCTCCTTCCACTTCCAGGTTCTGCTTCCCGCTCAGAAGCGCCTGAAAGAGGCCCAAGGCCATTGAATTGCCCTCCACTTCCAGCTCGTCCATGTTGAGGAGAACGCGGGTGATGAAGGAGCCGTCCCTGAGTTCGACCTTTATATCTTCAACCCCTTTTCGGTCTTCCTCGCGCAGCCTGGCCGCCAGGAAAGCATTTAAATCAGGCTGGGTCAGCAGGTAGGTCTTTCCCGCACGGCTGCCGTTGCCGCCGTTCACTTCCAATTCATACAATAACTGTTCGACCTTCTCGACGCGCGGGTCCGGCGCAGCAGAGTGGGTAGGTACGGCCGCAGAGACCGGGCGCGCGGAATCGACACTGGAATTCAAGGACCAGTAAATGCCTGCCGCAAGCAGAACCAGGAGAAACGCAAAACCGATATAGAGAAGCTTTTTGGTCATAGCTTTATTTTAGATTAAGTTTCAAGTTCCGAGTTTCAAGTTCCAAGTTCCAAGTTTCAAGTTTCAAATTCAAGTGGCTTTCAAGCTAAGCTGGAAATCTTGGAACTTGGAACTCGGAACTTCAGCGTTCAAGCTCCTCTTCCCGGTCCTCTGCCCGGTCTTCGATGTCCGCAATCGATTCGTACACCTCGGCAGGCACCTCGGTTACGCGGGGGAAGACGTAGCGCAACATAATGGGAGTGGCCATGGTGGTGACCAAAACCATGATGACCATGATCGAGAAAACATCCTGGTTGATGATCCCTCGGCTTAATCCTACGCCGGCCACGATCAATCCCACTTCACCGCGGCTGACCATGCCCACGCCGACACGCAACGATTCCAGACTGCTAAATCCGCTGGTCCTGGCGCCGATGAAGCATCCCACGATCTTCGTGGCCACCGCCAAAAACGAAATCGCCAGGAGAAACCCGATTTCGCCTCCGAGCTGCCGGCCGTCGGCCTGAAGTCCGATACTGACGAAAAAGACCGGCACAAACAGAGAATAGGTGAGGGGATGAATGTCGGCATCAATCGCCTTCTTAAATTTGGTCTGGGCAAACAGGACTCCGGCCATGTAGGACCCGGTGATCGCCGCCAGATGAGCGAAATACTCAGCAGCCCAGGCATACAGGAAGGCAATGACCAGAACAAATGCCAGCAGCGCCTGGCTCGCCGGAACTCTTTGGACCTTTTCACACCATTTCCCGAAATAGCGCTGGCCGATGAACCAGAAGAGGGCAAAATAGGCCGCCATTCTCAGGATAATCCAGACGACGCCTCCAATTCCGCCCGTGGCCGCCTCCTCCGCTACTGCAACTGCGGAGAGTGCCGTCACAATTCCGAGGATAATGATCCCCAGGACATCATCGATTACGGCGGCTCCCAGAATTGTCGTTCCTTCCCTCGAGCGCAGGACTTTCAGCTCCATCAAAGTCTGAGCGGATATGGATACTGAGGTGGCGGTGAGAATGGTTCCCACGAAGACCGCCTCCCAGTAAAGCGGCAGTCCAAAGTAAACGCCGGCTATTGCGCCGCCCAACAGGGGAAGGATGACGCCGCCCATGGCGGCCCAGAAAGCCGTCTTGCCGACCTTCCTCATTTCGACCAGGTCTGTTTCCATGCCGGCTACAAACATCAGGAGGATCACGCCGATTTCAGCCAAGTCCTTGATGAGCGCCTCCAGGTACAGGGAATTCCCCGAACTGGTCAGAAGGCCTGATCCTTCGGCCGCCTGGAGCAGGGCGGCCAGCGGGCCGCCGCCATGGGCGTCCAGATGAGCGAATAAGTCCCAGTGCAGGGCGTTGAGGACAGTAGGCCCCAGGATCAACCCGGCCGTAATCTCACCGAAAACCGCGGGCTGGCCCAGGCGGACGCTCAGGGCGCCCGCCATTTTGGCGATGACAATGATTCCCGCCAGGATGAGCAGAATCTGTAAGAGATGATTCATGCATTAGCCTTCCATATTGCGCAATTATAGACGGTGGTGATGTGCTGTGGGCATTGCCCATCCTACGAGCCGACCACTGACCCCGGCTCGCTGTCTCGCCTGCTGACCACTGACCGGTTCGAAGATGGTCAGCGGTCAGCCGGTCAGTACCAGCCAATCAGCGGCAGGCTGTAAAGCCACTGCCACTGGCAGTGGTCGTTTAGAACTCGATTTTCTCCACTTCCATGCGGCTCAGGGCGTCGCGCCTCATCTCATTCAGATCCAGAGCCTGCTCCACGCGCTCCAGTCCTGCCAGATTGGCTCTGGTTTCCGGGTGGCGGGGGACGAAAAGGGAGCAGCAGTCCTGTTCCGGAAGTATGGAAATCTCAAAGGTTCCGATCTTCTGGGCGATTGCAATGATCTCTTCCTTGTCGTCACCCACCAGCGGACGAAGAATCGGCAGGCTGGCCGCCTGTGAAACCGCATGCAGATTTTCCAGAGTTTGAGAGGCCACCTGTCCAATACTGTCGCCAGTCACCAGGGCCTGCGCTTTTTCCCGCGCAGCCACACTCTCGGCCAACCGGACCATCAATCGACGGTAGAGAATAACCCGCGTCTCCGGAGGCGTCAATGCGACGATCTGGCGCTGGCACTCAGCAAAAGGAATCAGATAAAGCGTTGACCGGACTTGGTAGCGGCTCAAGATCGAGACGATCCGCCTGACTTTCTCCTGAGACTCGGGCGTGGTGTGGGGGAAGCTGTGAAAGTGGACGAAGACAGCCCGGCAACCGCGCTTCATGATCTTGTAAGCGGCCACTGGGGAATCGATTCCTCCTGAGAGCAGGACGATCGTTTTCCCCGCAGTGGAAACCGGAAGGCCGCCGGCGCCTCGTAATTTTTCGAAGTAGAGAAGGGCGTTGCGCTCCACCAGATCGACATGGCAGGTGAGGTCAGGATCGTCAAGCTGAACCTTTTTGCCTGACTTTTCGAGAATGAAGGCCCCCAATCGTTCGTTCAACTGCTGGGAATTCAAGGGAAAGTCTTTGCTGGAGCGGCGAGCCTGAATCTTGAAAGTCTCAAACTGGCGCTCGCAGACCAGCGTCCAGAGGTCGCTCTTGAGCTTCTCCTCTTGGGGCGAAGAAACCCAGGCGGGAGAGCAGTAGACGATTCCAAATACTTTCTGCAGGCGCTGGCCGATTTCATCCACAGGAGAGTCGGGATGCAGTTCGACAATGAGCCGTCCAGAGATCCGCTGGACTGACTTGAAGCTGAGGCCCTTGAGGGCATTCTGAATATTCCTGCGCAGGTGGTTTTCAAAAAAGGCGCGGTTGCCCCGCTTCAGGGCGATCTCATGGTAGTGACAGACGAAGAGGCGGTGCATTTCGTGCTTCTTTGGTCCTTTGGTTCCTCAGTTCCTTAGAATGAATTTGGCCGCTCCCTCACGGTCGCGGCCCGGATCCTGAACAGAGCCGCGACCGTCAGGGAGCGGCCAATCCACAAAGAACCAAGGAACCAAAGAACCAGATCATCCGATCTTCTCCACCACCATGGTGACTTCCTTAACCTGCTCGTCGCCTTCGGTGTTGATCTTGTAATAAACGTGGACATAGGCGCCGGCGCCGAAGTCGCTCCCCTTGATGGAAGCAGGCCCCATCCTGAAGGTCTGTTCACCCTCGTCGGTTCCCACCACGAGCTGCTCGGGGTTTATTGACTTCACGGTCCCGTAGACGTCGAACGTCCGCTCCTCGAGCGGCGGTGGATCCTGCCATAGTCTCCAGATACAGGCAGGTTGGAGTACGGAAGCGATCAGCGCCAAAACTAAAATCAATCGTCTCATCATCAAAAATTTCTCTCTCTAGCCCCAGGCTTCCAGATAGATGCGGTCCTTATCAACAGCGCGGTTGAGAAGCGCTTTCTTGATTCCCTGGCCGAAGCCCAGAGATCCACAAATGTAGTGGTAAGCGTCCTCAAAGGGGATCTCTTTGGAGTAAGCGTCAATATCGGAGGGGAACTCCAGGGATTCGAGGTCATTCGGATCGCGCAACTGGACCAGGCGGCCGACCCGTCCCAGCCATTGTCTGCTTGAAGTCTCAGGTCGTGTAATCGAATGCACGATGCGGATGTTGGAATTCTCAGATTCAATCGCCTTGAGCCGCGTATTGTAAATAATGTCTTCCGGGGTTTTGTTGGAGTCGAAAAAGAGGATCTCGTTAGACAGCCCCTGGCCATCGACGTGCTCGAGAAAGTACATCAGAGGGACGACGCCGCTGCCCGCTCCCCAGAAGACGAATCGGTCTCCTTCCTTCGGTTGAAAGAGAAACTTCTTTCCATAGGGGCCTTTTACGATCATGGCTTCACCCGAACCCATATCTTTGACGGCATAGGGAGAAAGCAGCGACGGAGGATATCCCTCCCGGTCTTCCTCGACTTTAATGGTGATATAGAGCTTCCTGAAATCGAGTGACGAATTTGCCAGTGAGTAGAGCTTCATGGCAGTCAGAGCCCGGCAATTCTTCTCTTTGGCAATGGTCTCCACCAGCTGGACCCGGCCCTGCAGTGGCTCGAACTGCTTTGGATCGATTCCAATGGACTGGCCCGGGATGTGCGGAATCGGATCCTGAACATCCAGACACAATGTCACGGTGTCGTAGGTCTCATCAATGACTTCAGAGATCACAGAGTTCGTAGTAATGGGCATGCTCTAGGCAGTTCGCGGGAGGGGTTTTTGCAAAATCCTGCTGAGAAAGTCCTTGACTCTCTGCTCGATCTGAAAGCGGACGATTCGAAAGGAGGCTATCATTTCCGAAGGCTTGCCTCGGACCTTCGCCGGGTCAGCCAGAGGCCAGTGCTCGCTCTTAACCTGGGGCGGAAGGACCGGACAGGAATCGCGGGCATCTCCACACAGCGTCACCAGGTAATCGTAGTCCTCCAGCCTCTTTGACGAAAGCGCATCTGAGGTCTGGTGGGAAATGTCGATTCCCGTTTCATTCATGGCCCATAGTGCGTAGGGATTCAGCCCCTTGGGATCGGTCCCGGCGCTGTCTGTATGGACATAATCGCCACCGTAGTAACGAGCAAACCCCTCCGCCATCTGGCTGCGCGCTGAATTTCCGGTGCAAACGAAAAGAATCCTAATTTCCCTGGCCATAGCTTTCGTTCGAGAGGAAATGATACCACAATGGAAAATATGAAAGTCCTCGTGACCGGGGCCTCGTCCGGAATCGGTGAAGCCACCGCTTATGCCTTCTCTGCGAGCGGCTCCGATCTATTCCTGGTGGCCCGGCGGGAAGAACGCCTCGCCCGGATCGCGCAGGAATGCCGGAAAAGAGGCGCAGGCCAGGCGCTTTATCGTCCTCATGACCTCAGCCTGGCCGGCGAAGGAGCGGTGGTTGTTCGAGAGTGCCTGGATGAGTTGGGAGGCCTCGATCTCCTGATCTGCAACGCCGGATACGGAGTCTACGGTCCCATCAAGGATGTGACTCCCGCCGAGATGCAGCGTGAATGGCAGGTGAACTTTCAGTCAGGATTCGAATCCATACACGCGGCGCTGCCCCATTTCCTGGCGCGGCAAAGCGGCCATATCGTCGTTGTCAGCAGCGTGATCGGAAGAAAAGCGCTTCCTTATGCCGGAGCCTATTGCTCGACCAAATTCGCCCAGGCGGGGCTGGCGGAGTCACTCTGGGGGGAAGTGCGGCCCCAGGGCATCGGCGTAAGCCTTATTTGTCCCGGCTTTACCGCCACCGAATTTCAGAATTCAGTTGAGCTGGCAGGAGAATACACGCCTTTCAGACGGCCCTTTAAAGGCCAGAGCCCCGATGTGGTCGCCCGCGCCATCGTAGACGCAGTCCATCACAAGCGCCGCGAAGTCCACCTGACTCTGGGCGGTAAACTTCTCCTCTTCCTGAACCGCCTCTCCCCTTGCCTCACCAACCACCTGGTCAAATTGGTGACACGCACCTAATTCGAGCTAAAACCCCGATCAACACTGAATCTCCACCCTGGTCTGGCACTAACCCAATTTCGTCGGTCGTCACTGTAAAGGTCGGGAATCATTTTCCGTCACTATACGGCCTTCCGAGTCCAGCTCTTGACGGGTTCCATGAGCGTCTGAGGCACTCGCAAAAGGTCGTAGGGTCGGCTGACCTCGGGTTCCGGCGTGGACCCTTTACGAATCCGCAGAGCATCGCCTTTGGAGGTGGGCAGCACCACCGTGGCGGTGTGGGCCAGGACTGCGAGCCAGAGAGCCGTTGAAACTCGCATGCTTCGAAAGAATTCACCGCAACGACGGCGTGGCGGCTATTCGCCGTACTCGAGAACCTGGCCGTCGGAGAGCAAGCGACGGCGCAGATCAGCGTACGGCACATCCTGAACGCTTTCCTTTCGGTCGATTGCCATAACCGCGGCCGTGGCGGCCGACTGGCCGAGGATCATGAAGACCGGCTCCATCCGAATCGACCCATACGCGATATGTGAGCAGGACACGCAAACCGGGACCAGAAGATTCGCGCACTGGATCTTCTTCGGTGTCAGGCTCTGGTAGGCGATCTGGTAGGGCGTGCGGACGCGCACGCCGACGTCGCCTTCATTTTGAACGTTCCCGTCCGGTGTGATGTAGCGCTGCACGTTGTGGGAATCCATCGTATAGGAGCCCATCCCAACCGAACCCGGAGTGGAGCGGCGAATCAGAATGTCATGCTCGCTCATGACGTATTCACCGATCATACGCCTCGCTTCCCGGACGTAGATCTGATGAGGCCAGTTGTCGTTGTCCACGAACTCGTCCTCCGCCAGGCCCCATCGGCTCATGGGCACTCGCACCTCCTCCGGGACGCGCGGATCGTTCGCGATGAAGTACATCAGGCCTTTCTGGTACAGCTCGTGCTCGCGAATAATCTCGCGGCGGCGCTCGTAAGAGGCCTCGGGATAGTCATAATTCATCCCGATGTTGTCCGTGCTGAACGGCCCGTGATTGTTCGTGTCGGTCTTCGCGTTGGGAATGGGATCGAATTTTTGAAAGACTTCGCGCCACCCGGTGTCGAGCACGCGCAGCAGCAGCTCGTACTGCCGCGGATCATAGCCGTCCGGCTTTGCGAAGGGAATCCGATTCTCGGGCACCTGAGTCAGGCACATCCTGAAGCAGTAAGCCTGCACACGGTGATCGCCTTCACCATTTTCGCCGGGAGGGTCCGCACTGATGTGGGGCAGAAGACCTGAAGACAGGTCTCCTGGAATCACGTACGGGCTGACCGGCTGCTTGAAATAGTGGCCGTGGTGGCGGGCGTCCTTCTGAACGCCGTTCCATTCCTCGCCGTAGACGCGGTTGGATTCACGGCCCACGTGAAAATCAATGCCGGCCGCCGCCATCAGGTCTCCCTCGTAGGTGGCGTCTACGAAAACACGGCCCCGATAGATCTCGCCGTTGAGCATCCGAATGGCGACGATTCGCGCGCCTTCTTTCTGAACGCCGCTTGCCCGATCGAGCCAGCGATCGCGGCGCACGGGGATGTTGTGCTTGGAAAGCATGTCTTCGAACGCCCGCTGAGCGACGTGCGGCTCGAAGATCCACATGGTCCGGCGATCACCATCGATGGCAGGCGTGCCCTGTCCACGATTGCCGTACTCTTCGCAAGATTGCCAGCGCCAGGCATCGTCATCCTGGTAGTGCTTCCAGACGCGGTGGTAGAACTCGCGCGCCAGGCCGCCGATAATGGCCTTGTTTCCGGTATCGGTCCATCCCAGTCCACCGCTGCTCATCCCGCCCAGATGGGTCTCGGGACAGACGATGATGGCCGTTTTCCCCATGCGGACGGCCTGAACGGCGGCGGTAACGGCGGCACACGTGCCGCCGTAAACCACCACGTCATAGATTGAAGGCTGGGCGGCCAGCTCTCGCTTTGAGAGAGCCAGCGCCCCGATCGCAGCCCCCTGCCTGAGAAATTCTCGACGATTCATCACCAGATCAGCTTGAGTCCGAACTGAATTTCCCGCGGTGGATTCGCCTGGGAGTTGACGACTCCGAACGATGAGCTCGTCACTCCGCCGACTGGCGCCCCAAATTGTGGGGTATTGAAGGCGTTGTAGAACTCGCTTCTAAACTGAATCCTGAAGCGGTCTCCGACGAAGAAGTTCTTGGCCAGAGTGAAATCGAAGTTGTTGATGCCGTCGCGGCGAACGTCCGGAAGCACCGGCGGAACGTTTCCAAAGGTAAAGGGTGCTGCCGGGGTGAAGACAGACGTATCAAACCACTGCGCAATCGTCGGGTTGCTCAGCTTGGCGCTGCGGCCGTCGTTGTTGGCTGAACGCGTGATATTCACAATGGGGAAACCGCCCTGAAAAGTGGAAATGCCGCTGAAGGTCCAGCCCCCCAGAATCGCATTCAGCACCGGGTGCATTGTCGAGCCGTAACGACTGCCGTGTCCAAACGGCAGGTCGTAAACGAACGCAACGACCAGCCGCTGAGGAACATCAAACGGCGTCAGCGACCGCTCGGCTCTTCGGTTCTCCATATTCCGGATTCCTCCCGAACCGCCGGAAGTATCCCGTCCCGGTGTATCGCTGATGTTCTTGGAAATCGTGTACGAACCCATCAGGCTGAGCCCTTCGGAAAGCCGCTTGTCCACTTTCGCCGTGAAAGCGTGATAAATCTGGCTCCCGGCGGAAACGCGCGTGCGATTGACGGCCGTATATTGAGGGTACGGGCGCAGCGACTGGTTTCGGGTGATCGTTGGACCCGAAAGCGCTCCTGCGGTGATCACGCCAAAAAACGGATTCGGGACGCGCTCGTTCAACGCAGTGCCGAGAGAGAGAAACTCGTTGGGGAGATCGTTCTCTCTCCAGCCCGAGTATTGCAGCTTGGTCCCCTTGTTGCCCCAGTATCCCAGATCGATCATCAAGTCCGAAGAGAACTGGCGCTGAAACGAGACGTTCCATTGCTGCGTGTAGCCGACCTGCTCTTCGCGAATGAAGCCCGAGATACCGAAGCCCACATTTTGCAGGGGATTTCGACTGTTGGTCGGCAGGTTGAAGCCTTGGGGGAACGGATTGGACAGCAGGTTCTCCGGATTCAGGTTGTCGAGGGTCGCGATCCACGGGGTAGATGTGTTGAAGCCGATTGAACCATCCGCTATGACCACCATGGGAATGTAAAAGACCCCATAACCGGCTCTGAGCACGGTCTTAGGAGCGAAATTGTAGGCGAAGCCGATCCGCGGTCCGAAATTGTTCTTGTCCGTGTCGAGCTGGTTGCGCGGATGTCCATCGGTTCCAAGATAGCGGAGCAACCCCCGAAGCTCTATACCCACGAGGTCGCTCAACGGACTGCGGGCATTCAGATCGAGGTTCGTCAGCCGGTCGTGGAAGTCAAACTGCCCGATGTCCAGATCGTAGCGAAGACCGAGATTGAATGTGAGCTGGGGTGTAACCTTCCAGTCATCCTGAACGTAGAAGGCGTAATAGTAGCGGCGCAGCGACAGCCCCTGCGTGTGGTTGATGCTGCCTCCCGTCCCCGTCCCCAGCAGGAATGAGGCCAAACCATGTCCGGCGGTTCTGCTGGCCTGAAGCGGGTTCGGTCCCTGAGTGAAGAGACGGCCGAAGTTAAATGACCCCGTTGGATTGGTGTCCTGCAAGGCATGGAAATCCAGAATCCGGTAGTCCACTCCAGCCTTGAACGTATGGCGAGA
This sequence comes from Acidobacteriota bacterium, assembly GCA_050747825.1. GTDB lineage: Bacteria > Acidobacteriota > UBA6911 > RPQK01 > JBOGJG01 > JBOGJG01. The sequence continues at coordinate 12,831 of JBOGJG010000105.1, read as the reverse complement.
GAAGATTTTCGTGGCATTCGCCTGGAGCACATAGGTATTTCTGGGCTGATTGTTAAACACGCCGTTGCCCATGCGGGCGACATCACTAATGTTGAAGAACGGGAAATGCGCGTGCGCAACCTGAACATAGCTCGCGGGGAAACCCAGCTGGCCCAAATCGAAGCCCTCTGACTGGCTGGTCTGCTGCGGATGTCCACGCGTAAAGGAAACGCGAAGCTCTCCCAGCAACGTGGGCGAAAACGTGTGAGTATCGGAGATGACGGCGTGATAGTACTGGTCCTTCTGCAGACGCGCCAGGTGTGCTGCGGGATTGTCCCAGGCACGGGGTGTCTTCCGATCATTATTCTCGTAAGACAACCGGCCGAATAATTGGTTGGTTTGTCCAAAGTGCTGATCGACCCGGAAATCAAAACGGTCCCGGTTGGTCGTCGATTGATCAGCGAAGGCAAAATTATTCGCTCCGGTGACAGTGTCTCCGGGGAGGTTCGCAATCGGGAAAAAACCCATGGCGGCCCGCGCTACGGGGTCAAATCGGTCCTGAGGGAGGATGTTGTTGGGGAACGGGTTGCGAATGAAGTTCCCACTCTCATCCTGCCGCAGCGTATTCGGATCGAAAATTCGGATCAGCTGGCCATTGGAAGCGAACGTCTGCGAGAAATCGCCTTGCCGCTGGAGATCCGTCGGAACCGTCGAGATCACTGTGCCGGGAAACGCCTGGCGAAATCCCTCGTAGGCGACGAAGAAAAACGTTTTGTCTCTGAGAATCCGCCCACCGGTGTTCGCGCCGAACTGGTGCCGGCGAAAGGAAGTCTTATCAAGGTCGGAGCGGTTGGCAAAGAAATCATTCGCGTCCAGAACACTGTTGCGGTGGAATTCGTAAGCCGTGCCGTGAAATTCATTGGAACCGGATTTGGTCACCACACTCACGACTCCGCCAGTCGTTCTTCCGAACTCCGCCGAAAAACTGTTCGCCTGCACCTTGAATTCCTGGGTGGAGTCCACTGAAGGAATATAGGTGGCGAAGCTGCGGTCCGATGTGGTGCTGGGCGCTCCATCAATCAGGATTTCCTGCCCTCTCATCTGGCCGCCTCCGACGTTGAAGTCCGACTTGAAAAAGCTTCTTCCCACATCGGGAGTGCCGCCCGCGGCTCCGAAACCTTCGGCCGTGATGACGCCCGGCGTCAGCGAAATGAGAGAAATGGCATCGCGCACGTTCAAGGGCAGCTCTCGAATGTTGCGCTCGTCCACGACCGTGCCGAAGCTGGCATCCTGCAATTCGAGCAAAAGAGCCTGGCCGGTCACGGTGATCTGGTCGGAAATCTCTCCGACCTCGAGACGAATCGGCAGGGTCGTCCGATCGTTGACTCTGAGCGTGACGGACTCTTGAACAAAGGTCTTGAATCCGGGCATACGGGCTTCAATCCGGTATCGACCGGGCTGAAGGTTCAGAAGCCGATAAATTCCTTCCGAGCTGGTGACGGACATCTGAACTGCGCCGGTCCCAAGATTCGTAGCGCTCACCTCGGCACCCGGCATCACGCTGCCCGTTTCATCCGCAACGGTGCCTGTAATCTGAGCGGCTGTCGTTTGCGCAAAAGAGGGTGTAAACGATCCAGGGATTAAGGTAATTAAAACAAGAAGAATGGCCCGAGTTGCACGAACTCGTGGTCTCATATAACCTCCTTGTCTCGGGATGCATTCGGATACTATCCATAAAGAAAACTTTTGTCAACCCAAAGGAAAACCTTTCTTCCTGGCGATTCTTCTTATCACCGCTGCCTTCTTTCATCAGGATGCCGACCTTCGAGTGACCATTGATGCGAAGCCGCGCGAGTGGATGGTCAATGAGGCAGGCATTCTCGAACTCACGGTGAAAGTGCAGGAAGGAAGATTCCAGCCCGGTGATCGCATCGGCATTCACATTCCCCCCGGCTGGATGCTCCATGGCTTTCGGCTCGACGAGCGAGAGGGTCGAGTGATGGGGAATCAGCCGTATTCCGTGCTGACGCAGGAGGTACTGGGCTGCTTCTCGGTGGCTTCCCCTGCATCGGGGGCACAGTGGAAACTGGATCTCGTCGAGCACTACCGGGACGGTACTTACCACCGGTTTGCCCGGGAACTGCAGTTGGAACTGATCTCGGGCTCTCTACAATCCGGCGAAGAGCTCACCATCCGGTATGGAAGCAAGGCTCGGCCAATCCACGCTTCCGTGCTCGCGGAGAAAGCCGATTTCCTGTTTCGGCTCGCCCGGCGCAACGAGTGGCGCGAGGCAGGCGGCGTTTCCGTGACAACGCTCCCAGAAGAGGCGAAGAGACTGCTTCTCACCGGAGCTTCCGTCGGACGCACCGGTGAGTCGCTGCGCTATCACGTTACGGCCAGGGACTCGCTCGGAAATGCCACCAGGCTTCCTGCTCATCTCGAGGCTCGAGCCGGCGAGGGCCTTCTCGTATCAGAGTTCAAAAGCAAGGAGGCGCCTTTCCAGGAATTCCAGGTCCAGTTTCCAAAGCCGGGTGTCCATCGAATCGAGATTGGAAACGAGAAGATCGGATACGCCAGGTCCAATCCGATTGTGATCACCGAAGAGGAGCCCCGGCTTCGACTTTACTGGGGAGATCTGCACTCCCATTCCGAAATCAGCAAGGACGGCATCGGCTTGAAGTCTTTCGAGTTCGCGCGCGACTATTCGAATCTGGACTTCTTCGCGTCCACCGAGCACAGCTCCGGTGACCGCAACGATGTCGGGATCACCGACCAGGAATGGGAGGAGATCCAGTCAGCGGTCCGGGAATATTACCGGCCCGGACGGTTTGTCACGCTGCTCGGGTATGAGGCTTCCTTTCCGCATCCTTACGGGCACCACAATGTCTTCTTCGACAGCGACGCGGCGCCACTGCATCGGGACAATGAAGTTCGGACTCTCGATGAACTGTGGGACCTCCTCGCCTCGCGCCGGGCCTTTACCGTGCCCCACCACACAGGCATTCGCTTCGGCGGCGTCTCGGGAACGGGAGCATCGGCCGTTTGGGAGCGGGATCACCGCCTCAGGCCGCTGATCGAGATCTACTCGGGACACGGGCAGAGCGAGCGCTTTGCGCCGGACGATCATCTCAGCTATGATCAGATTCCCTTCTTTCAGCGGTGGAAAAACTGGTTTCCCCGGCATGCTCCCGATACGCCTGATGAATACCGAACCGTTTGGGGCCCTACCAGCGTTGAAGGACCTCACTATGCTCGAGATGCCTGGGCGGCGGGACTGACGATGAGTACCGTGGCAGCTTCCGATGATCACACCGCGCGGCCCGGTCAGGCCAGCAAAGGGCTGGCGGCCGTGTGGGCACCGGCATTGGACCGGGAGTCCATTTTCGGGAGTCTCCTGGAGAAGCGAACCTATGGGACGACGGGACAGAGGATCTACCTCGATTTCCGGGTGAACGGCGTGCTTCCCGGCAGCCGCATTCGAGCAGGGGGTGCGCCGTCCATTTTCCTTGAGGTTCACGGGACGGACGATCTGGAGTGGGTGGAACTGGTGAAGCTTGACCAAAGGGCACGTGAGTACCAGGTCCTGCAGCGCTGGACTCCGAAGCGGCTTTCGTTCACTGCGAATCTCGCCGATCGAAGTTTTTCTGCTCCTTCTTTTTATTATCTTCGCGTCAAGCAGAGCGGCCTCGTGGAAGGCCGCCCTGCTATGGCCTGGTCGAGCCCGATCTGGGTTTCAGCCGAATAAACCGCGACGGCGCAACGGATTACTCCGGTCGTTCCCACTCTAGAATCTGGCCGTCCGCGAGCAGTCGCTCGCGCAGCTTCCGGTATTGAATTTTCTGGACCGGTACCTTCTCTTCGATGGCATGAGCGGCGGCGGTCGCTGCCGACTGACCGAGAATCATGAAGACCGGCTCCATGCGGATCGATCCATACGCGATGTGACTGCTCGAAAGGCATACGGGCACCAGCAAATTCTCACACTCTTCCTGTCTAGGGATGATCGATCGGTAAGAGATCGGATAAGGGTTAACGCTGACCTGTACGTCTCCCTCGTTTTCCACGCGGGCGAACCAGCGGCCGGTCATCGCATATCGCCGGACCACTCGCTGAACATTGTGAGAATCCATATTGTATGCGCCCATCCCGACCGGGTCGGCGGCGACTTCCGTTCCCCGGCAGTTGTTTTCGGTCATCACATAGGAGGCGATCATGCGACGGGCTTCGCGAATATACAGCTGGGGAGGCCAGCCACCCGTTTCCTTGAACTCGTCCTTGGGCAAACCCCAGGACTGCATTTCCTTGCGCACGTTTTCCGGCACCCGCTTACTGGTCGCCAGATAGTGCAGGAATCCTCTCGTGTAATCTTCGTGCTCTTGCCAGATTTCGGCGCGCCGCTTGTAGTCAGCCTCCGGATATTCCCAGCTTCCGCCGATGTAATCCGTGGAAAAAGCCCCACGGTTGTTCATATCGGTTTTACCGTTGGACATCATGCTGATGATCAGGAAATCGCGCAGGCTCAGCTCCACACCCTGTGCGACGAACGCATCCAGATAGCGCCCCAGCAACTCGTACCGGCTTTCGTCGTAATTTGCAGGGGGTTTGATTGGCATGCGGTTGGCCGGGTCCTGTGTCAGGCACAGGCGAAAGTTGTAAGCCTGCACTCGGTGATCGCCTTCGCCGGCCACGCCGCTCTCTCGGTAGTAGATTTCCCTGGGAATCAAAGCCGGATCGTCCAGCGGCTCGCTCTGGACAAACGGCAGGAGTCCGCTCTCCGGATTACCGGGCTCGATATACGGATCCACCCAGGCGACGAAGTTATGGTAGGGATTGTGATTGGTCACTCCATTCAAACGCTCTCCGTAGGTGGCGTTCGATTCTCGTCCGATGGTGTAGGAAACCCCGGCCCGGGCCATCAGATCTCCTTCGTAGCTGGCGTCGATGAACATCTGCCCGCGGTAGAGGGTTCCATCCTCCATGCGGATACTCCGAATGCGGCCCTGCGATTTCTCCACACTCGCGAGACGCTTCTCGAAGTGAACGGTGACTTTTGCTTCCTCCAGCATGCTCCGGTAGGTTTGGCTCGCAACGTGAGGCTCGAAGGTCCACATCTCGTCGGCTCCGTAGTGGCGTCCGACGCGCCGGTAAAATTCACGCGAGATTCCTCCGATGACGGCCTGGTTGCCGATGTCGGTCCGGCCCAGACCACCCGTGGTGAGCCCTCCCAGATGCCTGCCGAATTCGGCAATCACCACACTTTTTCCCATGCGCGAGGCCTGTATGGCCGCCGCGATCCCGGCCGACGTTCCGCCATAGATCACGATGTCGCGCTCGATGACTTCGGCGGAGTAGGCAGGGGTGATCAGAAACAACGCAAGCAGAACCAGAGCGGCGGCGCCGCGAGACACTGATAAATGCACGGCTATTCTCCTTTCTTTACTCTATAAAAAAGTAGAACGGAGCCGCGACCCGAGAGCGTGTCGTAAAAGGCCGCCTTTGGCGGTCTTCTATGACACTTTCTCATGGTCGCAACTCTGTTTTGGTCGCCCGCTGGGCCTCCCTCAGCTCCTTCTCGATGCGCGCAGCCAGTTCGGTTTGGCCCAGTGACTTTGCCATATCTTTGGCCTTTACTGCATAGCCGATGGCCTCGCGCAGACGTCCCGCGCGGGCGCACGCATCGGCCAATATGTAAAGGTAAAGCGGCGTCTGGCTGTCCTCAACAGAAATAATCCGAAGCAGATGACCGATCGCGCCTTCCAAATCTCCGCGATTGAGCAGGAGGCGGGCCAGATTATATCGAGCGATTCGATAGTCCGGTCTGCTCTCTACCGCCTGGCGGAAGTGATCCTCAGCCTCCTGCCATTTCTTTTCCCGAAAGAGGGCATGTCCAAGATTGTTGTGAGCCTCCGCGTAGTGCGGATTGATCATCAGAGCTTTCCGGAAGGCCTCGGCCGCATCAGCTTCCCTTCCCTGTCTGCTCAACAGCAGACCATAGTTGTAGTGTGCTTCCGCTGCGTTGGGATTAATTCGGACCGCCTCCTGGTAATGTTTTTCGGCTTCCTCCAGCTTGCCCCAGCTCAGATACGCCGATAGCAGGTTGATGTGTGCCTGTACGCGTTCCGGATCCGCCTCCAGCACTCGTTTGTACGCCTGCACAGCCTCTTCGATTTTTCCCTCCTGCTGAAGCTTTAACCCCTGTTCAAGATGCTCGCGGCTTCCGGCGCGCAAGCGGTGCAGCTCGGCGACAAAAGAATCGTGGGCGGGCACTTGTCCGCGATACTTCTTGTAAAGCGCCATGTGTTTTTCCGCGTCCTCGGCGCCGCCGAGACTTCGCAACGCGAGAGCCAGAGCATAGTGAGCGGATCCGAATTCCGGGTCCAGCTGAGATGCCTTTCGATAATGCTCGAGGGCTCCGGCTGAGTTACCTTCGGCCGAAGCCGCCTGGCCCAAGCCGTAATGGACTTCGGGCGCCTCCGGAAAGCGCTCCGCCAATACCTGATAAGCCTGCCGACTCTCTTTTACGTTTCCTGTTGCGAGAAGCGTCTGCGCCAGTTTCAATTGAGCCGGCAGGTAATCCGGCTCGAGTTTCAGCGCGTGGCTGAGACTTGCCAGAGCTTCCTCCGTCCGGGCCAACTCGATTTGAGTCAAGCCCAGATAGTATGACCACTTGAACTCCTGAGGTTGCAGGCGATGCGCGCGTTCATAGCACGGCGCGGCCGCCTCGTATTGGTCGTGGGCGTGAAGCAGCATTCCGAGGCGCCCCACGACATTTGCATCCAGAGCATCGGATTGCGCGCGCTCCTGTGCCTTGGCGATCTCGTTTCGAATCACCGGCTCGAATCTCTCCAAATCCAGAGTGGGAAGATTGGGTAGAGTTTCCGCCTGTTCTGCCCGTAAACTCACAGCAGTAAGGAAGAACAGGGGGAGAAAAAACCAGTAACCGAGCATTCACTTCGGATAATAAACGGCATCTCCCTTTCATTCAAGAGAAGGTCTTGCGTGGCGCGCGCTTTGGCTCGTCGAAGAAGGTCGGAGGGCAGTTCAACTGTGGTGCGCATAAAAGCATATCAGCATAAATGTGGAACATTGGGCAAGAGCAGAGGAGGGCTCTCACTTAATTACCTCGGGGTAATTTTCGGCCAGCGGATTTCGATGCCCTGATCCGTGAGGAAGCCTTGGAATTCCTGGAGCAGACTTTCATTGTTTCGAATCCGCCGGGGCGATTGTTTTTTGGACAGGCTGAAGGCAGCCAGAAAACCGGCGGCCTCTCCGATGTTCCACTCGACCGGATGGAGGCGATAGCAGCCGTTCGTGATGTGCGTGACTCCCAGGTTCTTTGCGGCCGGGAGAAGGTTCTCCACTCGCTGGGGAATAAGCGCCCCGAGCGGAATTTCAAACGGCAGGGAGCTGATGTCGATGTAATTGTCCCCCCCGGTGGAGGGATGTAGATCGATCCGGTAGCTGCCGACGCCGACCGAGTCGGGGAAGGACTGGCCCTGGCCTCGATCGCGATCGAGGCCCGTGATCTCCATGCGCGCCTCCGTGCCCACGTGTTGCTCGAGCACCGTGAACTCAGCGCGGATTCTTCGCGCCTCCCGAATGTACGGATACTTGGCCAGCCCGTGAGAAGTCCCCGTGAGATCTCCGCGCAGGCGCAGACCCGGCCAGCCGGTGCCGCCATCCGGGCGCGGAGCCGCCGTTTGCAGCCAGTAAAGAAGCGAATAGCTCAACTGCATAGCACCGTCCAGGTGCTTTTTGGCTTCTTCCTCGGAGACCTCAAAGACATTGCCGAGCAGGTAGTCATTTTGCGGCCAGTTGATCAGCGAAATCCCGCCCGGATAGGCGCCGTTCTCGAAGTTCAACGGGTCAGCAAGACGGCGATACCTCCACATATCCGGATTTTCATTGCCGGTGCGAGGATCAAATTGACGCGGCTGCGGCTCCAGCGTAATGGGATGCGAATAGGTGAGGCTCAGCAGCTTTCCCGGCCAAGGGGGTCTTAAATCGGGAACGTAATCACGCCAAAAGTCGTACTGTCGGGGTTTTTCGATCGTGTGATTCTCCCCCTCCACGTAATCAATCGCGAAACACCACGTGATCGCCTGCATGTTCGCCGGCTGAGCCTCGGAAGGAGCATGCGGCTCGCCGGTCTCGGCCTGCGATTCGGCGCCGGTGACATACTCAGTTTTAGCCAGCGGGAGGAGCTCGCCGGTCTCGGTGGCATCGATGAAATAGCGCGCGGCCAGGTCGATTTCCCGGCCTTCTCTCAAATCCCGCACTCGGACGGTCTCCACGCGATCATCGGTCGTGCCGGCGGAGACCGGCCGGTGCTCGAGAAGAATCGAGAGCTGGCCGCCGCTGACGTAGGGAGCCAGCATCGACTCGAGCACGGCGAGCGCGACTCGGGGTTCGTGGCAAATCCGCGACACGCTGCAGTTGCCGGGATTGAGATTCCACCTTCGACCGGCTTCGGCAGTGAGCGGATACCAGCGGCGGTAGTAATCGCGCACCCCCTGCCGATATTCGCGATAGGAGCGGGTGGCTCCGAACTGCTCGATCCAGGGATGCTCATCGGGAGGGACGGCCTGCTGCGTGAGCTGTCCGCCGATCCAGTCGGTCTCTTCCGAGAGGACGACCCGCATGCCGCTGCGCGCGGCCGCCAGGGCCGCCGCGCAACCTCCCACGCCGCCGCCGATGATGGCGACGTCGCATTGGATTGCGCCGCGCGCTCCCTGTGCCCATCCCGGTCCCACTGCTCGAAGATGGGGTAAGGAAAAGAGCGAGCCACCGCCGAGCACGCTCAACCCTTTGAGAAATTCACGTCGCTTCATATCGGGGGGATGTTAGCAGACCGTGGCGGATTGGTCCCGCGGAAAAACGCGAACTCTCAAAGCACGAAGGCTTCGCTCAGGAGATGATCTCTTTTATGGGGTTCCCGTAATCGATTCTCAGTCGCTGATGTCCGGGGACGTCGAGCCTTTGGGGGATCAGCCCGAGCTGGTGCAAAAGCGTGGCATGAATATCAGTGACGTAATGGCGGTTCTCCACCCTCATTGATACGTTCAACCAGCGGCCGAAACTGCCTCAGCGGGGGCACAGTAAGCAGAAACGATCCGATCTGCGTCAGCTTTCCCTGGCTTTATTTGAAGACGAGGAAACGGGCCTGCCTTTATATCACCAGTGTTATGCCGGCAACCGGCCCGATGTGAGTCACTTCAGCACGGCTTGGGAGGGGATGGTGCAGGCGTGGATGAGGGGATTAAACCGACCGCCCGAGCAAATGACTTTGGTTTTTGACGGCGGCAACAGTAGCCGAAGCCATCTGGATACTTTGGATGGGGCGGCGGTGCATTACGTGGGAGCGCTTCCCGGAGGCTGGGTGGCGGACTTGCTGGAGGTGGATCGGGAAGCTCACCAGAAACTGGAACTGGCCGGGTCCAAACACGTGAAGATCTACCGCAGTCGGCACCAGCTTTGGGGGCGGGAGCGAACGCTACTGGTGGTCTTTTCCCCCTCTTTTTTGCGCAAGCAGCGAGCCGCCATGAATCGCCTGCAACAGAAGGTGCACGGAAAATTACTGGAGTTAGCCCGCCACATCCAGGAAAGTCGGAGCCGCAAAGGCAAGGGATATCAGGAAAGCTCAGTGGAGAATAAAATCCGAGAGTGGACGGCCCGCGATCATCTGCGCGAGTTTTTGCAGGTGGAGATGAAGACCGAGGGGCAGAAAGTGCTGGAGCTGCGTTGGTCCTGGGATGCCAAGAAAAAGCGCGAGCTTCAGCGTCGCTACTTGGGAAAGACGGTCCTGTTTACGGATCGGGACGATTGGAGCAGTGAGCAGATCGTTTCCGCCTACCGACGCCTGACCCGTCAGGAACACCTGTTTGCCCTCAGCAAAGCGCGATCCAATGGCCCCTGGTGGCCGATGTTCCAGTGGACGGACAGCAAGATTCGCGTCCATACTTTGTACTGCCATTTTGCGCTGCTGCTCCTGGCTGTTCTCCAAATGCAATTGCGGCAGTCCGGGATCGGCTTGAATGCCCCAAGAACGATCGGCCGGCTCGAGAAGATCCACGAAACTTTAGTGATTTACACCAACGGTTCCGGCGAACGGGTTCTTTCGGCCATGGACGAAGATCAGCGGCGCCTGGCAGAAGCTCTGGATTTACACCGGCTCGCCAAGGAGATGGGTACCACGCCTCTGAACCAAGATTAAGTAAAGCTGCATCAACCACTTATGCCTGACTATCGCCTAAAATATCCGTAAACTTGCGTTAGTACCGGAGGGCAACGGACCACCCAGAACAACTACATATTAGACGAGACGGAATGGATAACAACAGCGTCGAGTTGGCCACCGCCGGGCGCAGAGCCGAAATGGTGAAGCCCTCAATTGACGCCATTCAGGAGTTCAAGGTGCAAATGAACGTCTATTCGGCTGAATTCGGACATGGCACCGGGGGAGTCATCAACGTGACGACAAAGTCGGGGAGCAACGAATTTCATGGCACCGTCTACGAGTTCCATCGAAACAATGTGCTCGACGCCAAGATTTTTTTCAATCCTGCCGATGAGGACAAGCCTCCCTTTGGGCTAAATGCAGATCGCAAGCCAGGAGAAGATGGCGGTCCTGTGGCGCTGTAGGAGCAATTAGGTGCCAGAGCAGCCGAAGTTCTCTTTATTGAAAGGGATTTAGGGGTCTAATTGGTGCGTGTCACCAAGTAGGCGGATGTTTCGGTAGCGGACAAACTGGTTGGTGAAATCGCCGCCACCGTGAACTTGCAGGGCTATGCCGCCGCTATCCGGGTGGCGCCTTTCGGTCTCGGTCCAGTGCATGAACTTCACACCGTTGATCCAGGTGGTGATGGTCGGGGGATCTCCGACAATTCGAGCGCGCAGCTCATTCCATTCTCCATGCCTCCAGAAACTGGGCCACGACTCAGACAGGACGGGCAGCGGAAGCGGCGCCTCCACGGCTTCAATCCGACCTGGATCGTCCAGGAAACTGAAGTTCCGCAGGTGAGGATTTCCTCCCAATCCCTCACCATAGATTCCCATCAGGTTGCCGCCGGAGTGGTAGTCGATCATCGCCTGATAAGCTCGACCGTCCTCAGTACTGCGGAGAAACAGCCCGCTGTCGGGACCAAAGTCGTTATTCATTTCCAGCACGACCTCGAAATTCCCGAACTGCTCATCAGTGATGATGATGCCGCCATTGCCGGGAATATCCTGGCTCCCGACGATAGCGCCGTTTCTGACCACCCACCGGCCGCCGGTCTGATTGCCGCTGACGCGGCTGTGACCGGTCCGGGCACTGATGTGCCAGCCCTCCAACGTCTCGCCATCGAAGATGGAAACAAATTCATCCTGATGGCCGTGAACCGAATCGGAGCAGTGGCACAGAAGTAAGCTGAGCGCCGCAAAACCAGCCGTCAGGGCACTCTTCATGATGGTTGTGAATTGTTCCACTCTATCAGCCTTAAAGCAAGAAATTTCGTACAATCATTCAATGCTGAGATTACTTGTTCCTTTAATTGCCTTTTTATTCATCGTATTCATCGGGGTTTCATCTGGAGCGCAGGAACCGGATGCGGGCGTGACTGCTTTCGTCGATGTCAACGTCGTCTCCATGGAGGATGACCGCAGCCTCGAGCACCACACCGTAATCGTCCGCGGCGACCGCATTACGGAAATCGGACCCGCGGATCGTGTCGAAATCCCCGAGGGAGCCCAACGCGTAGACGGCTCCGGCAAGTATTTGATCCCCGGCTTTGCCGAAATGCACGGCCATATCCCGCCCTCTGATGCCCGGGCCGAATATGTTCAAAATGTGCTGTTCCTTTACCTGGCCAACGGAGTGACCACGGTACGAGGCATGCAAGGGTCGCCTGGGCAGCTCGAGCTGCGGGAGCAGGCCAATACGGGCAGCATCATCTCCCCCACCCTTTATCTGGCTGGACCCGGTTTCAGCGGCAACTCCATTGATTCGCCCGCCCAAGCCCGCCAAAGAGTTCGCGAGCAGAAGGTGGCCGGATGGGATCTGCTCAAGGTGCTTCCAGGGCTCACCCGTGAAGAATACGATGCCATGGCTGAGGAGGCTGACCGGCTGGATATCCCCTTCGCGGGACACATTCCTGATGATGTCGGTCTGGTCCATGCCATTGAAATGGGCCAGGACACAATTGATCACCTGGACGGCTACATTGACTACCTGAATGGCGAAAGCGGCCCATTGGACGAATCCAGGTTAAAGGAAGCCGTTGAACTCACCCTCGAGCATGAGGTCGAAGTGGTCCCTACCATGGCACTTTGGGAAACGATACTGGGATCTGCCGACCTGAGCGAGATGCGCCGCTATCCCGAGTTGAAATACATGCCTCAAGAGCAGGTTGAGAATTGGATCGAAGGATATCAGCGACGCATCAGCCATCCGCAATTCGACAGAGACCAGGCCCAGCAGGTCGCGTCCAACCGGAAGCAACTCTTGAAAGCTCTGAACGAGGGCGGTGTCACCATCCTTTTCGGCACGGACGCTCCCCAGACCTTCTCCGTCCCCGGGTTCTCCATTCACCGCGAGATCCAGGCCATGGCCGAGGCAGGCATGACTCCCTACCAGATCCTGCGTTCCGGCACCGTCCAGGTCGGAGAATACTTTGAGGACAAGGACGAGTTCGGTACTGTCGAAGAGGGAAAACGTGCCGACCTCATCCTCCTGAATGCCAACCCCCTTTCAGACGCCGCCAACATCTCCCAGCGAGCCGGCGTGATGGTGAGAGGGCGCTGGCTGTCGGAGCAAGACATTCAGGAGGGGCTGCGGAAGATTGAAGGGGGTCAGGTCCTGCGTTTTGCGTTTTT